>CAZWOU010000156.1:0-12682 GCA_964635375.1 uncultured Pirellulaceae bacterium | reverse complement strand
GCTCGATCGAAAGCTGGAGCGATATGGGATTCGACCCGAGTAACCTCAGCCACTCTTTCAGCGCTGGCGGTTTCGCATGCCATGTTTATCGGCGAATTTCAGATACTGCTCCCAGTCGAATGCCGTGACGTCGTGTTTGCCCGAGCGGATGTGGTAGCCCAGGTGGTCGGAAACAGGGCGATCAACTTGCGGCATCTTGTCCGTGCCGAGGCCTCCCACGCCTAGCAGTTTGTAGACTTTCGCGGCGTGGAAAATCGAAAGAAACTCGCCTCGCGGGTCAGCCCAACGGTCCTCTTTGGCGCTGGCGACATAAACCGGTCTGGGAGCGGAGAGGGCGATCAGCATGTGTTGGTCGAGCGGCAGCGCGTCCTCGTTGCCGTTGTATTTGACAAAATTATCGTTGAACCAGTGGGGAAACGAATCATTGATCCGCTTGACCGTTTCTCCAAACCTGCGGCGACTGAGCGCCGCCCCGCCGCAACCGGAATCGTTGGAAATGACGATCGCAAATCGCTCGTCCTGAGCTCCAGCCCAAAGCGAGGTCTTCCCCAAGCGTGAATGCCCCAGCACGGCGATCTGTTTCGCGTCAACGTCAGCATCCGTCTCGAGGTAATCGACGGCGCGGGAGAGGCCCCAGGCCCAAGCGGCGATCGAACCCCACTCGTCCGCTTCCGGTTTCTCTTGACCGTCGCGATAGTAGAGGGGGTGAACGCCATTTTGAAAGCCATCGTGATAATCCGGATCGATGTCGCCATAGTAAATGACGCCAAGTCCGTAGCCGCGACCGATGATCTTCTCTACCTGCCACCGGCTGGCGCTCGCGCCGCGGCCTTTGGCTGTCGCCTTATTCGCTGCGCTGTGGCCCGACTTGCGGACCCATGAATCGGTGAGCCGAATCGCTGGGTCGGCATGCACGGTGTGGTTTCCATGGAAATTCAATCCAAGAAACAGAGGGCTGGGTCCCTTGTCGGAAGTCATCGGCAAGTACAACAGCAATTCCATTCGAGGACCGTCGGGCTTGTCCGAAAACGAGATTTGCACCTGCTTCCTAATCGCTTTGCCGCCCAAGGCCGATCGGTCTTGCTCAAGCTGTTTGACAATGATCTTTCGCGCCTTCGGACTCTTCCCAAACATGTGGGTCTCGAACAGCGCGAGTACTTCTCCACGACGGCTCTCCCGCCACGCTTGTGCGGAAGTGACCGCTGAGCCGTCCTTTGCGACGAGCAGTTTGGGCAACTCGAATTTGGGAACGTTGGCCTCGTCGTAGTTGAAACCTTTTGGCTGAGCCAGTGCGGCCCCGGTCAAACTTGAAGCGACGATGAACGAAACGATGCAACGGCGGATCATTGATTGGCGACCATGGAAGGAGAAAGTGCGCTTGACGGCATGACGCTAACGCCGAACAGGAACCCGCATTGTCCGCGATTGAGGGGCATTTGCAAGCTTCGCTCCCTTGAACTTGCCGGACCGACGCTGTGCGGGCCCTTGGGGCGCCGACTTTGGGCTAGACTGTTTCCTGAGCACGCGCCGCGGCGTCGATAAGCTCCTACGCTGGAGACGAAATTGGCGATGAACTGCAACTGTCTGTCTATTGGCATTAATTGTCTACGAATGCCCCACTAGTAAGGACCCAGCCATGCGGCTTCCGCTTGCTTTCACCTGCCTTCTCACCTGCCTTACTCTGTTTTCCAGTTGCGCCCGCCAACCAAACATGCAGTCGTCAGGCGGCGTGATCCTGACCTACTCAGTGACCGATTTCGATCCCAAAATCGACGACTTGGCGGCGAGCGGCATGGCGAGGTCGATCCAATCGAGGCTAGATCCCGAGCGCCGACACAGCATCATCGTGAAGATTCTGAACAACTCCAAGGTTGAAATTTCGGTCCCGAACGGGGGGCTGCCGGTCGCTCGAGCCAAACGGCTGCTTCAGCTCACCGGCCACCTAGAGTTTCTAATCGCCGCTAACTCTCGCGATCATGCCGAGTTGATCGAGGCAGCTCGCGCGTCCAAGGACCGTAGTGTGAAGAAGGGAGAGCAGACGATAGGCCGTTGGGTCGCCGCGGCGCGCGATCAAGCTTCCGTCGAGGCGTTTTCCGCGGACGGTCTCAACTCCGTTATTCGCAACGGCAAGACAGGAGAACCTGTTGAACTCTCCAGCTCACAAGCCGCAGAAGTTCAGGCCAAACCAAGCGAGCTGCTGGGCATCCTAAAGACGCTCGGCGTTGATGAGCTCGAGATGTTGATGGTGGTTGGGCCAATCGGCAGTAACCTCACAGCTGAACAGTTGACTTCCGTGCAGTTAGCGGCGGATGGGAGTGGCCAACCGGCGATCGCTTTTGAAATGAACGACAAGGGAGAACAAATGCTTCAGACGCCCACAAGCAGCAACCTTCCCCGCGCGGACGGCTCGAGCCGAAGCATGGGGGTCATTCTTGACAACCAGGTGATGTCCCTCCCTCATATTCGCTCTACGATCTCGGGAAGAGGCTTGATTTCAGGCAACTTCAGCAAGGACGAGGCGGAACTGATCGTCGAGGTGTTGCGAGTTGGTCGCCTTCCGTTCAAACTCAAGTCTGCGCCAGATACTGAAATTCGAGTGAAGGCAGAGCAGTAACTCGTCTTGCGAACGAAGAGATTACCCGCCAAGCGGCACGACTTCTGAGGAGCATCGAGATGATCAATCGACGCGAATTCATCGGGGCGACAACAGGCGCGCTTGCGGCAACATCGCTCGCTCTGGCCGATGCGCCTTCCAAACGGAAACGCTTGGCCGTGGTCACCACCGAGTGGCGGTTTCACTCGCACGCTTGGCACATGGCGGAGCGGTTTCTTCACGGCTACCCGCTGGAGGGAACGTGGCGTCAACCGCGGCTTGACGTGGTTTCCGCTTATGTCGATCAGACTCCTTCGCGCGACCTCAGCCGCGCCCGTTCCAAGGAGTTTGGCTTCACGATCTACGACACGATTGCAGAGACGCTGCGTTGCGGCGGAGCCCAGTTAGCTGTGGACGCTGTGCTCGTCATCGGAGAACACGGCGACTATCCTCGCAATGAACTCGGCCAAAAGAAATATCCGCGATTCGAGTTCTTTACTCAGGTTGTCGATGTTTTTCGAAAAGACGGGCGAGTCGTGCCGATGTTCAACGACAAACATCTCTCTTGGAACTGGGCGTGGGCCAAGGAGATGGCGGACACTGCGCGAAGAATGAAGATTCCCTATCTGGCCGGCTCGTCGCTCCCCGTCACTTGGCGAATGCCCGCAGTTGAAATGCCGCTCGGCGCCGAGGTGGACGAGGTCATGTGTCTGGCGATGGGGGGCGTCGATAGCTACGACTTCCATGCATTAGAGGTGATTCAGTGCATGGCGGAGCGGCGCAAAGGCGGCGAGACTGGCGTCGCTTGGGTTGAATCGGCGCGCGGACCAGCAGTTTGGGAAGCTATGAAGCGAACGGGGTTTGAGGCGGGCGGTTGGAATTCCGAGCTGTTCGAAGCCTGCCTGTGCCGCAGCCAAACGCTGGCCCAACCCGAGACACTTAGCCACCGTCACCCCACCCCTGAGCAGATCCAGCAATGGGTCAAGGACCCAGTCGCTTACCGATTCCAGTACAAGGACGGGTTGCGCGGCACAATGCTGCTGATGAACGGTCTGGTCGGCGACTTTACATTCGCCGCAAAGCTGCGGAATAAGCCGGAGCCAATATCGACTTTGTTCTATTTGCCGCCCACGCCCAACGTCACCTATTCCGCTAGTCTGATGTCGCAAGCCGAGGAGATGTTTGTCACTGGCCAACCGCCGTACCCCGTCGAACGAACTCTTCTCACGAGTGGCGTGCTCGAGGCCGGCATTCGTTCGCTCGCCTCCGCCAAGCGAATTCAGACTCCCCACCTCGACGTGGAGTATGCAGCGCCAAAACGATCGACGTTCGCCAATCGCTAGCTCCTTGCCCCGCAATAGAACGGGCCGAGGCGCAAAGCGACTTGGCGTTCGCCATTTGAATCAAGATCACTTCTTCGCGTCGACGTCCAGCTTCTCCAGTCGAGCAGCGACGTCCTTTCCGTGCGAACCGGCCTTTACTTTCTTGTCGATGTACAGAATCTTGCCGTTCTTCCCGATATAGAAAGTCCATCGTTGAGGGTGGGGTCGCAAGGTATTGACCACGCCATAAGCCACCGCCGCGGCGCGGCTTGGATCGCTGAGAATCGGATAGTCAAGTTTCAGAGATTTGGCGAATCTGGTGTTTGTCTCGACCGGATCACAGCTCGCTGTGAAATAGGCTACTTGGAACTTCTTCAACATGTCGCCGCTCTCACGGAGCGACTTGCATTGCCTGGTTCAGCCGCCGGTGAACGCCTTGGGGTACCAAGCGACCACGACGGCCGACTTGCCTTTGTACTCGGACAGTTTATAGGTCTTGCCGTCGCTGCCTTTCAATTCAAAGTCAGGCGCGTCGTCGCCGCTCTTCAACTCGGCTTGGGCAACGGCGCCGGTAAACATGGCGATCGCCAACGCGGCTACGGTTACAACGAACAACCTTTTCACGGGGACTCCTTCTCTGTTTTGGGAAACGACTGAACACGAGCATTCCTGAGGGAAGTTCGTATTCGTGGTTCTATCACTCAACGCTGGATAGACTTTCGCCTCCACGGCGAACTGATTGTTCCGGCGGCGACCGCGAACGCCAAAGGCGGCGTGGATATGAAGATAACAAGTCTAGGCCGTAGCGTCGAATCCACGGTGGCCGCTTGGCGTCTGTATATCGACGATGATGTGGCCCAAGCGGTCATACGCTACTGCAGTGAAAGCGATCTTGGCTGAATTGGGCGCCTCGACTTCGCTTGTTTTTGTTGGGTTAATCGCCAGGCCTGTGCTGAGCCGCATCAGCGACTGCTGGAGCATCGCATTGGTTCGCTTCAGATTTTGGCTGGCGAGTTTGGAGACGTTCGTGTTGATGCGAATGCTTGTTTTCTTTTTCTTCTCGTCCGACATGAGCTTGATCTTCTCCAGTTCTAGCGAGGTTTCAGCATCCGTGTGGTCTCGTTGGTTGTCTGGCCAGTCTCGTCGCCAAGAGGAATCTCTGAGTTGGCGGAGTCATCGTCGCCTTGTAGTTGAAGGAACTCAACTGTCGGAAATGTGGCCAGTTCCGATGTGGTTACCACTGAGCATTCTAGCCCTTGTGGCGCAATTTGACTCCGGACGAAGGCGAAGTTGCGATCGTCCACCGCGATGGCCAAGCGGCCGTTTCGCTTTCCGATTTCTCGGCAACTCTGAGCGAGTCGCTCCCAAAACTCTGACCGTCGGGCAAAACCCTCGGCGTCCGAGAGGTCGGTGAGCGAGTCTTGCAGGGAGTCGTCGAGCACGACAGCTGAAACCAGGTTGTCACGGTCCGCAAGCGACTGACGAATCGCTGGAAGAATATCGTGCCGCACAGCGAGCAGCAAATCGTCAGCGCTCGCCTCGCTGGTTCCATTCGCGGCCACAGAAATTGCGATCGGCTCAACATTGGCGATAGATACGCCCGCCTCGAGCAGTCCGCGAAAGACAGTGTGCATTCGCATCACCGCGTCGGGCGTGGAGACGTGGTCGTTCACCAGAGCCGGCGAGGTCTCGCCCAGCTGATCCAGGATTCGTTTGGTCTCCTGGTAGTTGAGCAACTGTGGTGCGTGGCGGCGAACCACCTCCACAAGATGAGTCATGATCACGCACCAGGGGGGGACGACCGTGTATCCAGCCAACTCAGCCTTGTTCTTGTTCTCCTCGTCGATCCAGACCGCTTTGCAGCCGAACGCCGGTTCGCGAACCTGTTCGCCCTTCAATTCAACTTGGCTCGTGCCGGATCGGACGGCCAGCAACTTGCCTGGCCGGACTGTATCGGAGGCGCCCTCGAGGCCACCGAGGAGCAGTTGGTATTCGTTGTCGTCCAAGTCGAACGAGTCGCGGATGCGAATCTTTGGGATGGAGAAGCCCAGCTGCTCTTGGACCGTCTTTCGCAAACTGCGAATCGAGCGAAATTGATCATCCAATTCCGCGGTGGCCAAGCGCACCAGGCTCAGGCCGATTCGCAATTCGATCGTTTCCACAATCGATGGGGCGTCCTCATCGTCGGGACGGTCATTCTGATCCGCTTCGCCGTTCGTAATGACTGCGTCTTGTTCCGCCGGTTCGATGTCCGCGAGCAGAACGGTGTCTTCGTCACAGGATATGGAAGCGATGCAGTGGGTGGCGATCAAAGTCTCCGGGTCGCCGATCCCCGATTGCTCCTGTTGATTCGCTCGCTCCAACTCACCATACCAACGACTATCGTCGAGTTCGTGCATGCGGATCGCATTGAGCAATCGAATACACGATTCGTGCACCGACACCAGCGTTCCGATGACGCGTGCGTAGCCATGGGTCTGAACCGTTACCTGGAGCCCAATGTACCTTTGCATCAGTTTCGACATGTCGTTATCAAAGTACATATCAGCTCGACCCATCGCGATGCTTGTGCCCAATCCGCCCGAACGTCTCCATTCACTATTGGCGATTCCAGCGGTTTCCGCAACAACCGGGTACGACCGATTGGCGGGTTGACGAAAACTTATTCAGAGTCGCTTGACGGCTTGAAGCCAGCGGGCAGGGGCGATTGCTGCGAGCTCTGTAGATAGGCGATCAGGTTTCTCAGCTCCCGCTTGCTCAGGTTATCCAGCAATTTTTCAGGCATCAGCGACTGCTCGGAAAGCTTCCGCCGTTCAATTTCAGATTTAGGAGTGATGATATCTTCGTTGAGCGTGCGAATCGTCAATGTGGTTTCCGTTTCGCCACCCAGCAGGCCAGTCACGACCTGGCCACTCGCGAGTTGCAGCACGTGCATCTGGTAATCGCGAGCAACCGAGCTGCTGGGATCAATTAAGTTCTCAAGCAAATAGTCCAAATTGCTTCGTTGGGCGCCGGTGATGTTCGGTCCGCGATCGCCGCCGTCGTCAAACAGCTTGTGGCAAGCGCCGCAATGTTTCGCGAACACGGCGCGTCCCGCCGACAGATCGGATCCAGCGAGCGACACGGAGAGCATCTTGCGGTATTTCGCGATGACTTTCAGTTTTTCCTTCGACGTTGGTCGGACGCGGCCCCACAACTTCTCGACTTGCTCTCGCAAATGCTTGTCGCTCAAGCTATCGATCTGACGAACCGTAAACGATGTCAAATCTCGGCGATCGACTTGCCCTTGCACGACGGCTTGCAGCAGTCGAGTCGCCCAAAGGGGGCGGGAAGCCAAAGTCTGGAGGACGTCCTGCTTTGCTTCGTCGTCGAACGATGAATAGTTATCCAGAAGTGCGTCTGGAGTCGCCTGGTTAGCAAACCTCGCGAGCCCGCGAATCGCACCCCGGCGAAGCGCGGGGTCAGCGAGCCGAGCCAGTAGCCAAGCGTCGAGATTTGCTGGACGAGCATCGACAAGTTGCTTCAAGGCGTCGTTCCTTGCGGCCAGCGGAGCGTTCTTGTCCGCCGCCAGTTGCTGAAGGCGCTGGATAGCGGTGGGGTCGTTAAACAGCAACGAGACGGCCAGCGCGTTCTGGTAGTTGCTGGGAGACGAACGCAGCGTCTCCACCACGCGACGCCAGTTGTCTGGAGCGTTGATGTTTCGTCTGGCGACCATGCCGTCACGCATCCCCAGCAGCACCAGGTTGCGGTCTGCGCCTTCGGCTTCAATAAGCACGGTAGCCAGTGCGGCTAATCCTTCTGTTGGGTTCGGTAGAGAGCCAATGCGTCGGGCGATGTCTCGCGTAACGCTCGGGATCTTTGACGTCAGCGCCAGGCGGGCAAAGGCGTTTACGTCCTCATGGACCATCGGTTCGATGGCGTACCAAGCCATAAACGGAAGGTTCTGGTCTTCAGCGTCCTCGGCACGGCCAATGAGCGCTCTCGCGATTGGCCAGCGCTGCGCGGCCGGAAGTCGCTGCAACGCGCTTGCCAGATGTAGGCGGACAAACTTTGAATCACCGTCGCGGGCCAATGTCTCCATCCGCTCCCGAGTCGTGCGAGACGGCTTGCCGTCCTCACAGAGAAGACGTATCGACCAAGCTCTCATGTATTCGCTTTCATGCTCGGTTAGCTCTTCAAGCAGCGCTTTGTCCGCGCCCCCGGTGACGTGAAGCGCCCACAGCGCTCGAAGCTTGCGCGTTACATCTGGATTCTCTCGGAGCATAGCGAGCAATCGATTGTGCGCGTCCACCATCGACTCGCCGCTCGCGGCTCGTTGCTGCAAGACGCGTCGAGCATGACGCACGAACCAATCGTTGCGATGTAGCTGCAGATCGACAAGCTCGGCAACGGATTTTTCGAAGACATCCACCGGTGTGAACTTTGGGCGTTGCTTTGGATCGCCGACGTAATTGATCCGGAACACGCGGCCGGTCTCTCGGCGCGTGTTGCGCACGCTGTGGCACTCGCCCGTGTCGGACCAATCCGTTGCATAAGCGGCGCCATCTGGCCCGTATTGGATGGAAACGCCCATGAACCAGGTGTCTTGCGAGAGCATGAAATCATCGCCATGAGTGGCCTTGTAGCCTGACCCATCGCGATGAAGAACGTCCCGGTTGATCCGGCGACCGTGGGTGTTGTGCATGAATACGGTGTTTCGATATTTGTCGGGCCAACTGTCGCCCAGGTAGACCATGATGCCGCAGTGCGAGTGTCCTCCGCCGAGCGCGGACTCCTCCTCGGACCCGATCGCCGCGCGAACATCGCCGCCCCCCGCGAAATGGAGATGGTCGGCGATCGTAGCGATTCGGCGGTAGGCGAAACGGCTCGATTCGCGATTCCGCCAAGGCTCGAAATGGGCGCCCTGAATGGCGTGAAACAGATGAGGGTTGACGGTGTTCGGTATGAACCCCTGGCCGTAGTCGTCCCAATCGATGCCCCAGGGATTCGTGCATCCGTCGGCGTAGGCCTCCCAGACCTTGCTCACGGGATGATAGCGGTAGACGCCGCCGTCAAACCGAACACGCTTCTCCTTCGGCGTTCCTGGCTTGCCAATCATCGACCAATTCGTGCGGCCGTGGGTGCCGTAGAGCCAGCCGTCCGGCCCCCAGGAAAAACCGTTAGCGAGATTGTGGGCGTTGGCGTGGTTGCCGAACCCGTCCAGCACAACTTGCGGATCGGAATCCGGCTTGTCGTCTCGATCGCGATCGGGAATGAAGAACAGGTGAGGAGGCGACATAACCCACGCTCCGCCGAACCCAACCTCGATCCCCGTCACGTAGTTCAGCTTGTCATAGAAGACCGTTCGCTTGTCGTGCCGCCCGTCGCCATCTGTGTCTTCGAGAATCAAGATGCGGTCCCGCTGGGCCTTCTTGCTATGAACCGGATAGCTGTAATTCTCGGCAATCCAAATCCGACCGCGGTCATCGATGCACATTCCAATCGGCTGTCGGACGTCCGGCTCGGCGGCGTAAACCGTAACGCGAAATCCGCCCGGCGTCTGCATTCCCTCCGCCGCTTCCTCGGCCGGCAACGGTGCATCGGCCGCCTTCGGCGCGGCCGCAGCCACCACCAGGCAATAGCGGTAACCGAGCCAAGGCGTCGCCGCCGCAACACTGATCGCCAAACAACTGATGATGAGACGTTTCATCGAGCAACATTTCGGTTGGGTTGAGTTCATATCGGGATGGCGCTTTGGGCGAGCAAGCCCTTTCGGGGCCTTTCGGGGCGAATGCTTGATCGTTACTAATCTACGCGGAGTGAGAACGATTTGCAGGATGGAATGGCGATTCGCAAGTTTTTTTCCCGCCTTGCATGCCGCCGAGTCGCACGGACTCGCCTGAAGTTGCTTGCCGTGATCTGGCAAAAGGCAAATCGCGGATCCCAGCCCACTCCTCTCAAACTCGCCCTCGCTCGGCCGCGCGCGAATGAGCAACGGAGAAGACTCAGATCGACGTTACAGACTCACGTGCTGAACTGCCACGGCGCCTGGACTCCCGGCTTCGCTCTCTGGCACGTACCATCGCCAGTAGCGAATCCATACGATACAATCATGTGTTTGCAGCGAAGCAGCCTGAAATACGGTATTCGGGTAACGTTGCAGTACACTTATTGAGGAAACTGGACAAATGGCAGAAGGCACCATCAAGCGTCTCACGGACAAGGGCTTCGGGTTTATTGACATCGGGAGCGACAAGGACCTGTTTTTCCACAATTCAAACCTCGAAGGGGTGAGCTACGAAGAACTCCAAGAAGGGCAACGAGTGTCATTCACCGAAGGACGTGGACCGAAGGGACCAAGAGCCGAAAACGTCAAACCGGTCTGACGGAGCCGCGAGGAACCTTTCAAGCACGGAGAAACGATATGGGCGATAAGGGAAGTAAAGATAAAGGTAAAAAGGAAAAACAGAAAAAGGCCCAACATAGTCCAAAGGAAAAACGAAGAATGAAAAGGGAAAAGAAAAGTAGATAGATACGCAACGTCAAGGTTCCGATCGCAACGCAGTTGCTTGATGAAGACCTCAACAGTGGCGCCTTCGGTGGTTCCCCAAATCGGATAGCCCCCAAGGCAATGATGTTGTGAATGTCAGTCCGAGATAAAGTCCGTTGGAGAGAATGGGCGGATGGCTTGCGCCTGAAGATGATGGCGCAATTGATAGCGCATGTGGCAAAATCCGTTCAAGAAACCGCAGCCGAGAGACCAGCGTCTGTGGGGACTCAGAGATTCTGGAGAGCTCGCCAAGCTGGAACGCGGGCGAATGACACGCTGTCGAAGGCTGGTATCGACATTGAAGGAAACGCAGAAGGGAAAGACGCAACCGTCACGTTGCAGCTTAATGACAGCTGGAAAGCAATCATGAAACAGGTCTTGGATCGACGCGCTGACCGAAGGCCCTTCTGATTGCGGCGTCTTTCTGGAAATGCCAAACGCAGATCATCGGTTAGTGGTCTGGTGTTTGGTTGTTGTAACATTGGGAGAACTAGTGGTTAGAATGCGAGTTGGTGACCGCGAGTCGATCCAGGAGGCGGTACGCCGTTTTCGAAAGCTCGTTGAGCGAAGTGGCTTGAAGGGGGAAATGCGGCGTCGGCAGTACTATGAAAAGCCGAGCGAGATCAAACGTCGTGCGCGCCTACGTGCGGAACGTCGCGCCCTGAGTGCCCGACGTTTACTCAACGACCGGTAGTCAGACGCCACAACCGCCTTCGGCTTCCTTGAAACACCTGCGAGTTGCTGCTGCGCCGACCAGCAACGGTTGATTGGCGAATCATGCGTCACAAGAGGTCCAGTCCGATCCTTGATGAACACAACAAGAAGATCTGTCCGGTTTGTGGAAAGGCGTCGTACTCCGCGGCTGGTATCCATCCGCAATGCGCCGTGCAACAGGCCGATGCGCCTCGTGAACAACGACTAAAGGCCAAAAAGAAAACAGAAGCAAAGAAGAAGCCCTTGGCCAAAAAGTTGCCGCAGACTTGGAGCCAGAAGAAATGTCCAAAGTGCGGTGTGGCAGTACATGTCCGCAAGAAAACATGCGACTGTGGCTTCGACTTCTTTAAGCCCTAGACGCCCGGTCGGCAAGCGGGAGGTTGCTTCCACAGTTCTTGTTGCCAAACGGCGAATCAAAACGATACCACGTCAACTGTCGAGGGGATGAATGGCGCGAGATAAGAACACCTTCGAGAAGCATCGACGGGAGATGGAGAAGAAGCGAAAGGCGGAAGAGAAGAGAAAACGCCGACAGAAGAAGAAGGAACAGGCTGAGCAACCAGAGGAACCAGAAAGGGGCGCGACCCCCGATTAACGAGATCAATCCCGATGGGGCAAAGAACTCAATCTCCCCTGGTTGTGAATTCGCAGCATGGCGTTCCGCCAAAATGTCGCCATGCCACTCGGGAGACGGAATGTCGGACGGGTGACGCGACAAGTCTTCCCATAGACGTTCTATCATCATCAATTTGGCGGAAACTGAGAGAGTCATCTGCTTGAATTGGAGGAGACCCTGTGGCTCGCGCCGAAGACCCTACGCTGGCAATGCGAGAACAAGCCGCCGCCGTTGAGGAGGGAACTTCTTGCAGTCAGGCTTCGTTCAAAGTCGGCAAGACGGCCTTTTTCTATGTTGGCCCTGGCGCCAAAGGGCAGGGATTCAAGGCTATGTTCAAGCTGCAACGGTCAATCCCACAGGCCGAGAAACTCGCCGCCAAAGCGCCCGATCGGCTTCAGCTTGGATCCAACAGTTGGGTGACCGCTAGGTTTACGTCGGAAAGACCGCTGGCGAAGTCGGTCTGGACGAAATGGCTGAGGGAATCCTACAACTTGGCCCAACTCGGCCCCGCAAAGAAGACAGGCGCGAAGACAGGCGCGAAAACGGCCAAGAAGACGGCGCCAAAGCGCAAGGCCAAAAAGAAGGTCGCTCAGAGAAGCGTGGCTCAGAAGAAGACTCGTGGGCGCAAATGAGGGCTGCCTCCTTTTTGCAGCGGCTCCTTTTTGCAGCGGGGCTCTAGACTCTATGTGTCGACTTGCGACGCGTTGCGATTGGAGACAGCGGAATACAGGGCAACGATCAATCCAACGGCCGTAATCCCCAGAAGTCCAAGAGCCAGAACCATCAGCCCGTTGTGTGGACGCTCGAGCAGAATTTGCCTCGCGACGCCGAAGAATACGGAGAAGCTGACCACTGAGACCATCATCGTTCTGATCGTAATCTGACGAACGAGGGCTCCCGATGGAGCG
>CAZWOU010000155.1:13920-17094 GCA_964635375.1 uncultured Pirellulaceae bacterium | reverse complement strand
AGGGTGAGAACGACGAGCAAGACGAGTACGAAGAGGGTGAGTACGAAGAGGGTGAAGAAGGCGAGCGCGAAGAAGGCGCCGAAGACGAGTGCGAGGCAGATGGTGCCAACGAGGAAGACGAGTATGAGCAAGACGAGTACGAAGAGAGCGCCTAGTTCACGCCTTTCGGTCAATGCTCACCGATCGCAAATTTGAATAGGTCGGTTTGATCTCCGTCTCCGCTTCCCCGTATGCAAAATGAGGACTGTTGATGGCTCGGCATATCTACCTTTTTGCAGTGGTTTCCGGTCGATGCAAAGCGACGAGTTGGATCCTCTGGTTGACGGTGATCGCGACGTGCTGCGTCAACGGTGCAGCCCAAGACCAAGAGGCCATTCAACGGACAATTCTCAAGCGGCAACTCCGCTTGATCGACGCGACGCCCGCGAGCAAGCCGGTGGTGATGCGGTTGGACCTGGAGTTGCGGCAGTTGACTGCTCGGGCAAAACAAATGCCTCAAGCCGGGCGAGCTCAGTGGTTGGCCATGGCGATGTCTCCGCAGGGTCGTCTGTATCAGCGCTTTGGGATGGGAGATCTCAGGGGGTTCGCCAAACTGATGTTGGGTGAGGCCGAGTATCCGCATGTCAGTCTGCACCTGGATTCCTATGCTGGACGCGATCTGACAGGCGAGATTCGCACGACCTACCGAACGGTGGCCGAGTCGTTCGGCAAGCCGCTTGCCAAGGCGCCTATCTACAAGGTCGCCTTCGGCTACCAGCGGCAAACGAACGCAGCCATGGAGGGCCAAGACCGACGGACCAATCGACACATCGTGATCCTCAATCGCTCTGCGCTCGCGGAAGGCGATGATTGGGAGGCGGCCGTGATTCATGAGACCTGGCATACGTTTCAAGGCTTCGCGGGCAAATCGTTGATGGAGCAGGCGATCCATGAAGGCAAGGCAACCTACTTGACCAAGCTGACGAACGCCAAGCTGGCCGATCATAAAGTGATGCTGTGGAGCGAGGCCAAGTGGGAAGCCGCTGAGGCAAATCGCGAGGCGATCCTAATCGCTTTTGCCCGCGCCAAGGACTCCAGCGACCCCCGACGCGTCAATGTCTTTACAAAGCTCAATGTCAAGATTCCCGGACTGCCCGCAGCTCCGGATCGTTGTGGCTATTACGTCGGACTGCTCGCCTGCCGAGCCTGGCAAACGGCCCACCCCACTGCGAAACCTGCCGACTTGATTTCCGCGAAAGCGTCGGATGTTTATAACGCTCTGGCTGCGACGAGGTAAGCGCAGAAAGCGGGTCTCTTGTTTTCAACAGCTTGAAAATGGAATAAGATGTTCCCACTACCGCTCTGGCTTGCCTCAGCCCAAACAGGAGCCGTTGCGGTGGCTGCGGGGTTCACCGCATAGCCCGACGTGTTTTCCTCACATCGCGTCGGGCCTTTTTTTGTTTTGATACTGCCTCGATAAGAACGCGACTCAAAAGGAGCGATGATGGCCGACGGTGCGATGCTGGGGCATATGGTCTATTTCACCCTAAAAGACCCCACTGACGAGAACATCCAAGGGCTTATCGCCAGCTGCCAAGAACACTTGAACGGACACCCGGGCACAGTTCTATTTGCTGCGGGCTCATTGGTTCACGACCTGGACCGAGAGGTGAACGATCGCGACTTCCATGTAG
Source organism: uncultured Pirellulaceae bacterium (assembly GCA_964635375.1). GTDB lineage: Bacteria > Planctomycetota > Planctomycetia > Pirellulales > Pirellulaceae > CAZMNY01. The sequence goes on along the minus strand of CAZWOU010000155.1, from coordinate 15,421 downwards.
CTCTGCAGCTGGTCTTCGCGTCCCGGCAGGACCACGATGTCTATCAAGTTTCGCAACGGCACCAGACGTTCATCGCGGCCAACAAAGAAAGCTGGGCTCAGGTTCGCGTGTTCGACGCTAACCTGACCTCCTAGCTCGGATCGGCTAGCTCGGATCGAGTCGTTTCACGCTCGGCTCCTTTTTGCCCGCCGAGCATTCCGGAGCCAGCGGCTAGACCGGTTTATTCCGGTCGGGTTGGCCCGGATCGTCGTCCAGCAGGTCGTACCGGTCGGCGCCACTGGACGTCTTCTTGGGCGCAGGTTTGCGCGACGTTGAGTCGGGTTGGGCACGCCGTTTCAAACCGGCTCGGTCCAGCAGCGAGTGCCCGAGGATGGACGAAATCGTCTCTTCGTCAGGCGGAGGCGGCCCGTTGGCGCCGAGTGTCAGGGGATCGTAGACCATCTTGTAGGTGTGCTTTGCGACCGCAACGGTGTCGCCTGGGTCAATTCGTTTCCGGGCGATTCGCCTGCCGTTAACTTTCGTGCCGTTGCGGCTTTTGAGGTCCTTGATGAACCAGTAACCGCTTTCCACGAAGAGCTGACAATGGTGGGCGGACACATTGGAAAAGCGCAAAACGATATCACAGCTCTCACGTCGCCCGATCAGCAGCCGTTCTTTGAGAAGCGGTATTGTATCGCCGCCTCCCTCGGGAACCAATTCACCCATCATCAACGGAAGTCCTTGTCGTCCAGTGTATTACGATCTAAGATGCTGCGGTCAAAAGGGGCCAGGGATCCGCTCTTTGAGGCCCACGTGCGAAATGTGGGCTGATGCTGGTCGCTTATTCGATGATTCGCTGCCCGTTGCCCGTTGCCCGTTGCCTTAGCTCAATCCTGGCTACACCAGTCCAGTCTACGCAAGCGTTATGAGTCGGTCAACAAACAACAGCACTAACAGGGGGAGCAACACCCCTCCATGGCGTCGATCCGGGCTTCGTTACCACGCCTATAGCTACCATTTGCGTCAGCGGTTTGGTTTTCGAGTGCAAAAGGTGAGCATAGACGCGGGTTTCACCTGCCCAAATGTGGACGGCACGGTCGCCATCGGCGGCTGCACGTTTTGCGACAACCGAAGTTTCAGCCCGAGTCGGCGGATCCCTCGACAAGGTGTGCGGGAGCAGATCGACGAGGGCATTCGGCGTTTGAAGCTGCGATATACTTGCGACCACTTCACAGCCTATTTTCAGCCTGCGACGAACACGTACGCGCCAGTCGACAGGCTTCAGCGGCTTTACGAGCAGGCGCTTGAGCATCCCCATGTCGTCGCCATGGCGGTTGGGACCCGGCCTGATTGCGTGCCTGAGGACGTGCTCGATCTGCTCGAGTCGATTGGGTCGCGGACGTATCTCTCGGTGGAATACGGGCTGGAGACGATTCACCGCCGGTCGTTGGATTGGATGAATCGCGGACACCACCATGACGCCTTCCTGGATGCGATTGATCGCAGTCGAGGCCGTGGGTTC
>CAZWOU010000155.1:0-13910 GCA_964635375.1 uncultured Pirellulaceae bacterium | reverse complement strand
CGAGATTTGTGCGCATGTGATGTTGGGGCTTCCGGGCGAGTCCCATGAGGACATGCTGGAGACGGCTCGCGAAGTCGCTCGGCTCGGCGTCGAATCGATCAAGATCCACAATCTCTATGCGGTCAAGAACACCGAGTTAGCGAAGCAAGTCGAATCGGGGGAAGTCAGTCTCATCAGCTTGGACGACTACATTTCCGTCTTGGTCGATGTTCTTGAACTCCTCCCGGCCGAGATGGTTGTCGAGCGGATCTGCGGCGATGCGCCTCCAGACTACTTCGTCGGCCCGAATTGGTGTCTCGACAAGCCGAATGTGCTCCGCCAGATTGACTCGGAATTGGAGCGGCGAGACACTTGGCAGGGGCGCCTGTTCAATCGAGCTTGAAGGCTGCTCGCCGCTGAGAATCTCCACTCAGTTCTCTGCTGGCGGAAATGTCTCTACTGGCGGCAATGCCCAGGCGCGTCCGATCCGCCGTGTTCTTCATCAGGCGGCGCTCTCTGCCTCTGTGCGGTTCGAACAGGGCGTCAGCAGCGAACCCCCGAGGGAGGTGAGAAGATTGGCGGCGAGACCATACAGGCCGGCGTGGATGCCAAGGAGGTTTCCAGTTCCGCTGAGGGTGGTCGTGAACGTGATCAGCAGAGCAACGGCGACACCGCAGACCATGCCGGCAAACGTCCAATTCGCATTCATTCGCTGCCAGTGAATTCCGATGACGAAGGCCGGGGCCAATTGAACGAGCAGTTCGAATTTGATCTTGAGAATCGCGACGAGGGACGTGTCGCGCAACACAATGGCCGCGATCGTCATCATCACGATGACGATCCACGAACAGCTTTTGCCAACGAGCGTCAATTGCCTCTGATTCGCCTGCGGCGAAAAGACGCCAGCGTAAAGATCCTTGGTGAACATCGACGAGATTGAAAGGAGTACTGAATCGGCGGTCGACATCAGTGCCGCCAGGACGCCGGCGAAGAGCACGACGACCAGCCAGCGCGCGGCCTGCGATTGCAATTGCACCATCCGGCAGACGGTCGTTAGCACGCTGTCGCCCGACCCTTGCAATTCCACGTGGGCGGCCGCCATGACGCCAAACACGACAGCGATCAGCGTCGTGGTTAAAGGCAGAAAAGCCATCACGGCGAGGCTTTTTCGCAGCACAGGAGCCGACTTGGCTGCGTAGATCCGCTGGATGGCTTGAGGGTAAAGGGCCCCGCCAAGGCCGACAATCAGCACCCAACTGACCCACTCGGCGATCTGGCCCCCTTTCGGCGGCGCGGTCATGGCCTGGCCATTGGGCCGGCTCTGGAGGATCCCAATCGCCTCGTCAAGGCTGCCAAACTGCCTGAAGACCAGCCACACTAAGATCCCGAAGCCAAACATCAGCACGAGACCTTGAATCACGTCGGTCCAGGCGACTGCGCGAAATCCGCCCAGCGATTCGTAAAGCACAATGATGAAAGCCAACGCAATCACGCCGCCCACGTAGGCTTCTTTGGGGTAATCAGGAAGAAACCCGCTGGCCGCTTCGCCCAGGGCCTTGAGTTGAGCGAGCAGGTAATTGGCCAAGCCCAATATCATCACCACCGAAGCGAAGCTACTCAGCCCGCGGTGTCCAAACCGATAGCTGAGAAAGTCGCTTGGCGTAATGAAAGTGTGTTCCTTGGCCAGCTTGTACAGTTTGGGAGCGAAAGCCATGTAAACGACGACGATGGCCGTCATGAAGTGCACACACACCAGCCACTGCAGCCCGACGCGATAGGCCTTGCCGGTAAAACCGAAAAGTGTGTTGCCGCTGTACTGGGTGGCGTAAAGAGTCAGCAGTAACACGCCAAACCCAATACCGCGGCCGCCCAAATAGAAGTCCTTCATGGTCTTCTCTTTTTGGGCTCGCATGCCCAGCCAGCCGATGAACACGAGCGAGGCAACATAGCAGACGATAAACATCGTCTCGGCAAAGCTGAAGGGGAAGTCGAACGATGTCACGACGAGTCCTTATCGGCTAGTGACTCGTCTCGCTCGAATTCCCACGGTCGCATGAAAACAAGCGCGGTGTGAAGGGAGACGCCAAACGATGCGGCCAATGTCACAAAGGCCCACATCGGCAGTCCCGCCAGCGAAATCATCGCCCAGGCGTTCGGCATGAATGACCAATACCAGGGGATGGCGACCAAGGCGTACAGTGCGATCAGCGGGCGGTGAGGCATCGGCCAACTCATGCTAAGACACGCGGCTACCCGCATGAATCCCTTGGGAAAGCGAAAACGGCGACTCGGATGAACCGCGTCGCCGTTGAGGTAGTCCACAATTGGGGGAATAAGCCTAGCTGGCGATTAGCCAAACCAGCCCTTTTTGTCGAACGAATCCAGCGCTTTTTCACGGTCCTTCTGAATGTCAAAGACCTTGTGGAGCCGCGTGATCTTGAACACTTCCATCACGTTGTCGGAGATCTGGCAGACCTTCATTTTGATCTCGGCCGACTTGCATCTCTTGTGCAGCAAGACCAGCTTTCCAATCATGGCTGAAGACATGAAGGAAATTCCAGAAAAGTCCACGACCATTTTTCCTTGATCTGCCATCGCAACCAATTCCATAAGTTCCTTGCCGATTTGTGCGATTTTCGCTTCGTCAAGAATCTTTGCATCAGTGAAGGAGACCACCAACACGCCTTCATTGGTCGTTTCCGACTGCAGAGCGCTCATGTTCACTTACCCAATCAGTATCTGGAAAAACGCCCGTGATCCCAGGCGCAACACCGCCGCTTAGGCCAATATCGTAGCACGGAGGCGAAGCCAATGCAATTACCGTCACCATGCCTGTTTTCCACCGATTTTTTTCGTGCCTGTTGGGTTCACACGTGTCGCTAGCTCGCGGGCTCCTACCGCCAACGAGAAAAAGATAGATTGGAGCAGTTGATCTGGAACAGACCATTTTCTGCTTTTGTCGCATGAGCATGAACCCGAACGAACCGTTAGACTCCGCCCAGTCGTGGGAGCTGCTGGCCGAGCAACTCGACCAGTTTATTACGGCATGGGACAGCGAGACCGAGCCTCCTGATCCTAGCCGGTTTCTACCAGCGGGCGAGCCGATTCGCGGTTTGGTTCTCGTTGAACTGCTCAAAGTCGACTTGGAGTACCGGCTTGAGCGGGGCGTCTCGGTGTCGCTGGAGCAATACCTGGAGCGCTTTCCCGAGCTCAATGTTGACGAATCGAGCGTCCCCGGGGCGCCTCCCTGCGATCTGGTTTATGAAGAATTTCACCTGCGGCGGGCAGCGGGCCAGACTGTCGATTCAGCCGAGTATTTTAGACGCTTTCCGACAATCGAAGACTCGCTGCGGCGGTTGATGAACGTGGATGTCGAGACGGCCACCAGGACCAGTGGCGCAATGCGCTCGGTGCAAGGCATTGAGGCTGGCCAGCGACTGGACGATTTCGAGCTGATCTTAAAGCTGGGCCAAGGAGCGTTCGCATCGGTTTTCATGGCGCGGCAAATCTCCATGCAGCGGGTCGTCGCACTCAAGGTCTCGGCCGATCGAGGCGACGAGCCGCAGACATTGGCCCAACTCGAACATCCTGGCATCGTTCGGGTCTACGACCAGCGCTCGCTCGCCGCACCTCAGCTTCGCTTGCTCTACATGCAACTCGCCGGCGGCGGAACGCTGCACGAAGTAACCACCAGCCGGATTCCGATTGGCGAACGGTCCGGGGCGATCATCTTGCGGCAGGTGGATCAGAACGTTGAGCAAATTGGGGCGGCTAGCGATGATTCGGCGATGCGCCGTTGGCTCTCCCAAGCCACATGGCCGGAAGCAGTCTGTCGGCTCGGCTCACAGCTTGCCAAGGCGCTGCACTACGCGCACGAAAAGGGCATTCTTCATCGCGATGTGAAGCCAGCCAACATTCTCCTGGCCGCTGACGGTTCGCCGAAATTGGCGGATTTCAATATCAGCTTCAACTCCAAGCTCGACGGCGCCTCGGCTGCCGCTTATTTTGGCGGAAGTTTGGCCTACATGTCACCCGAGCAGTTGGATGCCTGCAATCCGGACAAGCCTCTTGAGCCGGACGAGTTGGATGGCCGAGCTGATCTCTTCTCACTCGCCGTCGTGCTGTGGGAATTGCTTCACGGCGTCAGGCCTTTTCCAGAGGACCGCTCAGCACAGTCCTGGTCAAACAGCCTGGCGTCGTTAGCAGCCGGCCGCAAGACTCAACCCGATGTTCCATCAGGAAACGAACCAACTCGGAGTTTGTCACTGGTCTTGCGAAAATGCTTGTCGAATCAGCCCGGAGAAAGGCAACAGACAGGAGAACAATTGGCTCGTGAGTTGTATCTTTGCTCGCAAGCCAAGTCGCGTCAGCTGCTTCAGGGCGTGGCGACGAGGTGGCGAAACTTCTTTCGAGAGCGCTCGGCCTGGGTTCTCGCGCTATCGATTTTGGGGCCCCACGGCTTGGCCGGCGCCTTTAACTACTGGTTCAACAAACGGGAAATCATCGACGTCATTCCCGGCGCCCAGGAACCGTTTCAGCGTATCCAACTGGTGGTCAACACCGTGGCCTTCGGATCCGCCATCCTCTTGTTCGCTTACCTGATTGCACCCCTAGCGATCGGCGTGCGCAAGCGCACTCGCGGCGAACGTTTGCCCAATGGCGAATTGGTTCGGCTGAGAAGGCGAGCCGTTGCCTTGCCGCTGCTCAGTGCCGTAGTCGGAGCTGTCGGCTGGCTGGTCGCCGGTATCGTATATCCTGTCGCTTTGCACTTTTCGGTCGAGGGATTGACGCCCGCGGATGTGAGGCTGATTTACCAGGGGTTTTTGACGTCGTTGAGTGTTTGCGGGCTGATCGCGGCAGCTTACCCGTTCTTCGCCATCGCCTACTGGAGTGTTCACGAGTTGTACCCTGCGTTGCTCGAACCGTCATCGATCGAGGCGGATGAAGAATTCTGGCTTCGTCGGCTGGGGCGATCGTCCGGCGTGTTTCTGTTGACTGCGGCAGGGGTTCCTATGACTGCAGCGTTGGCCGTCATGGTTGCCTCGACAAACAACTACGCGCCCGCTTTGTTGATTGGGGCTGGCTTGGTCGGACTGGCAGTCTCAGCACTCACCTACCGCGTTGTGATTCGCGATATCGCCGCATTGCTCAACGCCGTTCGCCCCACGGAGAACTGGGGCGCCGAAACGGAAACGTCCACGCTGTAACATCGACGCTGTAACATCGACGCTGTAACGTCGACGCTGGTTAGTTGCGGTTCGAGGGCTCGCTCGATTCGCAAAGTCTTGCTAGCAAGTGTAGAATTGCCGCCACCACCAACCCGGAGCGATCACGATGCCAAAACCTGCCCGCCGTTCATTCCTACAATACACTTTGGGTGTCGGGGCCGGCGCTGCGCTTGCCTTGGGGACTTCGAGCCGCGTTCTCGGCGCCAATGAGCGATTGCGCATCGGTTGCATTGGCGTGGGCGGACGGGGGCGAGGCGATCTAGCCGGCGTCGCCAGCCAAGACATTGTCGCGCTGTGCGACGTCGATGAAGGCCGCCTGAACACGGCAGCCAAAGCCCACCCTAATGCGAAGAAGTTTACCGATTATCGTGCGCTCTTGGAGCTGAAGGGACTTGATGCCGTCGTGGTGGCGACGCCCGATCACCACCACGCTCCCGCCACTGTGCGGGCGCTGCGTCGAGGTTTGCACGTCTATTGCGAAAAACCGCTAACTCACACCGTCGCGGAAGCTCGCCTCGTCGCTCAACTCGCGGCGGAGAACAAGCTGGCGACGCAGATGGGTACGCAGAACCATGAGCATCCCGGATACTTGCGGCTTGTGGAATGGCTTCAATCTGGAGTCATCGGACGGGTTCGCGAAGTCCACGTGATTACCGATCGGCCCGGCCGCTGGTGGGCTCAAGGACTCAATCAGCCGAAGGAGCAACCCGCCATACCGTCGAGCTTGAAATGGGATACTTGGTTGGGCCCCGCATCGCCTCGGCCATATCATTCGGCCTATGTCCCCTTTCGCTGGCGAGGCTGGTGGGACTTTGGTTGCGGTGCGATTGGCGACATGGCGATCCACCTGATGGACCCCGTTTTCTGGGGACTCAAGTTGGGCGGCAAGGTGCGAGTCACATCGACTGGACCCAAGCCGCATCCGCATAGCGGACCCAAGCAAATGACGACCAAGTTCGAATTCGGACAACGGGGCGACTTGCCCCCCGTCGACGTGTTTTGGTACGAGGGCGAAGCGAAACCTCCCAAGCAGATTGCCGGCGACTTGCCGATGAACGGTTCTCTGTATGTTGGCGATCAGGGGAGTATTGCCGTGCAACATGGCGGCATGCCCAAGCTGACTGCCAAGGAGCAAGACGCCGATCTCAAACGTCCCGACCCTTACCTGCCCGCCTCACCCGGGCATCATCAACAGTGGATTACCGCCTGCAAAACCGGCGCTCCCACTGGAAGCGCGTTCAGCTATGCGGGGCCATTCACCGAAATCGTCTTGCTCGGCAACGTTGCTTACCGCACTGGTCAGAGCATCGATTACGATCCCGCAACGATGAAAGTCACCAATGTGGCCGAGGCGAATCAGTACTTGAGCAAATCGTATCGGAAGGGTTGGGAAGTTTAATCGCCGCTTGGCAAAGATCCAAGCAAAGATCAAGCAAAGACAACGGCGATGCGGCGACCGGTCAGCCGTTGGCGGTTCAGAAGGCGCGTCAGCCCAGGACTTTTGGGGCGACGTTTCCTCCGATATCGGTCAAGCGAAAATCGCGACCCGCAAAGCGATAGGTCAGTTTTTCATGATCGAGACCTAGCAAGTGCAGCAGTGTGGCGTGCAGATCGTGAACGTCCATTTTGTCTTCGGCTGCGTAATAGCCGTATTCGTCCGTGGCGCCGTACCGGTAACCCGCCTTGACGCCCCCGCCGGCCAGCCAAACCGTAAATCCTTCAGGGTTGTGGTCCCGCCCATTGTTGCCTTGGGCGGTCGGCGTGCGGCCAAATTCACCGCTCCAAACAACCAAGGTGTCTCGAAGCAATCCGCGTTGCTTCAGATCGGCCAAAAGCCCGGCGATCGGCCGATCGACTTCTTTGGCGTTCTTGGTGTGGCCTTCCCTCAGCTTGGCGTGCTGGTCCCATTGCACGTTGTTGTCGCTGTGGGTGACTTGCACGAACCGCACGCCCCTCTCGCTCAGTCGCCTCGCCATCAGGCATTGACGGCCGAAGTCCTCCGTCAGCGGTTCGTCGATTCCGTACAGCCGCTGGGTGGCTCCGTTTTCTCGACTTAAGTCCATCGCGATAGGCATTTCCGTTTGCATCCGGAAGGCCAATTCAAACGAGCTGATTCGTCCTTCCAGTTCAGCATTGGCCCCGGTCTGTTCGAGCAAAGCTCGATTCATCTTGGCTAGCAGGTCCAATTGGCGGCGCTGCACCTTTCGTTCGGTGCGACGATTCAACAGGTACTTGACGGCAGCTTCCTTGGCTGGCTGACTTGCATTCCCAATCGGCGTTCCCTGGTGCTCGGCGGGCAAGAACGCCGCGCCCCAATTCTTCACGCCGCCATGGGCAAGCGTCGGGCAGATCGTGACGAATCCCGGGAGGTTCTCATTTTCGGCGCCAAGGCCATAGTTGACCCAGGCGCCGAAGCTGGGCCGGACGAAATTGTCGCTGCCGCAGTGAAGCTTGAGCAACGCGCCGCCATGGGCCGAATTGGTTCCGTGTACAGAATGGAGAAAGCACATGTCGTCGACGTGCTGGGCGACGTTGGGGAAAAGGTCGCTGACCATCATCCCCGATTCGCCATAGGGCCGAAACTTCCATGGGCTCGCGAGTAGCTTGCCGGTTTTGGCGAAGGTGACCCGCGGCTTGTCAAACGGTAGTTCCTTGCCGGCGTCGCGATTGAGCGCCGGTTTGTAATCAAATGTATCGATGTGGGACGGTCCGCCCTTCATGAACAAGAAGATGACCCGCTTGGCTCGCGCGGCGAAATGGGTCTTCCCGTCAACCGGCTGTCCCTGCTTGTCCTGCCGTCCTTGCTGGTCCTGCCCGCGCGCTGAAAACTCCGACAGCATGGCGGCCGCTGCCAGCCCACCGAATCCAAGAGCCGAGTTGCGCAACATGCTACGGCGACTCAGGGGGGGTGGCTGAACTTCAGTATGGTGGAGGCGTTCTGACATCATTGAATGTAGATGAATTCGTTAGAGGCAAGACAAATCTGACAGGCTAGTTTCCACGCGGCTAGCTCACGTTCGTCTGGCCGGAGGTCCTTCAAATCAGTCCGGGTCTGGGCAATAAATCGAAGCAAGTCGTCGATCTCAGCCTTTCCTGCGGTTCGGCTGAAGAGAATTCGAAAAAGATGATTCACGCGAGACGCGTCGTCCGTCGTTAACTCTGTGATTCGCTCGGCCAAATGCAAAGACGCGTCGTGGGCGATGTCGCTGTTGAGCATGAACAGCGCTTGTGGAGCGACGGTTGTCGAGTCGCGATTGCCATTCATCACGCTGGCGTCGGCGTAGTCAAACAAGGAGAACACATCGTATAGATTGTTTCGCACGATCGGCAGGTAGATCGACCGACGTTGACTGACGTAGTTGGTCGTGTCTTTCGACAGGTGATTGAAGAAGAACTCGCGATTCTTCACATGCAACAGCGAGCCGCCCATCCTCTCGTCCAATTGCCCGCCGACGTAGAACAACGAATCACGAATTGCCTCAGCTTCCATGCGGCGGGGTCGAAATCGCCAATAAGTATGATTCGCGGCGTCGGCGGTCTCGTTGGCTCGATTTGGCTCGCCGCCCAAGCGATAAACGCTGGACAACATGATGGTGCGATGGAGTCGCTTGATCGACCAACCCTCGTCCATCAGTCGCAGGGCCAGCCAGTCCAGCAGTCCGGGGTGGGTTGGTCGCTGACCTAGCAGCCCGAAATTGTCGGCCGAGCAGAGAGGTGCGCCAAAATGCCACCGCCAGACCCGGTTGGCGATCACCCTCGCTGTCAGTGGGTGATCAGGTGAGACGAGCCAACGGGCGAGCCTGAGCCGCCCACTGGCGTTTTCGGGCCAAGGTGTTTGGTCCGCTCCGGCGAGCGCAAGTGGCAGCCTTCGTTTGACGACTTTTCCCAGCGATAAGTGGTTTCCCCGAATATGAACTTGCACATCGGTCGGAGTCCCCTCGGTAACTCCCATCGCCGCAGGCAGGACTGGAGCGTGCGCCTGCAATGTCGTCACCTTGGCCCGTAGCTCGTCCAGTTGCTTCTTGTCATTGGCCGAGAACTTGGCCTCTCTCGCCTTGGCAGCCAGTTTCTGGTCCGCTTCCGGCAGTCGCTTGACCGCCGCCGATAAAAACGCGCTGACTTCCGCTGTCGCGCCTCGGGTTACATCGGAATGGGCGGCCAACTCGGCGAACGCCTTCTCATCGGCCAAGGAATGCTCGTGCCAGCGAGCGATCCGCTTGAACTGCTCCATCGTTTGAGTGCTCTTGAAGACTCCTGCAAGCGCGTAATAATCCTCGCCGGGGAACGGGTCGAATTTGTGGTCGTGGCAACGAGCACAACCCAAGGTCAAGCCCAGAAAGGTCTTCCCCAGCGTATCGATCTGTTCGTCGATTATGTCCATTTCCATCTTCTTGAGGTCGCTTTCGGCCAGCACCTTAGGGCCCATCGCCAAGAAACCTGTCGCGACCAACCGCTCGTGCCTTTGTTCGAGCGAGCTCGAAACGAGTCGATCGCCGGCGATATGCTCGACAACCAATTCATCAAAAGGCTTGTCTCGGTTCCAAGAGGAAACCACGTAGTCGCGAAACCGCCAGGCGTTTCCATGGGCGATGTTTTCATCCAGCCCGTTTGAATCGGCGTAGCGGACGACATCTAACCAATGTCGACCCCATCGTTCTCCGTAACGAGGAGAAGCCAGCAATCGGTCGAGCAGACGCGGGTAAGCATCCGCTGAATTATCCGCCAGGAAATCGGCGACTTCTTTGGGTGACGGGGGCAGTCCCCACAGATCGATCGTGGCTCGGCGGACCAACTGTGACTTGGAAGCTTGAGCGACAGGGGAGAGGTTCAACGATTCCTGCTTGGCCCGGATGAAATGATCAATCTCATTGCCGACCCAGGATTGATCCTTGACCGCCGGCGGCGCGATCTGCTGAATCGGTTGGAATGCCCAATGATCCAGTTTCCTGGCCTTAGCCGGCGCAGGCTTTCCCGGGCTCGACGTCGCCTTGCGCTCGGCGTGCGGCGCCCCCATCTCCAACCAGCGTTGCATGTCCTTGATCTTGGCGGCCGCAAGCTTGCCATCTGGAGGCATTTGCAGATCGTCTAGCTCGTAATTCAGGACCGCCATCATCAAGCTGGTCGACGGGTTGTCCGAGAAAAGAGATTCCCCCGTGTCCCCGCCGTCTAGCATTCCCCGCCACTTGTCGAGTCGCAGCGCCGATTCCTGCTTCTCCGCGCCGTGGCATTCGTAACAGTATTTGGCCAGCAGTGGCCGAATTCGCTTCTCAAAGAACTCCACGCCCATTTGGTCTTCGTCCGCCAGCAAGGGCGAGGAGAACACTAGCAGGCCGATCGAGATCAGCATGAACAACCGAAGGTTGATTCGCGGCATGAAAATAATTGAGGCTCGAGGTTTTGGGCGATAGTTGTGGCAGGAACTACTCTTTCGGTTCGCGGCGAAGGTGCACGGTCAATTCGCCACTATTATCCTCAAGACTATTCCAATCATCGCGGCAACGCAAAAACAGGGCGCCGCTGACGGGGGCTTGGAACGAGGCTCGTTTCCCCAGTTCGAAGGGCGCCGACAGCTTGAAGTCGCTAAAGACAACGCCCACGAGTCGGCCGCGGCCTTGTTTGTCGCCGTCCGCATCGCAAACATCACCGTCCTGGGCAATCTTCCACTCGCCAGTTGCGGCGACGTCGTAGGATTGGCCTGCGACGACTCGAACGCCGGAAGCCTGCCACCCATAGCCGGACTGGATGACCGTCTTGGTTCGGCCGCTTGTCAGCGGTTTCGACTTGCGATTCCATTGCCAGGCGCAAAGATCGGCGCGATATCCGTTGTCCAGAGTCTGCAGAAACAGGTCGTACTCGAACGAGATTTCCTTGGCGACCGGTCCATAGACCGAGGCGAATGAGACATCTTCCCGTCCGCTCATCAGGGCCATGGCCAGTGGCTTGAAACGGTTGGCGTAGTTGGGGTTGTTCGCCAGCAAGTGACACAACGCCCATCTCCATGCGTAGTCTCGCCAGCCCCCCGATGGGACTCGCCCAGGAATTGCGATCTCCAATAGCTGCTTTTTCGGTTCGGCGCTCTGCAGATACTGCAGCACAGACGGAGATACGTCGACCGACTTCCTGTCCGCTTTCCAATACTGCCCCATTTCAGCAACGCCCTCGGCCAGCCAAGTCGGCCCGGTGGAGCCAAATGCCAAGTGGCAAAACGCGTGGGTGGCCTCGTGCTGCACCACGCCAGGATCATCACAAGCGTAGATGATCGACTGCGCCTGACTGCCTAGCGAAGTGCTAAAGCAGATGCCTGCTTTCTCACGAATCTTCGCGACGCCCTGGGGTTCGGCGAGCGAACCGGGAGGCCATTGCGAAAGGTCGCGGACGATGAATCCCTGCGTGACGCCTCGCGGCTGACGCCCGAAATAAGCCGAGAGCAACGTCGACATCGTCTCGAGTTTGTCGAGCAGTATTTGAGCCTGCCGGTCCGAGATGTCGGTCCTGAAGATGAAACGCCGCGACTTGATCTCCCGCGGCCGCTTCGGCTCATCCGATAGATGGGCGTACTTCGCGGCCAGTTGATCGGCGGCACTGGGCGGGCGGGAACTGTCTGAAGTGATCTCGACTTCCAACTCTTGCACTACCACATCGCCTGTCTCGAATTTAGCGGCAATCAAGCGAGTGACTTTCGCCCCTGCCGCGGCGCGTCGGTAATCATCGCTTTCCATCTTCACCTTGACGTCCTCTGCCAGACGAATGGCCAGGGAACGTTTGCGGGTGAAGGAGGTCGGCGGAATAGCGACAATAAGGCGGTCCTTGGTGAGGCGTGAAACAGCGCCTGTGACCTTACACGTCGCGTAGCCGCCTCGCTTCTCTGCCTCTTCGACTACTTCGATCCCCGCAACGCCGTCATCCTGCCAAATCTCGGAAACGAGGCCGTCGGCTTTCCCAATTCGGTTAAGCTTCACTTGGAAGCGAATTCTCCGCCCTTTCTTGAGCGACTCCTTGGCAAACTCGCCGCGAATGCGGACCTCGGCAGGAAATCGCAATCGCACACCGCTCGCCAAGGCGACTGCCTTCTGGTCCCGATCCTGGATCAGCAGCTTGTGCACCTCTCCCTTGCCGTCTTTGACTACGATGGCGTTCGCCCGAACCGACTCGATTGTCCCCACGAGGTTCATTCGGCCTTGGATGACGATCTGGGCTTGCGCCTGGCAAACACCAAGCGCGAAGGTCAAGAACGCGACGGCCACAATGATGGAATCAAGCGCCCCTTGGTATCGTTTGGCAGGAATTATCAAAACGTGGCCCCATGGAGATGAACAGAACGGCAATCAAGACCTTTTTTCCCAATGTCGAACATCGAGACGGTCGTGAACGGGATGAGTAGCGTTGGGCGCGGAAGTCCGACTCTCGACCAGTGTCGCCAAGATCACCAACCACAGACGACAGATTACAGGATAACGCAATTCACGTTTCCAAACCCGGTCTCCGCGCCCATTTCTCTAACTCTCCCAATTCGCGGCATACACTGACTTAGGGACAGGATGCGTACTCCCTCACATGAGCCACAAAGCACCGTTCTAGTCTTTGGGCACTTCGAGCGTGCGTGTCGGCTGCGATACGAGCGAGTCGATTCGCCGGCCGGTATCGCCTCCGCCAGAAGCGTCGTCGTGGTTATGGACTCGCTCGTCTGATTTCTGCTTCCCAGGGATCCTCGACCCGATTCCAAACGGAAATGAACAGAACGCCAATTGAGATTCTCCACACAATGTCGACCATCGAGGCGGCCATGGACGGGATGTGCAGCGCTGGTGCGCGGAAGTCCGGCTCTTGGCCGTTCATAGCCATCGGCGCCAGGATCACCAAAAGGTAGGCCAATACGGAAAGGTACAAGACGACCGCTAGGATATCGATTGCGCCGACTGCAACTGCGATGCCCCCCAGCTTTCGGCGGAGTTGTATCTTTGAGACGCCGAACCAGAACGTGAAAACCGCCACCGAACAGATCAGTACGCCACAGGCAATCATCACGCCCATCGCGAGCCAGTCGATATTGAACTTTCGCAAGCCCCGCATTATGAGTCTCGCGATCACAGCGGCGCCAAAAGCCGCGCCACATCCCCATCCGCCTGCATTCTCGTTGCCTGGGCTTTCCGACGAGGAACCTACTGATTCTAGATCCTTGCCATCCGCCGCGCGGTCATTGGGCCCGCTGGTCGAATTCGAGATCAAGAACGCTTGTGGCCTGCGCGAGACAACAAGAAAAACGCAGCCAACTCCAATAACCATCGTGAGCCCCAAAGCGATGTCCCACCATTGCCAGGCATCGTCACTCATGTAAGTCAACGGCGCGAACGACCACATACATCCAAACACGCCAATGCTGCTTCTCCATAGACCAAGACTGCCTGCTTCACGAGCAAGCGCCAGAAGGGCTAGGACGACGAGTATCTCTGGGATGATGATGGAACTATCGAGCGCGTCCGTAAGCGAGGGGCCTTCTGGTTCCGCGTTTCGCAACATGTCGATTGTGAAGCTGGCTGTGCAAACACAGGCATCAACAAAGACGGCTCCCGCGCCAACGAGCATCCACTGCCGGAGTTTGGCGCTGGGCAGCCACAGAGTGGTTTCTTCGCCGTTCATTTGGTCCCCCGGAGAAAGCGGCATTATCAACCGGGGTTTTCGGGTTTTCAAGGCGCAGGCAGCATC
>CAZWOU010000154.1:0-17165 GCA_964635375.1 uncultured Pirellulaceae bacterium | reverse complement strand
CGTTCCATTCCGCCCAGCGTTTCTCTTCATGCGGATGGTCGTATTGCGAGTTGCCAAAGGAGCCGACTTGATAGGCCCCGGCCGCGTCCCATGCCTCGGCGATAATCTTGGTGTCGGCAAGCAGCGGGTCGGCGGCAATCGCCTCGACCAGAGGCGGGTTGGGCATCAGGTTGCCGCTGCGATCGCGGCTGAGAATCGAGGCCAGGTCAAAACGAAATCCGTCGATGTGGTAGTTGTGAACCCAGTGCCTCAAACAGTGGAAAATCATCTCGCGAACGATCGGGTGGTTGCCGTTGATCGTGTTGCCGCAACCCGAGTAGTTGGCGTATCGACTGCCTCCCTCGGCGAGCATGTAATAGACGTGGTTCTCAAGCCCCTTGAAGCTGAGCACTGGGCCGCGTTCGTTGCCCTCGCATGTGTGGTTGAACACAACATCCAAGATGACTTCGATTCCCGCCTGATGCAGGGCCTTCACCATCTGTTTGAACTCGCCGACCTGGTCGCCCGGTTTATCGCTCGACTGGTACCCGCGATGCGGCGAGAAAAACGCCATGGGGTCATAGCCCCAGTAGTTCTTCGCTTCGGGGGCCTGGCCAAAAATATCTTGTATGGGGAACTCATGGACTGGCATCAGCTCGACCGCTGTGACGCCAAGCGACTTGAGGTAGGGGATCTTCTCGATCACTCCGAGATAGGACCCCGGATGCTCGACGCCGCTGCTTGCGCTATTGGTGAAACCGCGGACATGCATTTCATAGATGACGGTATCGGCGAGTTCGCGGCGCAAGTGCCGGTCGCCCTCCCAATCGAAGAACTCGTCCACGACAACGCATTTGGGCGGCCTGAGCACCCCGTCGTCGCTCGGCTGAAACTCTCCAGCGAGCGCTTTTGCGTAGGGATCGATCAAGCGGGCGTGGGAATCGAACCAAAAGCCGCGGGACGGATCGTGTGGACCATCGGCCTGAAAATGGTAGAGCTGACCCTGGCTGACGCCGGGAACGAAAACACTCCAGATGTCGCCCCAGCGGTCTTTGTCGCGATCGAACTCGACGACCTCCGCGGGATCGCGGTCGCTGACGTCGTTGTAAAGCAACAGCCGCATTGCCGAGGCGGAACGGCTAAACACGATAAACTGCACGCCGCGCTCATGCAGCAGAGCCCCGTAGGGCAGCATGTGGGTGAACTGGAGCTCGGGGTGTTTGGGACGCATGAGCATTTCGAGGCGAGTCCTTCGTCCATCGGTGTGTCTGGCTAGGGTGAGAAGGGCTGGCCCAGAATTCAATCAGCTCATCGGTTCGCACGGGGCGAAGACGAAGGAGAAATGCAACTCTGCTCCAACACCGCTAGACAATACCACTCGCTGGACTGGGAAGACGCCTTAGGTCCTCTCAACTAGACGATTTCGATCAACTCATTGTCGCGTCATGCCACATGGCCCGCCCAGACGGAGGGGGCAAGCTCTCATGCTCAATCAGGTCAGCCAGATCAGGTCGTCGGGGCAAGCCAAGCAGGCCAGCGAATCCTTGCTGACTGTAGCTTCGTCCACCCTAGCGGATAGCCTTGAGTTGCTCCAGGCCCTTGGGCGAGACGACCTGGAAAGGGCGTTTGGGTTGAGCCAGCTAGGTCGATTACAACGAATCCCCGCCAACGTCCCGTGGAACATCGACAGGAACATCGCTAGGGGCGAGGAAAGTGGGCCGTCCTCTCTTGGGCTCGTTGACAGCGAGAACCGAGCGTACGTAAAATCGTCGGTTCTTCCACCTCACCTCCACCTATTGAACGAGTTCGTTGAACCGCATGGGAAAGGCCACCTACAGAGACGCTGGCGTCGATCTCGATCTCTACGAGCAGTCGATGAGTCGTCTTCCTCGTTTGATGCGGCGGACATTTTCGCCCCGAGTCATGCGGCTGGATGGAGGATTTGCAGGTCTTTTCCGGCTCGATTTCGCCAATCGCCTGTTTGCCCGAGATTACCAGGATCCAGTTTTGGTTTCCTGCGCTGATGGGGTGGGGACCAAGCTGAAGATCGCCAAATTGGCTGGCGTGCATAACACGGTCGGCATCGACTTGGTCGCGATGAGCGTGAATGACGCGATCTGTTGCGGCGCCGAACCGCTGTTCTTCCTGGATTACATTGCCATGTCGCACGACGATCCCGATATCGTCGAGCAGCTTGTGGAGGGGATAAGCGACGGTTGTGTGATGGGCGATTGTGCCTTGCTGGGCGGTGAGACGGCGATCATGCCCGACATGTACACCCACGGCGACTACGATTTGGCCGGTTTCTGCGTCGGCGTGGTGGAGCGTCGCAACCTGATCGATGGCAAGTCCATTTCGCCGTCCGATGTACTTATTGGCGTCGCATCCAACGGCGTTCATTCGAACGGCTACAGCCTGGTCCGCAAAGTTGTCTTCGAAATGGAGGGTCTGGGCGTCGACGATCATGTCGCCGAGTTGGACTGCACTGTCGGCCAGGCGCTGCTGCTGCCGACTCGCATCTACTCCCGGCCGATCCGCGATGTACTGAGTCACTACCCGGTAAAGAACGTTGTCCACGGAATCGCCCACATCACGGGCGGCGGAGTTCAGGAGAACTTGCGGCGGATCTTGCCAGAGAATGTGCGAGCTGAAATCGACCGCGATGCTTGGCCCGCTCCGCCCGTGTTCGATTGGCTGCAAAGATTGGGCGAGATCGACGCGGACGAGATGGATCGCGTCTTCAACATGGGCCTCGGCCTTGTGCTGGCTGTCAGCTCCTACTATGCAGAGAACATCATCCGCATCATGGCCGATGCCGGTTTCGAGTCCTTCATCATCGGCGAGGTGCGCGAAGGCCCGGGCGATGTTGTCTGGAAGAAATAGCCTGTTGTCTGGAAGAAAAAGCCCGATGTTCTTCAGCAGACTTTAGTCGTTCATGGCGATTGACTCTCAGGCGATCGCATCGCGGTCGCACCATTTTCGCTTGGCGGCGACGCGGCGAGCGACGGCCCGGCTTTCTTCAGCGCCTCGATGATCTTCGATTCGGTGATTATGCCATCCATCAGGATCGGTTCGTTGGGACGGCCGGCCGGAAAGATCGCGTAAAACGGAATGGCGCCGCTTGTGTTGCCCAGCTTTCGAAGCAAGTCGTCTATTTCCTTCTCGGCTTTACCCTTGTCGGCCTTGATGGCCACGATGCGGTTGGCGTCGACGAATTTTTTGGTGTTCTCAGTGTTCAAGGCGACCGCCTCGTTGATCTTGCAGTTTAGTCACGTGTTGGCTGTGAAGTCGATGAACACGGTCTTAGACTCAGATGTCAGCTGTTGCAGCAGTTCAATCGAATAGGGCCTCCAGGACAGTTCCGGACCCTTACCTTCTCGTGTCGGCTGAGCATTGCTCTCGCCGATGCTGCTCATCAAACGGTCGACTTCGTAGTCGACATCCTCGTGGAATCGCCCCTCCATGACGCCGAGCAGGCCAGTTGGCATGAACACCGGCACGTTCACGAATGAAATCCACCAAACCAGTGCGACAAAGGCAGTGCCCTCCGCCCAACCTCGCAGCTGTTTTGTCCACGGTTCATAAATCGGCACACGGCCCACCCACCAAAGCCCCGCCCAAAGACCGATCAGGAGAGAAATTAGAGGGATAACGTAGTAGGACGGCTGGATGAACGTCAGCAGCATGACGACCGTTCCCAACAAGACGAAGCCCATGACTTGTTTGAAGGTCTCCATCCAGGCGCCGGGCTTCGGAAGAAAACCGACTAGCTTGGGAAAGGCGCCGATCATGATGAACGGAAACGCCATTCCGAACCCGACTGCGAAGAACGTGGTGTAGGTGACCAGTGGCGGCTGGTTGACCGCCCAAGTGAGAGCGCCGCCGAGAGCGGGCCCTGTGCAGGGAGTTGCCAGGATCGTGGTCAGGATGCCTTTGAAGAAGGCGCCAACCGGCCCTTCTTTCTCGGATAGATCTCCCATCTTGTTGCCAGATGAGAACCCCGGCACGGGGATTTCCCAAACCCCAAGAAAGCTGACCGCGAAAGCAAAAACAACGGCCGTGAGCACGATATTGAACGTGGTGTTATTGAACTGCGACGCCCAGGCTTGGCGGAAAACTACTGCAAGGGTTGCCAAGACCATGAAGACGGAAATGAGACCGGCCACATACCACAGGTTCAGAACCATCACTCGCCTGCGGCTTTCGCCCGCCTGCTGCACGAAGGACATCACCTTGAGTCCGATAACGGGTAGCACGCAGGGCATGAAATTCAGAATCAAGCCGCCGAAGAAGGCGATGGCCAGCACGACGAACATCGACTGGTTCTTGCCCGGTTCGGCTCTCGCCGTGACGGAGTCCAAATCGAGTTTGGGCGTTTCGGACGTTTGCGGCGCCTCAGGCGTCGGGCTGGCTTGCGAGGCGGCGAGGCTGGCGACGTCGGCGTAGTCGGTCGGAATGAAGGTCAGAGAGGCGGGGCTGGAGTCGGTCGGCTGGTCGACGACCTCGATCTCCGCCACAAACTGAGCCGCTCGGGGCAATTCACACCGCTCTTTGGTGCATGCTTGATAGCCGATCGCCCCAATCAGACGATGGCTGCCCAGACTCGCGTCCTTGGGCACGCTTAGCTCGACAGTCCAGGTCACTGGGGATTCGTGGTACTGTTGCGAGACGATATCTTCCGCGGTTTCATCCAGCGTGGGGGCGGAGGAAGGCTGAGGCGTTGACGTTGGCCATCCTTCATTCTGTTTCCAAGCGATCAGGGTCGGCTTGGACACAATCTCAGGGTCCTTATCCGCGATGGCGTAAACGTGCCAACCGGGTTGAGGATCAGCGGTTATTCGGAGGACGATGGTCTCGCCCGGGGCGACTTGGCTCGACGCCAATTCGCCGCGAACCGTCACGTGCGAGTTCTTAGCCACAAACTCGATTACGGATTGAACTTCCTCGTAGAATCCCGCAAAGGCGATAGGGACTTCCCGGTCGGAGAAAGGGATGCACGAGCCGCTCTCTTGGCAAATTTGGCCGTCGAGTTTGACGTCAAACGACAGGTTTTCAATGTCGGCGTTCTCGCTTACTCGAAATGGGGCTGTCCATGTAACGCTGCCGCTGTGTTCTTCCACAGGCACGTCGTACACATCGTACTTTTTGATCTCTGGCGCCGGCGTCGAAAGAAACTCGCCTTGCAATGTGTATTGTTCTGACGCGGCAACATGGATCTCGGTCTTTTGCGGTCCCCCAGGCAACTGGGTAATCGAATAGAGATGCCAGCCAGCATCCACCGTTGCCGTGATCGTCAGCTTGCCGTCTCGCCCACCTTTGGCCATCTTGTATTCGCCCGAGAGCGACACGTCCCCGCCGGCAACTCCTGGCGTGAACGGCAGATTGTCCAAGAAATTCAGCTTTGGCGGTTCCTGAGCCCGCACGGTCTCGACTGGCCCGCTGGCCAAAAGGGCCAAGGCGAAGATCGGGAGCAGAAGAGGACGGAGTCGTGCCGTTCGGGGCATGGAAGAATCCTCGGTGGGATAACTTAGGTGAGGCGATCGGGCGAGACGCGTAAACAGGGCTCCCTCCACGATTCTACGTTGTCTGCCGAATTAAGGTCAACGCGGCTGGGTCGCGAACACTCGTCGTATTATCGGCCGTTCAGCGTTTGGGGTCCGTGAAATGGGCTACAGACGGAAGAAAGTCTTGAAACGGCCGAGCCTTGAAATCGCGAACCAACGGCGACCGGCCTACGGCTGGACGATTCCCCCATGGCCTGCGAGCCTTCGCAGACGTGTCATCGCGACCAGCAGGCGTTGGCGGACTCGGGGCATGGACTCGAAACGGCGGCGTTCGAAAAGCAGCCAGTTTAGCCAGTTAAATGGCGCCATCAGGACGATGGCCGTGTCGAGGGCGGAGATGACGGGCGCCGTCGATTCCACGTCTCGATCGGCGGATTCGCAGTACGACTTCAGGCCCGCGTCCCAGAACCGGCCAGTCCCTTCGTCCAGGCTGCCCAGCAATCGAGCGACATCGGCGAGTTGCCAGTCCAAGCGCATCGCGCCGAAGTCGATCAGGCCGGTCACCTCGTCAGCTGAGAACAAGACATGATCGGACCAGATGTCGCGGATGGTCGGACGCAGTTCGACCGTCGAGGCGGCGAACTGGGACAACGCATTTCTCGCCGGTTCGATAAGAGGAGCCGCGAGATCGGCGTATTCCGTGAGCGCCTGTCGAGCGAAATCGAGGTCCGGGCCGGGATCGACGGGTGCCGTGGTCAAGAAGGTTGTCGACTGAGAGAGATGAGTCAGTCGGTCGATCCGATCTTGAACGACTGGCGGCCGGCCAGTCTGTTTTCGCCAGGGCCCGATCGACCTATGGAATTGGCCCAAGGCGGTTAGCGCGTTGCAAGCCTTCACACGGCTCGGATCGCGATGAAAGTCAGCCTCCCCCTCGATCCAAGGCTCTAACTGCCAGAGGACGCCGTCATGTTCGAGGAAGGCGTCGAGGCTGGAGGCGAGCTGCCGCGGCAGTGGCATCCGACGAAACCCATTGGCTTGGGCGGTCGTCAAGACCTCGTGGATGAACTGAAGTCGGCTCTTAGAAGGGTGTTCGCGAGGCCACCGCCGCAGGCAGTGTGTCTGGTCAAACGCCATCCCCTTCCAAAACCGAGCCCCGCTAAAACCGCCAGCTGCGCCGAGTTCGCGCCAGCCGCTCGGCTCCGAGCCAAACTGCTCCAAGACGTATCCTATCGTTGGAAATGCCATCGACGTTCGGTCCAATCGATACCATCAGGAAAACCGCGCGCGAAGTGACGGTTAGTGAAAATAGGGTGCCCCTAACCATTTCGCAAGCTCGGGGGAATGAGCTATATTACCGTGCTTCACGCCTCAATGCCGCAGCCCACCCCACAACTCGTCCGTTCAGCGAGTGGTTCGCCAGGTAGACCACTCGACGGTACCCCCTAACTGGAGTGCAACGATGAGCTTTCCTTCACGGCTGATTCTCGTATGGTGTCTCGCCCTCGCAACGTGTTCTGTTGCTTCCGCACAAGAGGCCAATAAAGACGCGAAGACCGAGCCAGCCAAGAAATCGAAGGAACAGTCGTCGGCCACGGCAACTCCAACCACATCGAGCGCGACGACAAAAAAAGCCGCCGCGACCTCGACTCCCGCCGCGGCCCACGTGCGGCTACTCAAAGACTTCAAGAAAGTCGACGGGATGATCCCGTTCTATTACAAGGGCTCCAAACTCTACGCCGAATTCAAGAGCTCGCACTACGGGCAGGAGTACATCATTTTGATGTCGATCGCCAAGGGTATTGGCCAGGGCGACCTGTTGGGCGGTTTCAGTTGGGGGCTAGGCGACGATGCAGTCTGGAAGTTCCGCAAGGTGGACCAACGCGTCCACGTGATTCGCAAGAACGTTCGCTTCAAAGCTACGAGTGGCACGCCCACCGCGTCGGCGCTGGCCAACGCATATACCGACAGCGTGCTGTTCAGCCTGCCGATCTCGACCAAAGGACCGGGCGGCGGCGATCTGGTCGACCTGAGCTCGATCTTCATGAGTGACTTTCCGCAGATTTCAAACTACCTTCCCGGCTTTATGTTCTCCGCGAGCAAATCGACTTGGGCCTCGGTGAAGGGTTTTAAGGACAACATGCAACTGCAAGTTGCTGCAACCTATTCATCGAGCGGTCGGCTGAGTCTCGACACGGTCGCCGATTCTCGAGGCGCGACTATCAACGTGCACTACTCGATCAGCAAGTTGCCGAGTACCGGGTACAAGCCGCGGATGGCGGATGATCGACTCGGCTACTTCATCACGGTGGTGAAAGATTACT
This sequence comes from uncultured Pirellulaceae bacterium, assembly GCA_964635375.1. GTDB lineage: Bacteria > Planctomycetota > Planctomycetia > Pirellulales > Pirellulaceae > CAZMNY01. Next base: position 9,361 of record CAZWOU010000154.1, on the reverse strand, counting down.
CGAAGAAGAGCGATCAAGATCGTTTTCTGCGCTACGTTAATCGCTGGAACTTGGTGAAAGCCGACTCGTCGGCTCCGCTCTCTCCCCCCAAGAAGCCGATCATCTTCTGGATCGAGAAGACCGTACCGTTTCGTTATCGCCCCGCGATTCGCGCCGGCATCAGCGAGTGGAACAAGGCGTTTGAGAAAGCTGGCTTCGCGAACGCAGTGGAAGTGCGGCAGCAGCCGGATAACGCGGAATGGGATCCAGAGGATATCAATTACAACACGTTTCGCTGGATTACTTCCAGTGCCGGGTTTGCCATGGGGCCGTCTCGCGTGAATCCGTACACCGGTGAAATCCTTGACGCCGACATTATCTTTGACGCCGACTTCCTCGCTTTTTGGAGGGACGAGTTTGAGACTTTGACTGAAACTGGGATTTCCCGAATGGCGGGCGGCGAGCCGGACGAGACGGCCTTGCTCAAGCAGCACACGTTGGTGACTCCCGCCAATTCCAAACATCGAAACTGTCGCATGTCCCAAGGGATGGCGCGGCAATTCGCCTTTGGCGCGACCTCGGCCCATGTCTTCGCGATCGACAAGCAGCAAGCAGCCAAGATGCAGGACAAGATGATCCTGCAGGGTCTCAAGGAAGTCACCATGCACGAGGTCGGTCACACTTTGGGCCTGAGGCACAACTTCAAGTCGAGCAAGATGCTGACACTGAAGCAAATCAACGACCCCAAGAACGTCGGCAAGCCGCTGGTCGCCTCTGTGATGGACTATGCGGCGACGAACATTGTTCCGCAGAAGGGCTGGAAGCAGGGCGACTACTACACCACGACTTTGGGGCCCTACGATTATTGGGCGATCGAGTATGGCTACAAGACGCTTTCGGGCGGCACGACGGGGGAGGTCAAGGAGCTGAAGAAGATCGCTTCGCGTAGCGGCGAGCCCAACTTGCAGTACTCCACCGACGAGGACTCCTTCGTTTCAGACCCGGATCCCGACTCCAATCGCTGGGACTTAGGAGGCGATTCGCTTGAGTACGCTCGGCTCCAATCGCAGTTGATGAAGGAGTTGATGCCCTCGATTGTCGATCGACTTGTCGAGGATGGCGACAACTACTCGAAGGCAAGACGCGGCTTTAACGTTCTGTTGTCGCAACATGGTCAGGCGATGTCGTTCGTTGCTCGCAATGTCGGCGGGCTGAAGACCAGTCGCAGCCACAAGGGAGACGCCAAGGCCCCGGCGCCCGTCGAAATGATCGACGCCAAACGACAACGGGACTCGCTGACTCTCTTGGAGAAGGAGGTATTCGCCTCGACGACTTACGAGTTTCCCGCGAAGATTTACAGCTTCCTTGCGACCTCGCGCTGGTCCCATTGGGGCGCCTCAAGAGGTTTGCGGAAGGACTTCCCGCTGCATGACTACATCCTTATGTGGCAGTCGCAGATCCTCAACCAGTTGATGTCGTCGACCAATTTGGATCGTATTCACGACATCGAACTCAAGACGCCGGCCAACACAGATGTGCTGACGACCGCTGAGCTACTTGAACGATTAACGAAGAGCGTGTTTTCTGAGGTTGGATCGATCAAAGGGGGGGGCTACACCAACCGCAAGCCTGCGATCAGCAGCCTGCGCCGCAACCTACAGCGCAGCTACCTCAGACGACTCAGCTCGCTTGCGATGGGCAGCACGTTCGCTCCCGACGATTGTCAGACCATTGCCTTCGCGGAACTCGGTGCGTTGCAGGGCCGCATCGACAGCCTGCTCAAAGGAAAGGTCAAGCTCGACAGCTACACGCGAGCCCACTTGCATGAGTCGTCGAGTCGCATCGGAAAAGTGCTCGACGCCAAGCTTGAGTTGCGAAGTCCGTAGCCCGCCCAGGGTTGGATTGGAAGCGAGCAATGCGAGCGGTTATTTTTTTCAGCGCCGATCTGATGTTTGGATCCCGCGTTCAGTCTGTAGCCGATTCAATCGGCTTGGAGCTTCACAGCGTCCGCAATCTGAACCAACTCAAGACGGCCATCGGAGAGGTAGCGCAAACCGCTCGCGTCGGCCCGCTGTTGCTTGTCGATCTCGAGTGCCCCCAGGCAGATGTCCAAACCGTCATGGACGCGGCTTCGTCGCTCACGCCCGACACGCGCATCGTGGGCTACGCTGGGCATGTGAGGACCGAGCTTCTCGAATCTGCTCGCGAGGCGGGATTTCAGGACGTCTTGAGCAAAGGGCAGTTCAACTCGCAAATGCGGAACCTGCTCAGCGATCCGTAACCGGCCTCGTGCTGTCTGTTTGGGGCGAGCCTATTTCCTAGCTTTCAAGCCGGCCAACAGGGAGTCGTTATTCGCTTTCATATTGCGGAGAATCTCTCCATGGAAGCGTTCGATGACTGCCTGAATTTTCGGATCTGTCGAATCGATCTGGTTGCGGGTCTCCGCTGGGTCTGTGGTCAAGTCGTAGAACTCGTCGCGTTCCCGGTTGCGGAAGTCTCTTACGAGTTTCCATTTTGGCGTTCGGTACATTCGCATGTGCGTCTTTGATTGGTGGTGTGTGCTGTACTCGGCGTAGAAACCATTTTCCCAATCTGCGGGAATGTTGCCTTCCAGCAGTGGCTTGATGCTGCGGCCTCGAATACCCAACTTGGCCGGAAGTTTGGCGCCGGCGATCTCAAGCAATGTCGGAAACCAATCGAGGTTGGAAACCGTTTGGGTGATGCGAGTCCCCGGCTTGACGATCTTGGGCCAGCGAACAATGGTCGGCACGCGAATCGAGAGGTCGTACATATTTGGGCGCTGGCCGGCCGGCACGTTTGGCTGCGCTTTGGGGTTCTTGGTAAGCACCCAATGTCCGTTCCCCTTATGCCAAATCCCGTTGTGCCCCATGCTGTAGCCATGGTCGCTAGAAAACACAACGACCGTCCGCCGCGACAAATCAAGTTCGTCGAGCAGGCTGAGGATTCGTCCCACGTTGCGGTCGACGCTATGTACGCTGGCCAAATATTCTCGCGTCATCCGTTTGACACGCGCCTTATCGAGTAGAGGATAGTCTGGGTTGGGGATCTTGGGGTCCAAGCGTTCAAAGGGGGCCCAGTCCGAGTCGGCCACGGGCAGCCAACGGGCGTGCGGAGCTCGATAGTTCACGCACAACAAGAACTCATCGGACCGGTTGCGGCGGACGAATTCCAACGCTCGCGATGTCAACAAATCGGGCGTAAGTCCTTTGAATTTTCGCACCACGCCGTCTTCTTCGAGATCGGGATCTTTGGGACGATTCCCACCTCCGCGGAAGCCGAAGAAGTAGTCAAAGCCAGTCTTGGTTGGATGAAAGCGATCGAGCAATCCCAGGTGCCATTTGCCGACGAGCCCGGTCCGATAGCCCGCGGCCTGGATCAGTTCGGGCCAGGTGATGGTGGCCGGATCCAAACCGCGATTGGCTTCGCGCGATGGATGAAGCCAATCGGTGATTCCCAGTTCCGACCCGTAGCGGCTCGTCAGCAAGCTTGCTCGAGACGGACTGCAAACAGGCGTTGTGGTGAAGGAATTGACCAGGTAGGCGCCCTCGCGGACAAGTCGGTCCATGTGCGGCGTCTTCGCATGCGGATACTCGGCGGCCCCCAAAGCCCAGGGCGCTTGATCGTCCGTGAAGATAAACAGGATATTGGGCCGCTCGTCCGCCACCAGCGGTCGCGAAGCTAGAGAGGCCGCGGCAAGCAGTAAGCATGCAAACGCCGGGATTCGTGAGGCCATAGTATTCTCAGGTTGGACAGGAGGCTGTCAAAAATCAGGAGGCTGTCAAGAAGCAGAGTTCGGCCGTTGGTGGCCGTGGTTGGCGAGTCGCAGCGGCGGCTCTAAACACTCGCACCGCGAGACACTATAATCAGCAGCTTTCGCAAAGAACAGCAGAGCCTCAGCGAACCCATCGTAGGATCAGTCAAGGCCTTGGCGGCACTGCTTTGGGCAGCGTTGCTGATCGTCGGTCGAGTTTGCCTTTAGGCGGGAGATTATTGAATGGACTGGCTCCTGAGTTCCGGAATCGCGCTGGTCGCCTTGACCGCAATGGAGATCGTGCTCGGGATCGACAATATTGTCTTCATTGCGATCATTACCAGTCGGTTGCCAATCGAACAGCAGCCCCTGGCCAGGCGCCTTGGATTGCTTTTTGCCTTGGGTACGCGAATCGCGTTGCTCGCCACGCTCAGCTGGGTAATCCACCTGACTGAGCCCATCTTTCACCTCACATCACTCGGGCTCTGGGGCGAATGGCTGGCGGACGAGCATGTGAATGGCGTGTCAGTAAAGGACCTTATTCTGCTCGTTGGCGGGTTGTTCTTGATCTACAAGAGCGTGGTGGAGATTCACCACCGTGTCGAAGGTGAGGACGAGCAGGGCTCCAAAAAAGGTGCGAAGGTCAGTTTCCTTGGCATTATTCTCCAGATCGCCGTGTTGGACATCATCTTTTCGCTCGACTCGGTGATCACTGCCGTTGGGATGGCCAACGAGTTGAGTATCATGATCGCGGCGGTTGTTTTGGCAGTCGTGGTGATGCTGATTTTCGCGGAGCAGGTGAGTGCTTTCGTTTCGGCCAACCCAACCGTGAAGATGCTGGCCCTGAGTTTTCTCATCCTGATCGGCGTGATGTTGGTGGCCGAGTCGGTCGAAGCGGGAATTGACAAGGGCTATATATACTTCGCGATGGCGTTCGCGCTGGGAGTTGAGTTGCTCAACTTGCGGGTGCGGTTGGTGGAGGATCGGAAACAGCCCAAGACGCAAATACCGCCCTCGGCTTGACTTTGGCCCTGAACGAGAGCGGTTCAGGGCTGGGGTTGGTTGGTTGTGGCGGAGCATGATGTTAGGCTGTGGGTATCCCGCCGAGCCTGTTGGGAGCAGATCACGCTTTGCTCCAGGCTTATTTCGACCCCACGATTCAGCCACAAACCCCTTCGATAGGCTGCCATATGCGCGTTTTAGTTGGATGGACTGATGAGGCAGAAGCGGAAACGCTGAACCTGATTCTCAATGTGGAGCCCAATGAGGCCAACGTTGTCACCGACGCTGACGAGTTTCGGCGAATCGCCCTCGACGCTGACGAGTTTCGGCGAATCGCCCTCGACAAGAGTTGGGACACGATTCTGTGGGATTTGACGTTCCCGAATCCCGACGAGTCATTTGCCCTTTTCAACGAGGTGCGAAAACGCTCGCTGGACCGGCCCATCGTGGGTGCGTGGTTGGAAGGCGATATCAACCGTTTGTGCAAGTTCGTCTCGGCTGGCCTTCATTCCCATATCATGCGCGACTCGAATGGCGACTTCATTTTCCTTCTGACAACGATTATGGAAGCGGCCCACCAGGGCGCCATTGCCCAACGGGCGAGCATTTTGGCCGAGAGGCTGCGGGAGGAAGTCGATTCCGTTCGACGTCTGCAGGAATCCGTGATCCCGCAAGATCTGCCTATTCAAGGCGGATACACGATGACGGCGCGCTATGAACCGGCTCAGATCCGGGTCCTTGGAGCGACACCGGTCGTGATGGCGGGCGGCGACTACTACGACGCGTTTTCGCTTGGTGAAGACAAGCTCGTCCTGCTCGTTGGCGACGCCTCGGGGCACGGCGTCAAGGCGTGCATGTCGATCATGACCATGCATACGCTTATTCGGATGATTCGTGACGAGACCCACCCCGATCCGGCCCATTTCGTGGGCGAAGTCAACCGCCGCCTTTGCACCAACGATATCGTACAGGACGAGGGCGGCTTCATCACGCTGATCTACTCGACGCTCAATATTTCCACTAACGAATTTGAGTGGACCTGCGCTGGCCATCCTATGCCGATTCTTCAAGATCTGACGACAAACGAGGTTCGGGTATTGGGGAGCGAAGAATTGGGCGGTCTGCCGCTGGCGATCGAGGAGGACTGGGACTACGAATTGCTCAAAGTCGTGATCCCCAACAATTCTCGGCTACTGATTTATTCCGATGGGCTGGACGAGGCGTTCCCTGCCGACCAGGAGGATGGGGAGCATTTCCAGTTTGGCATGGAGGGCATTATTCGAACACTCAAGGAAACGCGTGACGCACCACTCAAAGATGCCTTGGAACGGCTGTTTGCTGAGTCTGAAGCTGCCACGAATGGGACTGGGCGGCACGACGACACTTCTGTGCTGATGCTTCAGCGCATTGACGAAACTGGGCCAGTTGAATAAATCAGCCGTTGGGCCCGAAGACGACAGCCGCGATTTTCGTATAATCGGCTCTGTTTGGGTGTTCGACGCCGTGATCGCTGAGCCGAAGTTGAGCAACTCACTCGCCTAGGCCGTTTTGTGGCTTATGTTTGAGTGTTTCGGACCCTCGTTCCAGCGGCGATTGCGGATGAATGGCAATTCCTTCAGTATCGGTTCAGTCCGGCGAGCAGGCGTGATGATTCATCGGCGCGTAGGGGCGAAGTGGCGAGCATTGCTCAATCGCGTACGCCGTTATGTGCTGCACAACGTCCTGCATGCGGACGATCCCCCACATCGCCTTGCGATGGGAGTTGGGATTGCCATGTTTGTGACGTTTACGCCAACCGTTGGCGTGCAAATGCCGTTGACGGTCTTCTTCTCCTGGCTGCTGCGAGGCAACAAACTAGTCGGTTTGCCAATCGTCTGGATATCCAACCCGGCCACTTTGATTCCAATCTACTTCACCTGCTACACGGTTGGCCGCAAGCTGCTGGCCCAAGAAGCAGTGGGTGGTGAATGGTGGCGTCAACTGGCCCATCCGCCCACCGAGTGGTGGCCGATGGTCTCCTTCTATTGGTCGCGCTGCACCGAAATTGCCGCGCCGCTCTGGCTTGGCGGCATCGTTATTGGTGGTATTCTGGCTGTGCCGTCCTATTACGCCGCTCTGTATTGCATTCGTTCCTACCGACTCAAACGTTGGGGCCAACTGACTCCGCCCAATAGCGACGACGCGACTTGAGCCGAAAGCGGCATCCGTCTCCTGGCAGTCGTCGCGCCAAGCCTCAAAGGAGATCTCATGAGCAGACTCATCAACAGACGACAGGCTATTGGCGTCGCAGCCGCGGTTGGTGTGGCATCCGCCAGTTCGCCCAGGAACGGCCTGGCAGACGACGCGCCTGCGGCCGCAGTCGATTCCATCCGCTCGATTAGCATGCAACCGGCCCGATACCACGGCTGGCCCACGGTCGCTCAGCGCAAGAACGGAGAGTTGCTGCTCGTCTGTTCCGGCGGACGACAAGCTCACGTCTGCCCCTTCGGTCGCGTCGAACTGATGCGATCGGCGGATCAAGGCGCTACTTGGTCGTTCCCGAGGGTGATCGCGGATGGTCCTATCGATGATCGGGATGCGGGCGTGGTGGAGACGCCAAGCGGGAAGGCTCTGCTCGCCACCACTTTCACTTCTCTGGCGTACGAACCTATTCTCAACAAGAATCGAAACCGCTGGAGCGCAAGCCAATTGGCGCGGTGGGATGGCGCCCATAATCGCGTGTCGGCCGCAACGAGAAAGCAAGCTCTGGGCGTGTGGATGTTGCGCTCGACCGATGGCGGCGTTTCCTGGTCGAAGCCGTACCGCTGCCTCGTCAATTCGCCCCACGGCCCGGTTGGGCTGAAGGATGGGCGAATGCTGTACGCGGGCAAAGCCCTTTGGGCGGACAATCGAGTCGGTGTTTGTCATTCGACCGATGACGGCGCCACCTGGCAATGGCTAAGCGAGATTCCCACCCGCGGCGGCGACACGAAAGAGAACTATCATGAACTGCACGCTGTCGAATGTGCATCGGGCAAGTTGATCGCCCAGATCCGCAATCATAACGCCAAAAACACGAGAGAAACGCTTCAGTCCCATTCCGATGACGGTGGCAAGTCTTGGTCCGTCCCCCGCTCGATTGGTGTTTGGGGCCTGCCCTCGCACTTGCTCCGATTGGCCGATGGGCGTCTGTTGATGTCCTATGGCTACCGACGAAAACCGTTTGGCAATCAGGCCCGCGTAAGCGATGACGAGGGGGAAAGTTGGTCAGACCCGTTGACCATTTCCGCCGATGGTCCTGGAGGCGATCTGGGGTATCCTTCGACCGTGCAGCTGGCTGACGGCCGTTTGCTGACGATCTGGTACGAGGTCAGACCCGACTCGGCCATGGCCGTCTTGCGCCAGGCCATTTGGAAGCTGTCCTAGCTGGCGCGTCCCAACGGGCGGCCATTCGTGTTGTGGCGCTGACGTGCTTTGGCGCTGAGACAACCGAAGCGATTCGCTGCCAGTCAGTGGGGAATAGGACCGCTCGGAATAGGACCGAAACGCCGACCTCGCATTGCCCATGGTGCGCGACGGGCCTCCTTCCGGCGCGCCCCACTCGGAGTGGTCACGGGGTGCTGCTAGAATGACCTTCCCCACAGGAAACTGGAACGGAGTTCAAGGCAATGGCGAAGAAGACGATTGATCAGGTGGATGTGCAGGGGCAGCGCGTGCTGATGCGTGTTGACTTCAACGTACCGCTCGACGGCGAACAAAATGTCACCGACGACTCCCGCATCCGGATGGCGTTGCCCTCCATACGTTCGGTGATTGATCGGGGCGGGCGGTTGATTCTGATGAGTCATCTCGGGCGGCCGAAAGGCAAGGGCGATGACCTGAAATTCAGCTTGAAGCCCGCTGCGAATCGGTTGGCGACTCTGTTGGATATTCCTGTTGCCTTCGCTGCCGATGTCAATGGCGAGGAGGCCAAAGCCAAATCCGCCTCGCTGAACGACGGCGATGTGCTGGTGCTCGAGAACCTTAGGTTCAATCCGGGCGAGAAGGGGGGCGCCATGGCTTTCGCCGCGTCACTGGCTTCGCTGGCCGATATCTACTGCAATGACGCCTTTGGCGCCTGCCATCGCGAGGACGCGTCGATGTTGGCCGTCCCTAACGCAATGCAAGGCGAGCCTCGGCTGATGGGATTCCTCGTCGAGAACGAGATTCGCCAGATCACATCTGCGATCAGCGAACCCGAGAGACCGTTCGTCGCCATCTTGGGGGGCGCCAAGGTTTCCGACAAGATCAAGGTAATCCAAAACCTACTTGGGATTTGCGACAAGATTCTGATCGGCGGCGCCATGGCCTATACGTTCTCGTTGGCCAAAGGTGGAGCCGTCGGCAACAGCTTAGTCGAGAAAGGGCAGGTGGCTTTAGCGAAGAGCCTGATTGAGGAAGGGGGCGATCGGCTGGTTCTGCCTATCGACACCCATTGTGGTGACGCATTTTCGGCCGATTGTCAAAAGCAGGTTGTGACAGCTGGCTGCATTCCGGATGGTTTCGAGGGCTTGGACATAGGTCCCAAGACGGCCGAACTCTACGCGGCCGAAATCGCCCCGGCAAAGACCATCGTTTGGAACGGACCGA
>CAZWOU010000153.1:0-17328 GCA_964635375.1 uncultured Pirellulaceae bacterium | reverse complement strand
TGAAAGACTGTGTTCTCGAGGTCGCTCACCTGGACGTTGAGAGAGAACGTGCTTCCGGCGCCCTGCTTGCTGGCGACCTCGATGTCGCCGCCAAGCGCGTTGGCGATCCTTCTGCTGATCGCCAAGCCGAGCCCGGTGGCGCCGAACTTTCGCGTCACCGATGTGTCGGCCTGAACGAAGGGGTCAAAGATTGCTTCGACACGATCCGCACCGATGCCGACCCCCGTGTCACTCACGGCAATGCCCAGACGGCTCTGCTCCTCGTCCACGCTCGCATCAATCGACACCCGCCCCATCTCGGTGAACTTGATCGCGTTGCCCACCAAGTTCATCACCATCTGTCGCAAGCGGGCTGAGTCGCTGACAATGTGCTCCGGCACCGGACTGTTCCATCCATAGTCAAGCTCAAGGCCCTTCTTCTGCGCGTCCACCCGCAGGATGCTGACGACTTGGTTGATGATCTCATGAGGCGAACAGGCAGCGTGCTCGACCTCCATCTGCCCGGCTTCGATCTTGGAGATGTCCAGGACGTCATTGATCAAGACCGGCAAATGCTTCCCACTGCCGGAAATCGTCTGGAGATAGTCTCGCCGCAGCTGCTCGTCGCCCTGATCGGCCCCTTTGACCAAGAGATCGGTGAACCCCAGAACGCCATTGAGCGGCGTGCGGATTTCGTGACTCATGTTGGCCAGAAATTGACTCTTGGCCAGGTTCGCCGAAACGGCTTCGTCCCGTGCTAGCTCCATCTCATGTTGAGCCTGCTCGCGACGTTCGATCTCTTGTGTTAGTTGCGCGGTTCGGTCAGCCACTCGACGCTCAAGCCGCTCATTGGCGAAGTCCAAAGCCTCCTTTGCCTCCCCAATTTCCTCGACCATACCATTGAATGTTTGGCAGAGTTGCCCCAGTTCATCGTCGCTCTGATGCTCCACTCGAATCGAATAGTCCTGCCCGTCGCGAATGCGATGAGACGCGTCGGCAAGCAGTTGGATTGGATGGAGAATGCCCCGCTGCAAGCGTTCCGCCAACAGGACCGACAGCAGCAGCGAGCCGACCAGAATCGTCAACATGATCGCGATGTGATCGCGGAATCGAGCGTAGTAGACGCCCATGCCCGAGCGAATGAAGAGAGTCCCAATCTGCTCGCCCGAATGGTCGAAAACGGACCGCTGTATTTCAAGTCGGCCGTCGCTCGTATACGTCGTCGACTCTTTGAGTTGCAAGCGAGATGCGTCCTCCAGCCCCCGGTTTGGGTACCGCGCGAATTCCACACCGTCGCTGTCGTAGAGCACAGCCCGTTCAACCGACGGCAACATACTGAAAGAATCTAGAAGAACGCTGGCGCCCTCGACGTCTTTGTCCGCCAATACCGCCACGCAATGATGGCTGAGCATTCGCGCTTGCGACTGCTGACGCTCAACCGTGTCGTCTCGGATCGCCCCCATGTTGTAGACAAACAGAAAGACGCCCGTCGTCGTCAACGCCAAGCAGACGGTGGCCACGGCCAGTATGATGCCCTTGGCTCGAATTGACACATTCCGCAACATCGGAACCGCCACCTGTCTCGTAGAGTAAAGTATTCGCCAAAGCCTAAGTCACTCCCAGCGGATATTGGGTCATGGCCTCCTGCGGCAAAGCCGAGAACTCAGTCGTTCGTCCTCGTAAAGCGAATGCGCGGATTGCAACGATTACGCGGGCCGGATTGCACGTGTGATGTCAAAAGCGTGCTAGCACTCCACCGGTTGCTGTAAATCGAGATTTGAGATTCGTGGGCGAAAGTGTAGACTCCTGACCCCGCATTGACACAGGAGGATGCAAGGATGCAAATTCAGCAGATTCAGCTTGATCGGACCGGTAATTGCAGTGAGTTGACGGTTCAAGAACTATCTCCCGGACTCAACGTAATTCTGGGATCGCCGTTGTCGGGAAAATCGACGCTTACCGAGTTTGTTCGTTCGTTCGCGAAGGGGCGTTCGGCTTCATCGAACGGGCTGAACGATCTGACTGGCTCGCTGCTCGTCAGTTGTGACGATGGCCGATACCAATTGACTCGCAAATACCGGGCAGGTGTTGGCAGCGAATTATCCTTGAGTCCGCGTGACGGCGCGGTTCCTCATCGCTCAACGGAACAAGTGCTGCCCCAACTGTCTGAACGGTTGTGCGACAAGGTGTTTCACGCGGCGTTCCGCCAGGGCTGCGACATCGAGGGCGCCGTCGCAGAAGCCGAGGCCGCCTTGACCCAACACTCAGGTAATGCGTCTGCGGTCCGGGAGGTCGAGCGGCGGTTGGCGGTTCTGGAATCTCGCCGCGCGGACTGGGTGCGGTCCGAGCAGGGCGATTCGCCCCTCAACGTGATCACTCGGCGCCGCGAACAATTGCTCGCAGAGATCGATGGCATCGAATCTCAATGGGGCGAGCGAAGTGGCAAGTCTCAACGCCGTCGGGCCGAGCTGGAACAGCTGGCCGTCATACGGGAGGGATCGCTGGCCGACGCCAATCGGCGCCTGGACGCGATCGAGCTTGAAATCAACGCCATCGACGCCGAGCACCAAGACTTGTTGAGACAGTACGAGCAGCTTCAGCGGAACACGGACGAAGAGCTGAGTTGTGAACTGCAGACGAAACTGAGTCGAACCACGGAGCAGATGTTGCGTTGGAACCGCGTCCTGGCCGACGTCGTGGAACGCCGCGACCGGATTCGAACGGAGTTGGTTGAATGGGCGACTGGCGGGGATGAGAACGGCGAGCTTGGCGGTCCGGCCGGGCGAATCGCAGCCATGGAGCAGCTGATCACCGACTTGAAGACGAGCATCCAGTCGTTTGAGGCGAGTCCGCAAGCGGTCTCACATTGTGGGTGTCGCAAGCTGCACGACGACTGCAACCATTCCATACGTGATCTACGCGACCATCTCTTTGAGTTGTGCGAGGAGCTGAGTCGCCAGCAGTACAAGTATCGCCGAAATGCGATGAACAGCGAACTCAAGCAACTTCGCCGCTGCCACACTGAAGTGACCCAATACTTGCAGCGGTTAGTCAAGCGACGCAATCAGTTTCTGAGACGTCTGGGCGAAGTCGATCCATCCGCTTTGGCTCGAATCGTTCGTGAGCACAGCGAGTTGTGCGAGGTCGAAGACAACGATGCTCTGTTTGATTTGGTTTCGATCAGATCGTTTGACTTCGCTACAGACTGGGAAGCCGTTCAACGTCGTTTAGGCGAAATCGACTACCAACTTGAGGAACTCCGAGCGACGCGCGGCGAATTGAATCGCGAGGCGGAGGAGCATCGAACGCAACTGACTGAGATACAGGGTGAATTAAACACGATTGGCAGGCCCTGCGACATTGACGCGGTGGTGGCGGAGAAGCGGGCCGAGTTGCGTGAATTTGACGCGCGACACTCGAATCGACTAACCGAGTGGAATGCTCTGAACGACGAAATCAACGTTCTTGTGAAGCAGATCGAGCAACTTCGATCGAATCGGCGAACCGTCAACGTGCTGGTGGAGGCTTCGCATTACCTTCGCGAGTTGACATCCAACGATTTTGTCGCCTTGCAGAGATCGCTGCAGACGGGAGCACTGCTCGTCGAGAGTCGCAGCGGAAAGAGCTACACATGGGAGGCGGTCGCTCAACAGACTCGCGACCTTGCCCACCTAGCCGTATGTTTGGCGTCGGTTGCTCACCTGCAGCGTGAGGGCGTCCGCTGCCCCATGATCTTGGACGACCTGTTCGCCCACATTGACGAGGATCGCATTGCCATTGTGGCTGGCGTGCTGAAGCGCTACGCCGAATCAGATCGGCAGATCCTCTCGACCACGGGGTGGGAACTCGCCGCGACTCGCTGCGAGTCGATCGGTGTCCGAGTGGCGCCGTTGGCTAGCTCCACCGTCACCTCGACTTCGCCGGCAATGACAAAACCAGTGGCCGTCGAGGCTGTTGAAGAGCCGACGTTTGGCGACGGCATCCCCGACGACACCTACTACCTGGAGCGCACAGACCCAATCGAGGAGACTCCTGACTTGGAGTACGAAGCGGCCAGCGAGTTGCGCGGGCACGGCGTCGACACGATTGGCGATCTCCTGTCGGTTTCTGTCGAAGACCTGGCGGCTTGGAGCAACGTCCCGCTCACGTCCGCCCAGTTGCGACATTGTCAGGGCGTGTCTGGACTGCTCTGTGACGTGATCAATTTGAGGCCGTACGACGTCCGGATTCTCGTGTGTGCCGGAATTCAGGACGCCCAGCAACTTCGCCGCATGACATCCGAGCAATTGTTGAGTCGGGTGGAGGCGTTTGTCCGCACGACGGAAGGGCGGGCGCTGTTGGTTTCGGGTGACGATTTTGAGCTCGCGCGAGTTGCGAATTGGATTCGTTCAGCCCGAGAATCGAGAGAGTTTCATCGTGAAACCGAGCGGCAGCAGGCACTACGCGACGCCAAAGAACGAACGCGCGGGACCAGTCATGGAAGTCTAAGCGTCTTCGGTCCCAAGGATCAAGGCGAACGGTCCAGCCGTCGCGGGGCGTCGCCCTCCGGTCGCCGCCCTCGGCCTTCGGCCGAAAAGCGGTCTCGCAAACGATCAACGGCGCCGCGACCGAGTCGATCGTCGAGCAAAGTGGCCAAGAGCGACAGCCCGGCCAGCGGCAAATCGTCCTCGGACCTCAAGTTTCACTTGGGTCGAAAGAGCTATGTTGAAGCCGCCCCATCGATCGGGCCCAAAATGGCTGAACATCTTGCGAAGGTTGGCGTGGTCACCGTTGGCGACCTGCTCGAAGGCGAGCCGGCGGCCATCACCAGCAAACTGGATCACCGCCGCGTGAACTCGGAGACGGTGCGACTATGGCAACGGCAAGCCGAGTGGGTCTGTCGGGTTCCCGAGATTCGAGGCCACGACGCCCAATTCCTTGTCGCTTGCGGCTACGAAACGGTTGAGGAACTTTCCGGCGTCGACTCGCAGGAACTTTTTGAGGCCGTGACCACCATGGTCGACAGCAAACAAGGGCGCCGTATTCTCCGCGGTGGGAAGAAGCCCGATCTGGCTGAAATCGTCGACTGGATCAACTTCGCCAACCAAAGCCGTGAGTTGAAGGCGGCATAGGTGCAAGGCGGCACCGGTGGGAGCTGCAGGCGGGCAAAGCATGCGGGGTTACGCTTAGAGTCCGCAGGACGCGCAGAAGAGCAGCGCGAAGATCATGGCCATGAATCCGCTAATCCAAATCGCTGAGCGAATGGAGTTCTCCAGGATGGGACCCATCAGTTCGTGGCGCGTGGCCCCGTAAACCAGACTCACGGAAACCAGCAGCGGCAAGGCGTACCACAGGTGCAACATATCAGCGAAGAGTAGCATGTGCGGGATTCCCTGCATGGTCGGGTCGATGGCAGTGACGCTTTGCAACTAGGATGTCGAGACTTCAGCAGCACTGTCGAGCTTCAGCAGCACTATCGAGACTTCAGCAGCACTATCGAGACTTCAGCAGCACTATCGAGACTTCAGCAGCACTGTCGAGACTAATTCTTGGTCTTCTTGGCGGAATCGCCCGCAGGCTGATCAGTGTTGTCTTTATTCTTGGCCGTCCCTTTTCGCGGGGGCGCCCGATCGCGATCGCCTTCGTTGACAATGACAAGGGGGCCAGCATAGGCGTCGTAGATCGCCAGCACGTTGAGCAGCCCGGCCACCATCGTGTAGAGCGTTCCTAGTTCGAAAAACGCGTGCAGGCCATAGTGCCATTGGGCCAGGTCGTCGTTGAATTCGGCCTGTACGTTCCTTGGCGGCGCCATAATGTGCGGCCAGAGGGTCCCTTTGCCTTGCCGTACGCGGTAGCTTTGCACGAGAGCGGGCAGAGCCGGCGCGCCGACGCCCAATTGCAGCACATACTGCCAGCGAAAGTCTTCACTTCGGAACGATGCGTAGACGACTCGACCGCCGCCGAGGGCCAGCCCGAAGAAATACGTAAACAAGATGCAAACGAGAAAAATGACGCCCTTGGCGTAGCGTCGTTGGTAGAAATGGCCTGCCCCGGGCAAAATCCACGCCCACAGAGCGGCGACAGCAGGCTGCCGAAGATCGACTTCAATCACGCCTGGAACATCCGTATTCGACCGCTGGTTTTCGGCCATGAAGTCATCGTCTCCGAGAATAATCCGCTGCTGGGAAGAAACCGCACCTCAGTAACGTCAAACTACTTGGGAGGGCGCGAAACGTCCATTCTAGCCGACCATTCGTTGGAAGCCAGGGCAGTCTGAGCGTATTTGGGCTCGTCACGGCCCCTCTGATTCGAGGTTGATGGACCGAACCACATCCCGCCAGAAATGGACTCCTGCCAAGTTCATTCGTTTCGGGCTAGAGAAATCTTGGCCGCGAAATAGACTAATTGGCGAGCGAGGGTCTATAAGACTAAGTACCGTTTCCTTGGCGAGTAGAGACAATCGACTCCAGCAAGCCCAGCGATGGTGCGGTGGCGGCCGCAGTCCTATCCGGTGACCAGGACCAGTTTGTTCTGCTGGTTCGGCGTTACCGGCGTCCGCTGCTGCGCGTGGCGGAGAGCCATTTGGGCCAGCCGGAATGGGCCGAGGATGTGGTACAGGAGACCTTTCTCGCCGTCTATCGCTCACTGCACACTTACAACTCTCAGTTCAGTTTTCGAACATGGCTGTGGACCATCCTGCTCAACCAATGCCGTCGCGCGTTCGCCAAACACGCGAGACGCCAATCCAAGATGAACCAGCAGGCGACGCCTGACGATTGGGAGCGGCTTCTGATCGATCCAAAGCAATCGACCCCGGAACGGGAGCTTGTTGAGAAAGACCAGGCCCAACGGCTCGACGCGATCCTGAGGCAGTTGCCGCCCGAGCGAGCCGATGCGCTCCGCTTGCGGTTCTACGGAGGCCTCAAGTTTCAGGAGATCGCCGATTCGATGGGCTGCAGCCTCTCGACCGCGAAGAACCGAGTTCGCTGGGGATTAACTCAGATGGCGGAACAACTTCCAAGCGGAGATTCGCCGCGTCAACCACCGCTCGATCCAACCACCAAGTTGTCACGGGAGAATCCGTCATGACATTACGCCTACTCGACTGTGATCATGTTTTCGAGGCGCTCACACGAGGGCCGTTCCCGTCTGGCCACAGCGACGACAATCTGGTTGACGCCCATCTGCGGGCCTGCCACGATTGTCGCCGACTCGCAGAGGCGCTGCGGCCGTCGGTCGACCTGTTTCATGAAGTGCTTGGCGACCAAGAATCGTTGCCCAGCTACCGCGGCGAACTGGAGCGAGCTGAACGGGCGCCGGTCGAATCGGTGATGAATCGAATTCGAAAAGAACGCCCCCACGCAACCAAGCCGTTCTTGATGCGACGCATCGACCCTCTCAGCGTCGTTGCTGCCGCAATTGTTGGATTGGTCTTAGGCCTCCTGCTCGCCTCGCCAAAGGCGCCAAGCGTTCAGCCACTCGCATATCAGCAAAACGTCGCAGCCCCCAATCCAACCCCGATCGGCTTGGCCATGCTGTCAAATCTTGACTTGGTCCAAGCCTGTCAAACGCGTCCGACTGACGCGGTGAATTCGACTGACGCGGCGAATTCGACTGATAGAGCGGTGCCGACCGAGGCGTCGAGTTCGGCCGCCGTTTTTTCTTGCTGCACTCGGTGCCATCGCTTTTCGCAGGAACATATCGACGCGCCCAGTCGCGTCCCCAAGATGGCTAGACTCCTCCGCGGTTGTAGCGCCTGCCACGAGGTCTAATCAGCGCTGCTTGGGCTTTTGGCGTTACGACTCGTCTGGGCGCAAACCGCTGGCTCGTCGCAAGGACGATTTGCCGAACTTCTCGCGAATGGCGTCTGCGGCCGAGTCGAGTGAGTGCTGTGCGGCGGCCTCTTCCGCGGTGAACAACAGCTGCTGTTGGTTGCCCCGATTTCGCAGGCCGCCCACTCCAACGCCGATCAGTCGCAGGGGACGCCTTTCCTTCTGGAGACAGCGGGCGAGCATGTCTGTCGAGATGTCGCAGATTTCTTGTGATCCGTCGCTCGGCTCGGCGAGCTTACTGGAGCGAGTCATTGTTTGGAAATCCGAAAATCGCACTTTTAGTTGAACCGTCGCGGCGAACAACTGGTGGCGCCGAAGCCGCCACGCTACCTGCTCAGCCAGCATGATGACCCACCTCCGCAACACGGCCAGGTCGCCCACGTCATCGGCGAACGTGGTTTCGTGCGAGATGGATTTGGCTTGCCGGTCTGGAGTAACCCGGCGATCATCGAGGCCGCGAGCCAGCCTCCAAAAGTGCTCGGCTTGCTCGCCAAAGTAGCACTGCAACAAATCCATGGGCGCCGCCCGCACATCAGCAATCGTTCTGACTCCCACTGCCTCCAGCTTCTCACTCGCTCGTTTGCCAACGCCCCACAGCCTGCGGACCGGCATGGGGTCTAGAAAGTCCTGGCTGCGATCCGAGTCGATGACGACAAACCCGTCCGGCTTCTCGGCGTCGCTGGCTAACTTGGCGAGAAACTTGTTCGGCGCCGCGCCAACCGATGCGACCAGATTCAGCTCGGTCCGAATTGCTTCCTTGATTCGCCTGCCGATCGACGGGGCCGAGCCATGAAGTCGTTCGCATGCGGAGACGTCCAGAAACGCTTCATCCATGGACAGGGGTTCGACGAGCGGCGTGAAACGGTGGAAGACTTCTCGGATTTCTGCGGAGACCGAACCGTAGAGTGACATTCGCGGCGGCAGGAAGATCGCCTGGGGGCAGAGCCGTACTGCCCTGGACGAGGGCATCGCGCTATGAACTCCGAATTCTCTCGCCTCGTAGCTCGCGGCACACACGACGCCTCGACTATTCGGGGCGCCTCCAACGATGACCGCCTTACCTCGCAACTCCGGTTGCTCTCGCTGCTCGACGGAAGCAAAGAAAGCGTCCATATCGACATGCAGGATCATACCGAGCCTCTCATCGATCACACGTTCGGCCCATGGCCGTCATGCAGTCTCTGTTCGCTATTTCTTTAGGGCGCGGTCGATCCAGGCGTAGGCTGCCTGACGCATCGCTAGGGGGAAATCATGAGGGCAATCGGGATGCAGCACCTGAAGTCGATCCTTACCGCGGAGCTTCTCCCCTCGCTGCTCGACGCCGTACAGGGCGTACACGGCTGAGGCCGATTTTGCCACGCGGTCCACGCTCTCATGACGAAAATTGCTGTCGTGCAAAGGCGCGATGATCAGCACCGGACGAGGGGCCAAGCTTCCGATCAGTTCGTGAAAGTCAAACGGAATCTCTTTCAATCTCCCTCGATACTCACGAAGCTTAGGCATGTAGCGAGTTTGAGTCCACCCTTTTTCCGGCATCCACACGCGTTCCGCCTCGCCATAGTAGTCGAGAAATGAGTCGAGTCCGCAGCTGCTGACAACAACTTTGATACGGTCATCATGCACTGCCGTGAAAACGGAATTGTGTCCTCCGAGTGAATGGCCGATGGCGCCAATTTGCTCTGGGTCGACATAGTCCAGCGATTGGAGGAGATCGATGCCTCGCATATTGTCCCAGA
The DNA here is from genome assembly GCA_964635375.1 of uncultured Pirellulaceae bacterium. Classification (GTDB taxonomy): domain Bacteria; phylum Planctomycetota; class Planctomycetia; order Pirellulales; family Pirellulaceae; genus CAZMNY01. The sequence goes on along the minus strand of CAZWOU010000153.1, from coordinate 7,802 downwards.
CTGCTTTCATCGTACCGGACTTCCAACCCAGCTTGATCACATCCGGTTGGTAGTTGGCCAGCAGTGGGTAGCTGGGGGCGAGAGTCACATAGCCTCGCTCCGCCAACTCGCTTGCGTATTGTCGATTCGCCCGCCCGCCGAGTCCAACGACGACCTTATGCCCCACTTGGTTGTCGGTCGGGTGGAGGCAAAGCACCGCCGCGGTCCTGCTCGGATTCGCTTTCAACTGAGTCTTAGGAATGCAGAGGTAAGCGGGTACTCGGCTGTTCGGTTCGGAAGCGTAAGTGATTAATCGGCGCACATAGCTGCCGCAGTCCACTTCCTCGATCACTTTCGTCCCCAGTTTGCATCGCTTCTCCTCTGGCGGATTGGGACCCATGATCTGCCGGACGCCGTCGATGATTTCCTTTCGCCGGAGCAGCCAGTCGGCTGTTGAGCGAACTTTGGCCGCCTTGCCGTCCTCTGCGCGAAACAACAACAGATTCTCGCGAGGCAGTCGTTGCACCGCCGGCGAGTTCGGAGCTTGCCCAAATGCCGGTATGGCCAAGGCTGCTAGGAAAGAACAGAACGTCAACGCTTGGACCGAGCTTCGTCTGTTGGCGGACGTCATGGGGGAAGATCCTCATTGGGGCTGCGCGTTGACTAGCCCATCATTATGGGGCCGATTGACACGCGACTCAACACAGTCCCCTGATGGAGACAAGAGTCCTCTCTCTTCAGTCTGAACTGCACAATATGCGTGCGGGCACGCGCGCTCGCCCCCTCTAGGGGGAAGTCCAGCCGGCAGGTGGGCCCAACTCGCCTCCAGCCCTCGCCAAGAGCCGTTAAGTTGCTACCATTGGCCCATGGATCGACTCGGCTGAGCAACAGGGCCCGGCGAGCGGATTCGCCTGGGAAAACAAATGCAACAACCGACGAGCCGACGTCAATTCGAAGCCTATCGCGAGCGGAAACGCAACGAGTCGCCAGCCGACTCGGCCCGTGGTCGACACGGCGACCGCCCCAAACCGAGTGGCCCGCGGCAACGCGGATTTGGCGAGCTACTGAAGCGATTCTGGGGGCTGTTGGACAGCAATCGACGGGCCGTCCTTTGGGCTCTCGGCATGCTCACGTTCGCCACTCTGCTCAAGCTCGCTCCGCCAGCCGCCATCAAGGTCGCGGTGGACCTCATCCTAAGCGAAGAGCCGTTGCCCAAAACGGTGATGGGCTATTCCATTCCTCAACAGCGAGCCACTCTGCTGTTCATGATCGGAGGACTCGTTGTCGCTGGATCGGCATTAGCGACAGTCATCCATCTGATGAGCCGTTGGTGGGCGACTCGAGCCGTCAACTTGGTGCAGGTTTCCTTGCGCAAGAAGCTCTTTGAGCATACTTTGCGGCTTCCGCTTCAACGGATTTACGAACTGAAGACAGGAGGGGCGACGAGTTTGCTGCGAGAGGACACCGGTGGCTCCGCCGACCTGATATTCAGCATGCTCTACAACCCCTGGCGAGCGATTGTGCAGTTGGTCGGCAGCTTGTTGATTCTGATCATCGTCGACTGGCGGATGATGCTTGGAGGGCTCATGTTGCTGCCGGTCGTCTACCTGACTCACCGGACATGGATCCATCGAATTCGCCCCCTCTGGCGAGACGTGCGAGCTCAGCGTCAGCAGATTGACGCCACTGCGACGGAGGCCTTCGGAGGGATGCGCATCGTGCGTGCGTTCGCCAGAGAAAGGATGGAATCGGGGCGATTCGTGCGAGGCAATAACTTGCTCGTGCGACAACAGTTGTTCGTTTGGCTCTGGACTCGCGTGATCGAGGTGATTTGGGAACTATTAATCCCGGCCGCGTCGACGATGCTGTTGATGTACGGCGGCTACCGCATCCTGCAGAACGAAATGACGCTTGGCGATCTCACGATGTTCTTATTCTACCTCGCCATGTTGCTGGGCCCTTTGGCCACGCTGGTTGCGAGCGCCGCGACATTCCAAAACAACCTTGCCGGCCTCGATCGAATCCTGGACGTCCTCGCCGAAGAACGCGAGATGGCGGATTCCAATTCAGCGGTGCAGTTGAGTAGGCAAGATGTGGTCGGCGGCATCACGCTCAACGGCGTCAGTTTTCGTTACCCCGGCTCGGACCGCGTCGTGCTTGAGGACATTAATCTGGATGTGAAGCCAGGTGAGACGATTGCGTTTGTCGGTCGCAGCGGGGCCGGCAAGACCACGCTTTGCAACTTGATTGCCAGGTTCTACGACCCGACGACTGGCAACATCCAACTCGATGGACGCGACCTGCGCGACATCCGCATCGATAGTTTCCGCCAACTGTTGGGAATCGTCGAGCAGGATGTGTTTCTGTTTGACGGTGCGATTGACGACAATATTCGATACGGTCGGCGGGGTGCTAGTGAGTCACAGGTTGCCGAGGCAGCGGTCGCGGCGAATGCCGAAGAGTTCATCAGCAAGCTTGAACAGGGATACGCATCAGTAATCGGCGAACGCGGCGTCAAGCTAAGCGGAGGACAGAGGCAACGATTGGCCATCGCCCGGGCGCTTGTGGCCGATCCGACGATCTTGATACTCGATGAAGCGACCAGCAACCTCGATAGCGAGAGTGAGTCGCTAATCCAATCCAGCTTGGCCAGGCTGATGGAAGGACGAACCTGCTTTGTGATCGCCCATCGGATGAGCACGATTGGGCTGGCGGATCGTATCGCAGTCTTGGACGAAGGGCGATTTGTCGCCATTGGGCGCCACCACGAACTTCTGCAGAGCAGCCCTGAGTATCGCCGTATGGTTGAGCTGCAAACGTTGCCTGCGCTGCCGACTGAGACACAATAGAGTTCGCCAATTGTCTCGCACCGACTTCTGATTCCTGACTCCTTGGCTTCTGTCACCTCCGGCTACAACGAAAGAGAGACCGGCAGGCCAAGTGGGCCAGCCGGTCTCAATGTCAATTACTGATTGTCGCGAAGGGTCTAGCCTTCGAGCAACTGCTTGAGCAACCCGTCAATGGCCTTGGCGTTCGCCGGACCCGAGCCGACTTTGACCATTCGGACGACGCCTTCTTTGTCGATGACGACGACGTGGGGAATACCCGAGACTCCGTAGTACGAGGAGGCCTTGCTATCGGTTTGCACAGCGAAGCGGTGGTGAATCTTGTGGTGCTCAGCGAATTTCTCGAGCATGGCGTGCTCTTCCTCGGGGGTCGCATCGCCCTTGCTCGCGCGGCCAGTGGCGTCGTTCCACTTGTACTTGTAGTAGCGGGTCAAGCCGACCATGACGAAGTCTTTCTCGCCATACTTCTCTTGCCATTCGCGCAAGTGGGGGAAGGTGGCGATGCACGGACCGCACCAGACAGCCCAGAAGTCGAGAAGGACAACTTTGCCCTTCATGTCGGCTGCCGTCAGCGGCGAGCCGTTGACCCAAGCTTTTACATTCAAGTCCATCGCGGGCTTGCCGACCAGCTCCGCAAGTTTCAGCGACGAGGCGATGCTTCGTTCGATTCCCGCCAACGAGCGAGTCTGGCTTAGGATGGTTTTCTTCTTCGCGGCATCGTCCACCTTGTCGGCCAAAGCGGCGATGTAGGTCTTCAATTCGGTAAGTTTCTCTTTGACAACCTTCGGTTTGGAGCGAGCGAGTGAACCGAGTTCCATACTGGCCTTCTTGACGAGCAGCGATAGCGACTTGATGTCCGCTGGATTGGCATCGAGTTTCTTTCGCAGATCTTCGGCGCTCGTGCGAGCAAGCTCAATCTGGCTGCGGAAGAAAGGGATGGTCGTCTTGGCTCGGCCAACTAGTTGTTTTGATTTCGCGTCATCGGGCGAAAGCCCTTTGATAACCGTCTCTAGAGTCGCAAGAGCCTGCTCCGCCTTTGCGGCTTTGCCGGATTGGACGAGTTGAAAGATTGCCGAGAATTCAGTTGAGAAGTACTTGTTCAGCTTAGCGCTGTCATTTTGGTCCTTCTTGACCGCCTCAAGAGTCTTGGCAGCGTCCTTGGTAGCGGTCGCGTCCGTTTTGTCTTGGGCGTTCGCGGGGATGGCAACGGCGCCAATCAACAGGCATGCCGACAGCAACAATCGTAATTTCATGAGTCCTCTCCTGGAGGTTTGGAGGTGCGCCGGTACAAGACGCTAGAATGAGGTCTGTTTCCGCTCGTGGGCGAATCGGCGTCAAGCAACGTCAAATCCGTCGGGGTGAAAACATCTTTGCGGCCTCCTGCCGCGAGCCAGCGAAGCGATTAGAAAGACACTATTCGCCACTGGCCAAGCTGGTATTAGAACAGACACTCAAACTAGGGGCAATGAGCAACTTCTTGTACTTTGCCAGAATTGTGTCTCTTGGCCTTCGCAGCCCTAGCCTAAACTGTGAGAATCCATACAGTTCGCCATCGGCAAGACAAGGCTAGACGAGACATGCCAAGGCATGACGCTAAGTCGCGCGCCTGGATTGGTTGAGGATGTGATAGCAACTCAGCAGCATCGAGGCGGTCAAGTCGACGTATTTCCTCGCCTTTGCCTCGTCGGCGCCTGACGCATAGTGCCCGCCATACTTCACCCGAAGCGTCAGCGATTCGTCAGTCGAATCGAGCGATTTCAAGATGACGCCATCGGGAAGTTGCAAGGCTTGATGAACTTCGGTTTGGCCGCCGGCGAAGCGGGGGTACCGTTTGCTCTTGAACTTGATTGAAACGGCTGCCTCACCGGAGTTCTTGGTCTTGTGTTTGGTCTTGAGCTTGCCGCTGGCACTGGTTTTCGTACGGTGCCGGTCTTGTTGCTTCTCCGTAATCGTGACGCAAAACTTGGCTCCGTCGAGCAATCGACCGGCGATTGTCAGCCAGGGGTGTTGGTAGAACTTTGCATTCCACCGACCCGCGGCGCCACTCCGCTGGTAGTTGCTTTTGTGATTGTGGGGGCGGAAACTAACTCGAATCTGGAACGTGTCCTCCTCTTTCATGTCGGTCTTGAGCAAGCGAACCAGGTTCCCGAGCACGAGGTACCGCATGTCCTCCAGGTTGAATTTCCCAAATCTCGCCCACAAGAAGAATCCGACAATCGCAGCCACTAACCCAACGACCGCGCCTCCTCCAGCGATCATGGGCATTGAGTCTTGGTCTTGGAGTGCGATTGCCGCGACAAATCCGCAGCCGAGAAGGAGGATTCCGCCAATGCCGACCATCAGCCAGAGTTTTTGTTTCTTCTCGTTTTCGCGATCGAATTGCTCCATGACCGCGATGTCCGCCGCGACCTGCACAGCATTCGCGTTAGCTTCGTAAGCGAGCAAGCTTCGTAGCTGTTCATCTACGGTCATTACCTGATCTCCTGTGCACTCGGTTGAAGAGTCTGTCTGAGCTTGGGGACCGTTCTCGCTGCCGCTTTGGCTGCCACTCGAAGGCAATGTTTGGCGGCCTGGTCGGCGCCGTTCTTGAATGGGGCGATCTGGCGACAGGGCTCGGCCTCCGCCAGAGTCGTTTGTATTGCCGAGATGACGTCGTCGATGCTGGTCATTGTTTCGCTCGACCTAAGCCGATGACTCTGGCGGTCGTAGAGTCGCGTTTGAGGGAACGCCAACAAGGGCGTGCCGGAACAACGCGCTTCGTACACTGTGTTGTATCCGGCTGCGCCAACAATCGCATCGACGCCGCGAATCAATGGAAGCAGCGGCCACACCTCGTGAGACTCAACTCGAGAAGAGTTGGGTGAGCCGGGTGGTCGTATCAAACGAACCTGAACTCGGTCGCCAAGAGAATCGCGCACACGGGCCGCGACTTGTTCAAAAAAGCTGCTCTCATCGCGCATGCCGCTACGCGACACGATAACCAATGGCCGTTGATCGTGGTCGGCATGAAGCTCGCGCCGAGCCATGTCGAAGGGCGCCAACTCGTCATGTCGGCGAATCAGCCAGGGCGCCGTTTTCACGTTTGCCAGCTCGGCGGCCAAGGGCCCGCTTTCGCCCGGCGAAAGGACCAGGTCGTAGTTTGCCGATACGAATTCTTTTAGCTTGTACCGATCAACGTACTGCGGGTTGAGGTCGCGATGGGTGAGAACATGAACGGCGCCAGATCCCTCTATCCAATTCGCCAGCTCGCCGCCTAGTCCGCGAGGAAACGTATCGACCGCCAACAGATGCGGGTCGACCTCTGCGAGCAATTGTCGAACTTGCCCGCACGTGTGATCCTTGTCGGCGCGATGATCGAGAATGTGGATCGTCGCGCGGGCGCCAAGCTCTGACTGCAGAAGATCCTCACGTGCAAACTGGCTGTTGGTGACCAGGTGCAAATGAAGTTGCGGCGCGATTCGCCGTAGCGCGCGGGCAAACGCGACGGAACGAGTGAGGTGTCCGAAGCCTCCTCCCATCCCATACAAGAACCAGCGTTGTGCGACCGCGCTGGACACCATCAGCTCTCACTCATGTCGTTTTCGAAGTCTTCGTCGCCGACATCCGTCAAACTGCCCGCATCGGCGTCCGTAAAGTCATTGGGGTCGCCCTGCATCGACTCGTAATACGATCGATCACGTCGCCAATCGTCATGGTACCCGTGATAGTGGTAGCCGCCATAGAAATAGGGGTCGTAGTCATAGCTGTCGTGGTATCGGCGCCCTCGTATCGACTGTCGAGAGGATCGATTCACGCGTCGCTTCGCGCACCCGATGCAGACAACTTGGCCGTCGACTTCTCGACGATGGTCCTCACACACCGGTTTGCCGCATCGTGAACACGCGTCCGTCGGCGGTCGAAAGCAATCGTGTCGGAACAAGAACCCCGAGGATTCGTTGCAGACGCTAGGCATCCATTGTTTTTCGGACATGGCGTTCCGGCTCAAAAGGTAAACGCGTAGCTGATGAATTCCGCTGGGGCTTGGCAAACTTCACTCGTTTGCAAACCTCTACTATGGCGCGAGCCCGTCGATCTGTAGTGCAATGGCAACCGCCAGCCCAGCCCTCAATGGCTGGCTCTTGATTTCTTCCATCATGATAACCGCTGCCGAGAGCTGAGGGAAACTGTCTTTGGTGGAGTAGACCGTATTGTCCTGCGAATCACGGATAGACAGCTTACCCTTTTTTAGCTTGATTTTGAACAACGATGTCTCGTCCGGCGCCTCCAGTTCATATCCGTAGTCGCGACGTTTTATCTTGTAAACCAGATTCTCGTCCTTGTCGTCGAGTTTCCAATCGCCGTCCGGCTGGCGCTGCAATTCAAACATCTTGCCGCCTTGGGGGTCGTCGACTTTCAGTCGGTCCATGGTAATCCGGATGTTGCCGGCCTCGGAGTCATCGGGATTCTTGACCTTCAGTCGTGCCGGCGCGACATTGAACCGCGCCAGCTCTTTTTCGTCGCCATCGACCAACTTGGCGCCGTCATCGGCGGGCTTGAAGGAAAACGCCGTTTCGTCGTTGCCCGTCTTGAACTTCACTTTCCCCGAAAGCGGCTTGAATTGAGCCGTGGAGTCGGTCGCCTCGCCAGCGCCATCATCTGCCGGCCGGTCGGGCAACTCTTCTCGGTGGGTCTCCTGGACATTCGACGTCGGCTGGCCGTTGTCAGGTGCGGCCGGCTCATCCGCCGGCTCACCGCCGCATCCAGCAAACATCAGACAGGCGCTAGCGATCAGGGCGGCTAACGGGAAGCGTCGAGTCACTGTCATCATCTGAGTCCTTTGTGGAAGTCGTATCGATCTTGGCTCGGCATCGTTCGAGGAACAGCGTGATCGTCTCGCCTTTTTCCTCAGCTACTGTTCTGGAAGAAATTGGGATAATGCTTGCCTGACTTGCCCAGTCTCTGACTTGCCCAGTCTCTGACTTGCCCAGTCTCTGACTT
>CAZWOU010000152.1:0-17426 GCA_964635375.1 uncultured Pirellulaceae bacterium | reverse complement strand
CCCATGGGTGCTGTGGCGCTGGCCCGCCAAGCGATGCACGACGCGATCTGGTACGCCGATTCGACGCGAGCAAAACAAGCCAACCCATCGCTGCCGACAATCGTTCGCAACGACGCCCTGGCGTCGCTTCAATCCTATCCCAATTCCGATCGCTTACTGATAGCCGATGCGATCAATGAACTCTATTTCCTGCGAGCTGATCGGTTTGCTCGTGAATTCGGTCTGAACATGATGTTGCGAGGTTCGGGCCGCGAGTATCGTCGCTTGGATGCGATCAAGGCGACGGGTCGCGCGATCATCTTGCCGCTCAATTTCCCAAAGCCTCCTAATGTCGGCACGGTGGAAAGCGCGATGAATGTGACGACTTCCTCGATGCTGCATTGGGACTTGGCGCCCGAGAACCCAGCTCGCTTGGCAGAGGCCGGTGTGAAGTTCGCGTTGACAACTCATCTGCTGGAGGATGCGAATGATTTTCTCAAGAACCTCCGCAGGGCGATCGAGCGAGGACTGCCTCGGGATGAAGCGCTGCGAGCGCTAACCACGCGGCCGGCGAAGATGTACGGCGTTGATGGTCAGCTGGGCAAAGTTGCCGCGGGGATGAGGGCAAATCTGGTTGTGGCCGAGGGTGATATCTTCGACCAGAAGACAAAGATGCATGCGGTTTGGATCAACGGAAAGCGGTACGGTTTTGACAAGGAGAAACCCAAGGTTGACGCCAGAGGCCGTTGGACGTTTTCTTTCAGCCACAAAGGAAAAAACGTCGACTCCGAGCTCGTCGTCAATGGCGAGTTGGGAAAACTCAAGGGCCATTGGCCGGCGAAAAAGGATGGTGGGGAGAAGACGGATCTGCTGCGAATCTCCCTTGAGGACGCTCGGATGAGCGCCGTGTTCGAGGGCGGGGCGTTTGGTGACGAGGGCGTTGTGCAACTGACGGCCGTGCTTACTGACGGTGCGAGTGTCGCCAACGGCCAAATCGTCTGGTCCGATGGCGTCGCTGTCGAGCTAACCGCCAAGAGAATCGGCGATGTCGATTCTGCCGAGAAGAAGGATGACGACAAGGCCGGGGCCGACAAAGAGAGCAAGGCGAAGCCCGCCAAAGAGAAGAAGAAGGTCGAGCGAAAAGCTTCGTTCGCGGTGAATTATCCGCTTGGCGCCGTTGGCGTGCAGCAATCGCCGTCGCAGCCGCGGCGCGTATTGTTCAACAACGCAACGGTTTGGACTTGCAGCAAGGCGGGCGTCTTGAAGAACGCGTCGGTGCTGGTCGGTGACGGCCGAATCCTGGCGATTGGCAAGAACCTAAGCACGCCTGACGGGGCGATCGTTGTCGACGCGACAGGCAAGCACATCACGCCGGGAATTATCGATTGCCATACCCACATGGGCACCGACGGCGGCGTCAACGAATCAACTCAAGCAATCACCTGCGAAGTTCGGATCGGCGACTTTGTGGATTGCAACGACATCACTATCTATCGCCACTTGGCGGGTGGCGTGACGTCAGCCAACATCCTGCACGGTTCGGCCAACCCGATCGGCGGTCAGAACCAAGTCATCAAACTGCGTTGGGGTCAGCTTTCCGAAGCGTTGAAGTTTGCCGAGGCGCCACAGGGCGTGAAGTTTGCTCTGGGCGAGAACGTCAAGCAGAGCAACTGGGGCGATGACTTCACGACTCGCTACCCTCAAACCCGGATGGGCGTTGAGCAGATCATGCGAGACGCCTTTCAGGCGGCTCAGGAGTATCGCGCTCGACACAGCGCGTGGGCCAAAGACAAGACCGTCTCGCTGCCGCCGCGGCGAGATCTTGAACTGGACGCCCTCGTGGAAATGCTCGAAGGCAAACGCTGGATTCACTGTCACAGTTACCGGCAGGACGAAATTCTCGCCTTGATGCGGACGCTGGAGAGCTTCAACATTCGCATTGGAACGTTTCAACACATCCTCGAGGGTTACAAAGTCGCTACTGAGATGGCCAAACACGGCGCCATGGGATCCGCCTTCTCCGATTGGTGGGCGTACAAGTTCGAGGTCTTTGACGCCATTCCCTATAACGGCGCCCTGATGCACGAGGCGGGAGTCGTGGTTTCGTTCAATTCTGACGACCGCGAACTAGCCCGGCATCTCAATCACGAGGCGGCCAAGGCGGTTAAGTACGGCGGAGTCAGCCCTGAAGAGGCATTGAAATTTGTGACGCTTAATCCGGCGAAACAACTCCGCATCGAGCAATATGTCGGTTCCATTGAAAAAGGGAAGCACGCGGACTTAGTTGTTTGGAGCGGTCCGCCTCTCTCGGTTTTTTCACGCTGCGAACAGACTTGGGTCGACGGGCGAAAGTACTTCGATCGTGACGCCGACTTGGCCAGGCGAGTCGAAGACCGCCGTCAGCGAGCCGTGTTGATTCAGAAGATCCTGGCCTCGGGCGAGACGATGCTGCTGCCCGGTGAGCGGGACAACACGGAAGAGGAACTCTGGCCGCGAGATGATCTCTTCTGCCACGGACATGATCATCATCGACACGATGAGCGGCATGAACACAAACATGAATAACGGTGGTCTCGCAGGACCTGAAGCCGCCTACCGGCGACGGTCCTCACCGTGTCGCAGAACGGCGCGGGCCGAGATGACTTGCTGAGAGATTCACACACAAGACCAAATCAAGCCATAAAGAACTGTAATGATCAACCTCAAGTCCCCCTTGCCGCTAGTGCTCGCAATCACGTTTGCATTTTGCTTGTTTGGCTCGACCGTGTCGGCCAATCCAGAAATCCCCGGTCAGACTGACGATCGCACCGTCGCGATTGTGGGGGCGACGCTGCATCCCATTTCGTCAGCTGCGATCGAGAATGGCACGATCCTAATCAAGGCCGGGCGAATCGTCGGCCTCGGCGCGAATCTCAAACCGCCAAAGGGATCGCTTATCATTGAGGCCAAGGGCAAACACGTCTATCCCGGCATGTTTGACGCCTACTCCAACCTGGGGCTTGTCGAAGTCAACGCGGTCCGTTCGACGGTCGATTACCGTGAGACCGGGACATTCAATCCCAATGTGAAGGCCCATGTGTCGGTCAACCCTGACAGTGAGTTGATCCCCGTCACTCGAGCTAACGGCGTCTTGTTGACGATGACTGCGCCGCAAGGCGGGCTGATTTCCGGCAAGCCGGCTGTGTTGCAATTGGACGGCTGGACGTTTGAAGACCTTACCGTTCGGGCTGAGGTCGGCATGATCGTCAATTGGCCCCAGATGGCCCCCGTTGGCGCGTGGTGGGACAAGAAGGCCGCTCAACAGCGAATCGACTCGCGCCGCGAGTCGCTCGCCCGACTGGAAAAGATCTTTGATGACGCCAAGGAATATCGGCGAATCAAGAGCGCCAAACCAGACTTGCCCGTCGACATCCGCTGGGAAGCCATGATTCCCGTGCTTGCGGGCGAGATGCCTTTGATTATTCGAGCGGATGGACTCGCGGAAATCCAGGCTGCCGTCGCCTTTACTCAGCGTCGTCAGCTCAAGATGATCTTGCTGGGCGGCTATGATGCGGGCGAATGTGCAGCGCTGCTAAAACGCTACGACATCCCCGTTATTGTCGCTGCCGTGTACCGCCTCCCTCGGCGACGCGCGGACGCCTACGATCAGGCATTCACGCTTCCCGAGCGATTGCGAAAGGCGGGCGTGCGGTTCTGTATTTCCAGTTCTGGGCGTTTTGGCGCGTCGAACGTGCGCAACTTGCCCTACCATGCGGCGATGTCCTGCGCCTTTGGCCTGCCGCAGGATGTTGCCATGCGGGCGATCACCCAGTATCCGGCGGAAATCCTGGGGGTCGGGGATCGAGTTGGGACGTTGGAGGCGGGTAAGGACGCTACGCTTATCATCACGAATGGAACGCCATTGGAGACGGCGACTCGCGTGGAGGCGGCCTTCATCGCCGGGGCGCCAGTGAAACTGGATGACCGCCACAAGCGGCTTTACAGAAAGTACCGTGAACGCCTACAACGATTGAAGTAGGAGGACAGTCGCAAGCCGCTGCTCGTAGGAAGACTCTTGAACGCATCGTCAGCCGCGGACAGTAAACGAGGAAATCGGGGCAACGCGTTTTGGCCGGATGTTTCCTTGCTTGGGGTCGCTTTGATTTGGGGGATCAACATCCCGCTAATGAAAAGCGGACTCGAAGTGGTCGACGTCTATGTCTTCAATGCGATCCGGCTAGCGATTTCAGCGGCGGTGCTCGTCGCATTCGCCCTGCGTGAGCGGCAGCGCGGGACAGTGCCGAAGGCCGGCGTATCGTTCAAGCAGATCTTTGTTCACGCCATGATTGCCTCGGCGATTTATCAACTGCTTTTCCTGTGCGGCATCGCTTGGACGACGACAGGCAATACGGCGCTAATCATTGCCACCGTGCCTATTTGGACGGCGTTGCTTGCTCGTGTGCTACTCGCCGAGAAACTGCGCGTGGCGGCTTGGTGCGGCTTGACGGTCGCCCTCGTCGGCACCGTCATTGTGGCTTTGCAGAAGGAAGATGTGGCGGTTGGCGCCCAACACTTGCTCGGCAACCTGACTGTATTGGGGGCTGCCATAATGTGGGCCGGAGGGACGGTCTATAGCCGCTCGTTGTTGACGCGGATTTCGCCCATGCAGCTTGCCGCGTCATCGGCCGTGATCGCCTTGCCCGTGCACCTCGTGGTCGCCATAGGCCGGTACGAGAGTAGCTTGACGGCGCTCCAATCGGTCGATCTTTGGATTGTCATTCTCTACGCCGGCGTGCTTTCCTCAGGACTTGCATTGCCGATGTGGAACTTGGGCGTGCGGCATGCTGGGGCAGCGCAGGCGGCAATCATTCAGAATCTGATTCCGATGATCGCCATCGTCGCCGCTTGGGCGGGACGAGGCGAGACACCAACCGCAGCCCAATTGTTTGGCGGCGCGTTGATTCTCGGCGGACTCGTGACGATGCGAGTTGCCCGGCGGTCACCGGCCATCGAACGGTTCAAAGAAGAAAAACGCGACGCGAATCTCTAGGCGGCTCTAACAGACCGGTTTGCCCTATGGCCCAACCGTCTTGGCTAGAAAAAAAGCAGCGCAGATCGGAGCCAGCAGCCGCTCTTCAGTTCGTCGCTGAACCGCTCGAGCGGCGTTGACTCGCGAGCTGAACTATACGAGCTGAGCGTCGTCTACGAGGTCAAATTCGGGCGCGTTTGTCTTGAACCTGAACACCAGGTCGTTGAGATTCGTCGCCTGAGCCCCCAGTTGCTCGCTGCTGGCGGCTAGCTCTTCGCTGCTCGCAGCAGACTTTTCGGAATGGTGCGCCACATCTTCGATAGACTTGGCGACTTGGTTGGCGCTGGTGGCCTGTTCGGCTGTCACCGAAGCCATCGAGCTGATCCGATCGGCTGTGTCCTGAACTCCCGCAACGATCTTCGTTAGCGACTCGGACGTCTCTTGGCTGAGCTTGGCGCCCTCCTCGACCCTCGATGCCGATTCCTGAATCAGCGATGTGATTTCACCAGCCGCCTCGTTAGAACGTTCGGCCAGTTTGCGGACCTCATCGGCCACGACGGCAAAACCCAACCCGTGCTCGCCAGCTCGGGCCGCTTCAATGGCTGCGTTCAGAGCCAGCAGGTTCGTCTGGCTGGCGATTTCCGAGATCACAGCGATGATCTCGCCTATTTGCGAGGAACTACTGCGGATCTGATTCATTGCCTCGTTCGCCTTCCGCACAGCTTCACCACCTCCCTCGGCCAGCTTGCTGGTCGATGAGGCGACGCGGTTAGCAGCCGTGGCCTCTGCCGTGACGGATTCAATCGAGCTGGTCAACTCGCCAATGGACGACGACATTTTCTCGACCGTCGCACTTTGGTCCTGCGCTCCTTGGGCCATGCTCTGTGCGCTTTCCGCGATCACCCGCGAGCCCTCGGTGAATTGTGACGCCCCGTCCATTACTTCGCGAACGACGCTGGACAGATCCGCCATCATTGTGTTGATCCCCGCAGCCAATTCGTCAATCGCCTCGTCGCCGAGAACGTCAACGGTCTGGGTCAGGTCGCCGTTGGCCGCAGCCGTGACGACGGTTAGCAGTTCACCGACCTTTTGACCCAGTGCTTCGGCTGCCAAACGATCGTCTTGTGCGCGTTGGCGTTCTTCTTTGGCCAGTTCGGCTTCGCGTACCCGCTCTTGTTCGATCCGCTGACTCTCTTCCTCGGCGCGTTGACGCTCCGCTTTCGCCTTCTCAGCTTCCAGTTCACGTTCACGCTCCGCCTGTTGCCGTTTGCGCTGGTCTTCCTCAGCTCTGCGCTGCTCTTGTTCCTCTCGCCGTCGGCTTTCCTCTCGCACGTGCTCTGCTTGCGCCTGCTTCTCTCGTTCGGCAGCTTCCCTGACCTGCTCCAGCGTGTTGGATGACGACTCTACGGCAGTGTTTAGAGCGGCGGCCAAACGCCCTAGCTCGTCTTGGCTGTCAAACTCTAGCCGTTGTGAAAGGTCGCCTTCGGCTACCTTTTCGAGCACTCCCACTGTCTTGCCTAAGCGGAGGGTGATAATCCGTGAGACGGCGAGATAGATAGCCAGACAAAGGGCCATGACTGCAGCCGCGGCGCAGATGATGGTGATTTCGCCGACAGCCCAGGCGGCGTTCGCGTTCTCAGCTCGAATCTCCTGCACCGTTGTCTCGATGCGAGCCGTTATGTTCGTCATGCTCTCTTCGACTGAGGCGAAGCTGAGGACGAGTTCGGTTCGTCCCGCCGGCTCACCGTCGGAGAGAATCTTCTTCGTGATGAGCTCGGTTCCCTCGCCCGTCTTTGCAGTAGTGGCTTCGGTTTCCTCGCTCTCGTCGGAGCCGAGTCTCTTGCCATCTTCGTCAAAGAAAGCCACGGAGACGACATCCTTGTCGGCCTCAATGTTGACGGCTGCTTTTGTCAGCCCGTCGTAATCAAAGTTGGCGATCAACCCTGCCGCAGTCAACGACAGGGAAGACGCCAAAGAATCGCCCTTTTGCAGCAGGGCCTCACGCAGCAAGGTCTCTTGCCGGCCTTGCTCAGTTTTCAGGACGTCCACAAAGCCATCAGCCTGCTGGGACTGGTGCGTGGTCACCGTCGAGATGATGATCACCGTCATGACGGTGAGCAACACGACTACGACGGCGGATACCAGAGATATAAACTTGGTTCGAATGCCCACGTGACCAGACCCCTTTTCTACTGCTTACTGCCTAGTGCGACTGTCTACTGCGAATCGACTATCGACCTACGAAGTACTTCTTGACAACGGCTTGACCCTCTGCCGAGAGAGACCATTCGATGAAGGCCTTTGTCGCGCCAGTCGGTTCGCCTTTGGTGATCAAGTACAACGGTCGGGTGATCGGATAGTTGGGGTTGTCGACAGTCGCGGCTTGGCCTTCAACGGCGACTTTCTTAACATCGCTGGCCTTCGGGTGGCCGGCGCCGAAGGCAAAACTGAGTTGCCCGATCGCGTTTACGTCGCTAGCGACCTTGTCGAGGATGGCGACGTCTGGCTTCACCGTGTTGATCTTGCCCTCGTACTGTGCGCCTTCCAAGACGACCTTAGCGAAGACTTTCCGCGTGGCGGACTGGGGGTTCACGATGTAGACGGATATTTCCGCGTCTCGACCACCAACCTCCGACCAATTTGTGATCTGGCCAGTGAAGATTCCCTTGAGTTGCGTCATCGAGAGGGAATCTACGGGGTTGTCGGCGTTTACCCAGGCGCCGATTGCGTCGCGGCCAATCAGGTAGCTCTTGACGCCCTTGCTCAGTATTGCCGGTTTTACTTCTCGAGCCACACCGCCCACGTTGGTCTTGCCCGCCGCCCGACCAATCAGACACCTCGGACAAGCCGCCCACGATCAGTCTCAAATGCCGCGAGAAAAGCAGACTGTTCTTCGAATTGAGGATGTCAGAGAGTCATTCCTCAGCGGGGACCTCGGCCGGGACATCAGCGGGGGGCTCGGCGGGTCCCGATTCAACCTCATGGAACACAGGCAGTCCGAAACTGGGATTAACGAACGTGACGACACTGATCCAAACACATGCCATGCCGCCGATCTGCATCAGAATCAGCATCGCCTTCAAGCTTAGTCGCAGTCGGCTTTCGCCGCGCAGTCGAGTCAACGCGCGGCGGCCATCCAGCAGCTGAATGATGGTCGTTATGATCAAGAGCACTCCGCATGCGGCGGCCAACTTGCCGCCGATCAGCCTCTCTTCCGCCAGAAAGATGGCTGGCAAGACAAAAGAAAGAAAGATCGCTGCGGTTAGGACGAGACAGAGTTGGAGCCACATCGCCGAGTCGTACCAGTTGCGGCAGTATCGCCGGGTGACCGGCAGCGCGGCGAGCAGTGCGAGCGACGTACCAATCCACAATGGGCCCGCGAGGTGATCGAAATCCCACGCCACTTCCTCGCCCGCCACCAGTTCGGAGAGCCCGCTGAGCATGTCCGGCCCAAATCCGCATGCCAGAAGCCCTGCATTCGCGATGATCAGTACCGCGAAAGACCACCACAGAAACCTCGCCCGAACCGGCGCTCCGGAACAGATCATCCTTAGCGTGCCAAGGCAAATGACTAGACCCAGCAGGAACGGCCACACTATGACGAACTTGTCGTAGATCTCTGGGGCGGAAAGTCCTTCCTCCGCGAGTTGGCTGCATACATACACTGCGTTGCCATTGCAGTTCTTGACGGTCGGAAGAAAAATGCAGGCGAACAGCAACAGCCCAAGACTCCAAGTGGGGGAAAACAGGGAACTGAATACCTGCTCCGAAGCCGAGGGGGCAGCGCCGTCTCGTTCGCGACTAACTGACTGCTCCGCCCCACCTGCCGAAACCTCTCCGTCTCGTGTCGCCATGGAATCGGTTTCGGAAGTCGTTGACGACATCGATACCTATCTCGTTTGGGGACCTTCGTTCGCCGACCTCAACTCAGACGTGACAGTCACCTGGTGGAGCGACATCATGCTGACAAAGCATGCGACTAGCTGACCATTTTGCCAGGCTGCGCCAAGCAGGAAATCGGAAAACTGCCTTGCTGCACGTTTAAGCTCGCCGAAGAGCCGGGACGATGTCGGCCGCGGAGGCGTGAAGGGCTGGGGCGACGCCTGCAAGGGCGCCTGCTACGGCGGACACGATCAGACCCAGGGCGGCGAGGCGAAACGAGGGGGTGAAGGCGATCGTGACCGCCTCGGCCCCGATCGAGAGGCTGCTGAGTTCGAGCGAGAGCATGGCGGCCATGACTCCGGCGCCGCCGCCTGCGACGCTGAGCAAGACGCTTTCTGTCATTACCAGACGAAAGACCGTGGCGCCCGAAAACCCAATGGTCTGCAACACGGCGTGTTCGGCGATGCGGTCCTCGACGGACATGATGGTAGTGGTCGCGACGAGCGCCAACACGAGACCAACGCAAGCGTAACCGAGGTAATGGGCCATGCCGATGAGCTGAGTCAGGTCCCCCAGGCTCTTGGCTTGAAACACCCCTTTCGGTCGGGTCGTCGTTTCCACAGGCCCGCCTTGCAAAGCCCGATCGATCTCGACGCTTTTGGCATCGAGATCAACTCCATGGTCGAGCAAGACTTCGAGCTGAGTTACCGTGCCAACGCGGTCCATGCCTTTGCCGCGTTGAAGGAAATCGAGATGCGAGTAGATGTAGTTTTCCTCGGCCGGATCGTCGCTCTCAAAGACGCCAGCGACCTGGACGCTCAAATCCCCGATCGAAAACTTGTCGCCGGTGCGTATGCCGCGCCGCGCTGCGACAGCCCGCCCCACGACGGCCGCGTCCTGATGCTGCTCGTATTCCGCCCAACTTCCGGAAACGAGCTCAAAATCCCGAGCCACTCGCAGCAGCTTGGGCGGAACGCCGTAGAACACGACGACATCGAGGCTGGCCCGACAGTTGTTTGTGAAGACTTGAATTGGAATGACTTCGCGAACGCCGTCGAGGCGGGCGATCTGTTCGTCGTAATCTTGAGGGAGGTGACTTGTCGCTGGGCAGAACTTATTCGCCTGAAAAGTGATCAACGATCCCTTCGCCTGTTGCCGCCGGCGCAGGTCGTCCATCCCTTCTTGGATCGCTCCAACGAAGCAGAAGACGTAAACCGCTACGGCGGAACCGCTGACCGTCAGAATCGTCCTGGAACGATGCCGCCACAGCGTCTTGAGGATATAGGGGAGAAATTTCATCTGGTTAGCATTAGCAATGCTGGTGAAGCACCAGTCTTGATTTGCGATTCCCTTTCTACAACGTTGCTCTTGGTTTGCGCGGGAGATCATTCAAGCGGGTTGGTCTGAGTCTCCGTGTCCAGTCGATCCTGTTTCATCTTGCCTTTCTCCAGGCGGAACACTTTGTCAGCAATCTGGGCGGCCTGTTCATCGTGCGTAACCATAATCAAAGTGACGTCAAGTTGCTTGTTCAGCCTCTGGAGCAGATCGAGGATTTGACCTGAGGAGCTAGGATCGAGGTCGCCGGTGGGCTCGTCCGCTACAACGACTTTGGGGTGGGCCACAATAGCCCTCGCGATTCCAACGCGTTGTTCCTGCCCGCCTGACATTTGCCGCGGATAATGATCGGACCGGTCAAGTAAGTCGACCGCGCGCAAAGCGATTTCGATTCGCTTCCGCCTTTCGCGCCGAGGTATCGGCAGCAGCAACAACGGCAGTTCGATATTCTCATACGCGGTAAGCACGGGGACGAGATTGTGGTTCTGGAAGATATAACCCATGTTGGCCGCTCGCCAATGTGCGAGCTTAGATCGAGAAAGGCTGGTGATTTCAACGCCATCGATCATGATGCTGCCGCTGTCCGGTCGGTCGATGCTGGCGATCAAGTTCAGCAGCGTCGACTTTCCCGTGCCGCTGGACCCCATTAACGAGATGAACTCGCCTTGTTCGATACTCAGTGAGACGGCGTCCAACGGCGTAATGGTCTCACCGCCCTTGTGATACTGTTTCGTCAGTTCCCTGACTTCGATGAGCGACATCAATCGGCGCCTCCATTGAGCGGAGTGCGATCGGTCGATGTCGAGCCGCTGTTTGGCGCTTGAGTGGGAGCCGCATCGAGCGCGCTGGCGTCGCCGACTCGAACGCGGTCGCCGTCCGCCAAGCCATCGGCGTTTCTTGCAATGATCCGACTGGTGACGCTGAGACCTTCGGTGATCTCCATGAGCCCGTTGGAGCCAACGGAGCCAGTCTGGACGCGTTTGCGGCGGGCAACTCCTTGTGATTGATCGACAACCCAAACAAACGCGCCATCGTCATCGTGCAGCACCAGCTGCTGCAAGACGTAGATCCTGACAACTCGGTCGTTCTTGATCGAAGGCGAGATCTGTTTCGGGGCGAGAAACGTGGCGTCGACCAGCATTTCTGGTTTGAAATAGGAAGGCGGGTCAGGAATCGCGACCTTCACCTGAAGCGTATTCTTCTGAATGTCGGCCTCCGAACTGACGAAGAGAACTCGACCCACGATCGGCGAGGGCAGGGCGGGATTGTTGATCTCGACCGATTGGTCGAGGCTAACTCGCGGAATGTCTTCAAAACGAACATCGACTCGAATCTGCAGCATGTCAGGGCGGTAGAGGGTAACGACCGTACTGCCGTCATGACCGGCCATTTGCGTCATGCCGCCGCCGCCGCCGATTCGCGTGCCAGGGTGGGCGATCAAGCGGAACACGCGACCCGCGATTGGCGAGACAACAGTCATTCGCTCGTACTGCAATTTGGCTTGCGCGATGGCAACTTGCATTTGCGCGATGCGAGCCTCAGCGGCTCGCATTTGGGCCTCCGCTTTTCCAACGGCATGGATTTCGTCCGCGAGAAGCTTCAGTCGCGTCTTCAGCGCGTCGCGGCGTTGGGCCTGAGCTGCTTTCTCCGTTGCGAGCGAACTTGACCGACGCCGGAGTTCCTCGACCAACGCTTTGGCTGCTGCGACCTTGCTCATGGCGATGTCGATTTCCACTTGGGGCACGACGCCTGCCGAATTGGCCTTACCTTCGAAGTCCTTTTGAGCCGCCTCCTGTTCGGCCTCGGCTCGGCGAACCTCGAAAGGAAGGTCAGTCAGTTGCGTGTCGAGCTTGGCCAAGGCGGCCTCCGCTTCGCCTAGGTCGGCCTCCAAATGTACCGGCTGCTCGAAGCGAGTTTTCGCGGCCACGAGAGCCGCCCTTGCTTCATCGGCTTGGGCCACATTCAATTCGAGGTTCGCCACGGCCCGATCGAGTTCCAACTGTGCGTCATCCTTGACAAGCTCCGCCAGAGGTTCGCCGGCTCGAACGCGTTGATCCTCAACGACCAGTAGCGTCTCGACGACTCCCGGCGCCAGCGCGGCGACGCGCACCGGCGTGGGCCTCGGTTCGATCCAGCCAGCCGCGTTGAATAACGGCGCGCCTTCTTGCCTGAGTTGCGATGTGGTGGAAAAGACCGGAACGACGGTGACGGTTCTGGGCGGAAAAACGTAATCGCGGGCCGCCCAGGCAAGCAGGGCCAGGAATCCGAGAATCAAGACCCCAGGCAACACGTACCGAGTCAACAGGTGTCGGCGGGCTGGACCAGCCGCTTGTGCGCTGCGATCGACGGCGAGCCCCTGCAGATCAACATTGCTATTCATGGTCGAATCACTTCTTCACGAATACGCCATTGGCGAGAATCGTCAAATTGCCCGCTTCGTCACGCTTGGCTATGCCTTGGACAACGACGGTGGAGAGCTCTGTGACTTTGAGCAGCGATCGAGCGTCGGCCTTGAGCGTGGCGCCGCTCTCATCAACAAACTTCACTAGGGCCCTCGATGCGGGGAGCTTATCGGTTTCACAGCAATAGTCCCACGGCTTTTTGCATTGATCCCCTGGTATGTCGCTGCATGCCTTGAGCGAGCCATCCACGATGGTGAAGGCCGCTCGGCCTTCGATCCACGGATTCGCTTCGCCCCCAATTCGGCCCATGATGAGAACATCATCGCCGTCCTTCGCGGATTCACGAACCGCGATGACGTCCATCGCATCCGCCGGCTCGTCCTGCAGCAGATACGCGGCGCCATCGATGGCAGAGTCAACTATTGGGCTGGAGTTCTCTACTGTCGTGTCGACAGGCTGCTCCTTTTCGCAACCGACGAGAAGAAGAAAGCTAAGACAAAGGCTAGCCGCAATCACGTTCTTCATTTTGGTCTCCATTCTGGTTTCACCCTGGCAAGCACGACGCCTGGCATTAGGGCAACTCAGGAAATTTGATCTAAAACGTCTTCAAACCATCGACGATCGGCATTCTCAAGGCGCGGATGGCCGGCGGGACGGCGCCAAACACCCCGAGCACCAGACCGATGCCGCAACCGATCAGCACGGCTGCGTTGTCGATCCGGAGCGAAAACGCCCCCATCGTAAATCGCACAGGCGCTCCATTGATAAACACCACTGCCACCAAAGCCGCCAACAAGCTCGCTCCCGCCGCCAGCAACAATCCCTCTTGAACCAAGCTCACAACGATGGCCCGGCGAACAAACCCCAGAGTGCGCAAGGTCGACAGTTCTGGGATCCGGCCGACGACGGAACCATACATCGTGTTGAGTCCTGCAAATACGCCAGCACCTGAAACGAGCAAGATAACAAGCAGGGCGAGCCACCTCACCGGCTCGTAGTCCCTCTGCAAATTGGCGTAGTATTCCCTTTCTTGCATAACCTGCAGCTCAAGATCAAGACGTTCCTTGCAGAATTGGTCCAAGTCGGCAAAGTCCGCACTTGGGGTCAGGGTAAGGGCCACGATGCTGAGGTCTTGCCGCTTCATTGCCTGTTGCAATTCGTCCAGTTGGCACCAGCACTCGGATTCGAATGTCGATCCTCCCGCTGAAAACACGCCGCTGATTCGCCAAGTTCGTCCCTCGAAATTAAGCGATCGACCGGTGTTCAGGCTTCCATCGACTCCGCCGAGCTTCGCAGCGACTAATCGGCCGACCATGACTTCGCCCGCACCCGGCCAATGGCCTTCCTCCAGCTCCACTCGACGGCGAACCAACAGGGCTGAACGGGTAACGCCGCGGACCAGTCCCATCGACGCCTCGCCCTTCTCCACGCTGACTTGCGTACCGAGGTAGAGTTCGGGCGAAACGTACTTCTGCCCAAATCGCTGTTCGATTCCAGGAACGCTCGCTGGAACAAGATCGTTGGTCTTCATTGCGATCGATGAGTATTCCAAGTTCTCGCCCATCCCGAGTGAGAACACGATTGCCGTTCGCGAGTCGCCGCTGGCCGCCAGCGATTTTTCCAGGCCTCGCATGAAGCCAACCACGACCAATACCAACGCGATCACGGTGGTCATCCCCGCGAACGTCAGTAGCGTCCGTAATGGGCGCCGAAACAGGTTTCGAATTGCGTACTCCCAGGGGAGCAAACGAAAGAACATTTTGGGCGTTGCCTGCAGGGCCAAACGCTCTCTTCAGATTCGCTTGGGCCTAATTCGAGAATGGGCGCGTAGTCGCCATTGGCTTGCTGAAAGCAGTCAGCGCTTGTCGATGGCGCACGGCTCTTCCAACGCGAAAGGCGAACGAACAGTTCAAGCTGTTCCTAGCACAAGAACGACATGTGCAGAGTGCGCAAGGCGCGGCCCAGATTCTTTCCGCCGAAGTGATGCAAACTGTGTCGAGCGACAATGCAGGTGGCGTCGACAGGCCGCCAGGCGTCCTGACTCGCGTCTGCAATGGGCAAACGAACTACAGAAGCTGATGGCGCGTTCAGTGCAAGAGGCTTCTCGAAAACGGCGCCGCCGCAGACTCCCTGGCAGGACTTGCTAGGCGATTCGCCCGGGTGCCGACGCTGCTCGCGAGAACTGTTGTCGTTGTCGGCTTCAGCACAACACTCGCAGACAGGCTCGGCATCTCGCCTGTCCGTCTGGCTAGGCTGCCCCGGCGAGCAGCAACCGGCTTGGCACATACCGCTTCCGCACCATAGCGGGCAAGCTATGATCGCAGCGACGAGTCCCAGTGATACGAAGCGAGAAAACATCAATCGGTCCTTTAAGATACTCCAGCTATCATACGCTGAAGGGAAGGATGCGGCAAACATTGCCTCAGGGGCTGCGCCCAAGGCTGTTTTTCAGCAGTTGGCCTTCGATCAGCGTCGAAGCCTTCCAAAGCTCCCCCAGGGAATCGAGCTGCGAAAGACTGACCTGCAAATGCGTCCGTTGGGCGGCGAGCATAGTCTGGTAGTCCACCTGGCCGGCGTCGTATCCAACGGTGACTAATTCGAGAGATCGTTTCGCGCGTGGAACGATCCGTAGGCGATGACGGTCGGTCTGCTGCAGGGCATTGGCGTAGCGGCGAAAGGCGACGGCGAGACGATCCTGAAGATCGAGTTCGATCCGCTCGACCTCGTTCATCGCTGCGATCCAACGAGCTTTCGCGCTCTGAATGTTGCCTCGATTCCGATCGAAGAGCGGAATCGGGATGCCCACCTGCACATTCGCCACATCATCGCTGGTCACATTGTGATGACGCAGGCTCAGGAAAAAGTCCAAATTGGGAATCAACTCCAACTCAGCTCGGCGAATGGCGGAACTCTCTCGCTCGATTCTCGCGCGAGCAGCGTCCAGTTCCGGGTTACCGCCTAGTATCTTGGCGTAGCAAGTCTCCCAATCAAGTTCGGGCGGATTGGAACCGAGTTGGCCTGAAAGGGGAGCGGCCACCATGGTCGGCAGGCCGATAACCGCCGCCAGCCGGCGCCATGTTTCGAGTTCCTGATTGCGGGCGTCGTCCAGCAGAATCTGGGCTTGTTCCTCGCGGATCTGAGCCTGC
The DNA here is from genome assembly GCA_964635375.1 of uncultured Pirellulaceae bacterium. GTDB lineage: Bacteria > Planctomycetota > Planctomycetia > Pirellulales > Pirellulaceae > CAZMNY01. The sequence continues at coordinate 1,674 of CAZWOU010000152.1, read as the reverse complement.
AGCAAGTCGTTCTCGGTTCCCCGGTGACTCTGAAGCAACTTCTCCGTCGCCTTGACAAGATTGCTTCCAATCTGGGCAAGCTCCCGCGACAATTCCACGCGTCGTTGAGCGATGATCGCATCATAGAATCGCAGCCGCACGTCGTTGAGCACTTTCTGCTCTTGGGCGTGCATGCGAAAGTGGGCTTCATCGACTTCGCTACCGGCAATGGCTTGGTCGAGTTTCAACTTGCCGGCGGTGACGTACCGCTGACCAATGAAACCGCCCTGTCCTCCGGCGGTGTTGCGGTTGCCGACTTCAGTTGCGTGATAGCCGATGACCGGATTCGGGTAGCGGCCCGCTTGCAATTGGCGCCCCCGAGCCGCGTCCATCCTTGCGGCGGACAGCGAGAGGGTTGGGTTGTTGTCGTAGGCGATTGCCTCTAAGTCGGCAAGGGAGAAACTGCGACTGTCGCCCTCGGCGTTCGAGAGAGACCCAAGCTCGGCGTTCGGTGTTGTTTGCTGAAAGGCTGCTGGCAGAGGCAGAGGCAACGGCGCGGGCAGGAACTCCGACTGCTCCAGTTGAGCGTTCGTGGTCGGGTCCTCGAATGTCTCACGCGTCCGTGGTTCGTACCCAGCTGTGGACGTCTCTGGGAATGGATCGGGCGTGGACAGAGGGGAAATCAGCGTGGATTGACAGCCAGCGAGCACTGGGGTCAACAGCGTAATCAACGCAATTGAAAATCTAATCCTCACTTGCGGTTCGGCCCTTGATCTAAGTAACGCCCTCGTAGCGACCTCTAGCCGGAGTCGGCAAGGCGCCGTAATCTGTATCGGTTATTCTGGTTGTCGCGATCAGGTCAACTTTGAAACCGGCAGACGTTTCTCGGAAAACTTCAGCCGGAGGCGACGAAAGCAATAGCCCAGCCAGGGTGTTGGGGAAACGCAATTCAGTTTAAGAAGTGACAGCAATGCATCGCTTCATCGACTCGGCCAACATGTTGACGCTGTGTAGCCTGCTGGCTGCTTTGGCGAGCGCGGCGCTGGCGATCCATGGCAGAACCGGCTACGCACTCGCGGCTCTGATTGCTTCGGGCATCTGCGACTTGTTCGATGGACCCGTGGCGAGGCGGTTGGACCGCGACCTGGCAGGAAGACAGTTCGGCAAATCGCTCGACTCAATCGTCGATGGTTGTGCATTCGGCTTTGCCCCAGCAGTCCTTCTGTATTGCGCGGGGATGGACGGTCCGGCGGAATTGGTGCTGTTGGCCGGGTTGCCGATTTGTGTTGTTTGGCGGGTTGCCTATTTTGACGCGCTCGGGCTGCAGTCGAGCGCCGACGCGCGTTACTACACAGGGCTGCCGGCAACGTATGTGGCTCTCGTGATCCCGCTCGCCGCCATGTTCGGATTCATTGAAATTCGTTGGTTTCGCTGGTCTGAGTCCATCGCGGTCGCCGCGCTGTGCGTCGCCATGATCGCTTCGGTTCCCGTCCGCAAACCGAGCGGTCTTGCCTATGGCGGCTTTCTGATTCTGGCCATTGCGGTGACCGGTCTGCTCTGCTGGTTTGGCCAAAAACTTCCCACCTCGATGCTGAATTGATAAACTGGGCCATCCCTCTAATAGGACAGGCAGGGATGTAGACAGGCAGGGATGTAGACAGGCAGGGATGTAGACAGGCAGGGATGTAGACAGGC
>CAZWOU010000151.1:7009-17521 GCA_964635375.1 uncultured Pirellulaceae bacterium | reverse complement strand
CGAACCCTCGTCTTCAGCTTGGAAGGCTGTGGCTCTACCATTGAGCTACGCCCGCGGTTCTCCTACGGAAGGACCTAATCCCCACGCCTCAACTCACACTTACCTCTCAACTCAACTCAACTCAACTCAACTCAACTCAACTCAACTCCCAAAACGCCCCCCGCCTTGACAGCACCATCTAGTGGGGGGTGCAGGATTCGAACCTGCGAAGGCTGTGCCATCAGATTTACAGTCTGACCCCTTTGACCGCTCGGGAAACCCCCCTCTGAAATGCCCATCGTGGGACATTCTGTCCCGGCCACCCCTCAATTCCCAATCCATTTGGTAAATGAACCAGTGATAAATGACCCAGTAATGAACAATTGATATGTGAAGCCAGCGGAGGGGTTCGAACCCACGACCTGCTGATTACAAATCAGCTGCTCTGCCAACTGAGCTACGCTGGCGGACCCCCAGCCTGTCAAAACCAGCTAATATACCGAACCCAGAAACCCTTGCAAGGCGAATTGACGCCAGAGTGAAAATCCTCGCCGCCGCAGTTTTTCTTGTTCTCGTTTGCCAGAAACGGAGCCTATTGAGGATTTCACAAAAAAAGAGGTGGGTAAAGCAGCCAGAACGGACGACGCGCAGGGGCAATTCTTGGGAAATCACCGCGGACCTGAGCGGACGTCAATTCTGAAGCTCTAACCACCTCGCGATATACGATCCCCTAGCTAGGGGCACCTGTTCTATTACGCCTGCCTCAACGAGCCGACCTTCATGCTGAGCCGACCTTCATGCTGAGCCGACCTTCAGTGAGTCGTCGACCTAGGACTCGGGCAGCTCGATCTGCTCTTCGCTCACCGCCTGACGCAGTTTGTTGAGCGCCCTGGCCTCAATTTGCCGGACGCGTTCTTTGGTGACGCCCATCTCGGCGCCGACCTGCTTGAGCGTTAACGGCTCCCTCTTGTCGTCGGTGAACTTCAAGCCGAAGCGGCTAATGATAATCTTCTGCTCGCGATCGTCAAGCCGATTGAGGATCCTCCCCACCTGACTTTCGCGAAGTTGCTGGGCCGATTCAGCGGCAAAATGATCAGCGCGAGAATCCTCTTGGATCCCAAACATCTCATCGTGGCCGTTGCGGAACCGATCGCGGTGCTTGAATTCGCCCGGAATGGTGCGGGCAAAGTTCTTCATGATGGCCCAGCTGGCGTAGGTGCTGAATTTGTTCCCCCGCGAGTAGTCAAATTTCTCGACTGCCCGAATCAGCGACATATTCCCATCGCTGATCAGGGTGAAGAAGTCCTCAGTCGGCGAGACGTGCCGCTTGGCGATGGAGACCACCAGCCTCAAGTTGGCCTGGACGATATGATTCTTCATATCGACAACCTGCTCATACAGCGACTCGATCTCGTCCATTTCCCCAACCGTCGCGTCGCCGTCCTCAGCGGACAGCAACTTATCCCGGAGCGCAACGGCCTTGTATTTGAGGTAGTTGAACTTCCGAAAGACGAATCGCTCCTGCTCGGGCGTGAGCAGGGGGACGTCATATAGCGAGGCCAGATAGGGGGGCAATTCGCCTGGGACCTTGGTCTTCCGCACCGCTTTCGTCGATTCCGGCATCGGTCCGCGGATAATGTCGTCCGCGCCCGACAGTGGAAACTCGTCGCTCGGAATGAAATCGAGCGGCAGTTCCATGATCCGCTCGGCACGGACCTCGTTGATCACCCGGTGAATCGTGGAGTGAGTTCGGTTGTAACGCTTGGAAAGCGCGGCGGCAGACGCGCCCCGCTTGTACTGCTCGTAGATCCGCTGCTTGGCTTCGGCGGTGAGCGGACCAGTCAGCTCGGGGAATATCGCCTGGTTGCGATTGGCCCCGTCGAACTGCTTGAGCGTATAGCGGATCGTCTCGCCGCTGCGGTTCATCTGCACAGCCAGCCGACGGGAGACCTCGGCCAGCGATCCGCCGGCGTTGGCGAGCCGTCTTGCTCGCTCAATAATCTCCGCCCGCTCCTGTTCGGTCAGTTGGCTAAAACGTTCGCCACGCTCGACTTTTTGTCTGTTTTGGGAAACAAAGCGATCGACGCTGCTTTGCAGAAAACCGACCCGCTTGCGGCCATCGACGACAAACCGGCGGCTCACCAGACCCTGATTTCGCCAACGGGAAATCGTCTTGGTGGAGACGTGAAACATCTTGCTCAATTCGTCGACCAAATGCACCGGTTCCGGCACGTCTTCAACGCGGACATGGGCCGCATCGGAAAGATCCTCGACGAACAACCGCAGGTCATGATTGGCCTGATCGCCACTCATCACCGCATTGCGTTCCGCCTCTGGGCGATAGTCGGTGATCCGAAAGCAAAGATACTCGTATGAATAGCTTCGAGACGAGTCGATTTCGCCTAACAGTTGTTCCGCGCGTTCGACTTGCTCAAGCTTCTTATCCCGAGGCGCGAAGCGGACCTGTTGGTCGCGAAGTTGTTTTAATGTTGGACTATGATAATCGGCGTGCATCGCAGACCTCTCTCTGTTCTGTCGATGTTTGCCAAACCGGTGTTCCCTGCGATTCCCATCGCCCGGCGTGACTGGGGAAAAACGGCATCCAATCCCGGATGACGCCTGTCCTTTGACGTGCCTGTTCCTTTGACGTGCCTTTGTCAGTGATGTGGGTTCGTGTGATAATGCGATTGCCAGTGAAACGTGTAAGCGGGTCGGGCCAAGCCTTGGTATCGCTTTGCTTTGTCGTTCTGCTGCTTTGTCAATCTGGTTGGTGGGCTCGCTCTGACTCCGCGTACCTCTATAGACGAGTCAAGTCGCTATTCCTTGCACGAAATCTCGATTTTCTTGAGATGCCTCTTGTCGTGCATTAATAGGTACGAATTATCCGATCCAATGTTCGCGCGTGGCTTGGCCGATTATTGCCGTCTTTGTGTAACTTGTTGTCGCACAGGGCGTTGTGCTCTTGGCAACCAGAGGCCAGTTCTTCCGATCTCTAATTACCCAACACCTAGTTCCAGTTGTTTCACGGATCGCCCCTTTTCATCTGGATTTCTATATATGCCGTTGTCGATTAACGAGTTACGACGAATTCTCGGCAAAAAACCAAGGCGTTCCATTATGTTCTTCGATCAGTGCTTTCCGATCTTGGCCACTGGACCCAGCTCGCAATCGCCCCTTTGGCGACAAATCCAGAGGCTGCGGGCCCTGACCGCCGTGGCCAGCCTGGTCGTGGTCGCGATGATGGCGCCAAGCCGCCCAGCAGCCGCAGACGAACCTCTCGAACCCAAGCCCAGCGCGGAAGCCGAAACTGGAAGCAACGAGAAGATCAAGCTATTTGTGGCGAGTGGCAAGCGGCTTCGCGAGGTCACCGCCGTGCTTGAAGCTCGAGGCGAGCTCCTCCTGCGAGGCGAGAAGAAGAAGGTCGAGCGGATTGCGATGGAGGTCAAGGGCGAACTGGAGTACTCCGAGAAGCTCATCTCGGACGACGGCCAACACGCGATTCGCTACTACAACAAGGCCGAGGCCCAGATTCGGATCGGCAAGGGGGGCGTCAAGCCTCGGCTCCGTGACGAGCGCCGCCTGATTGTCGCCAAGAACTCAGATCGTTTGCGTTATCGCGCACCCCAAGGGCCGATCCGTCGGACCGAATTGGATCTGCTTCGCGCCCAGGGCGATTCACTCGCCCTGGCCGAGTTGCTTCCCACAGAGGCCGTCGCGATTGGCGACACTTGGACGCCGACAGCAGGTTCTTGGGCCAAAGTCATGGCGCTCGACAGCGTGACCCAGACGGATGTCGAATTCACGCTGTCGGAGCGCGAATCGGCCCTGGCTGTGATCGAATTCTCCGGCGTGCTCGACGGGGCCGTCGGCGGGGTGGCCACGGAGATTCGACTTCGAGGAAAAATGAATGTCGACAGCGAGCTCAACGAGATCACCTGGTTCGCGATCTCCACCAAGGAGAAGCGGGCTATTAGTGCGGCGGAACCTGGTGTGGAGGCGACTGGCCGCTTGCGGGTGGCGATTCGCCCGCGAGCGAAGAACGCGAAACTGGCCGATTCCGCAATCGCCGGGCTCCCCACGGACGTCGGGCCAGCGACAAGGATTCTGGAGCTTGAGTCGGAGAAGATCGGCTTCACTCTCGTCCATGACCCTCGCTGGCGGCTGATGATCGAGCGGCCGGATGTGGCAATCTTGAGGATGGTCGAAGATGGCGATGTCCTGGCCCAATGCAGCATCTCGCGGTTGACGGCTCGCCCGGTCGACAAGCCGTTCGGGCTTGTTGAGTTTCAACGAGATATTCAGCTGGCGCTCGATAAGCACTTTGGCCAGTTCATCGAAACTCAGCAGTACGAGACGGAATCGGGGCAAAAGGTGATTCGGGTCACCGCCTCGGGGATCGTCTCGGAGGTCCCGATTCACTGGATCTATTTCCACCTGACGGACAACCACGGGGAACGGCTTTCTCTGGCGTTTACGCTCGACGCTAAGCTGGTTGAGCGATTTGGCGGCGCGGACCGGACGCTTGTCAATAGTTTGGAAATCCGGCCCGCTCCCGCGCCTCGCGCAGCCTCCGCCTCGGGTTCCGGTTCCGCAGCGAGCCCCTAACGACCCGATTTGGGCTGTTCGGCGGCGGGCCGAATGCGGATGTTGCAGATTGTGCGGATTGGGGGCTCCGAGCAGGCCCCATAGATATTTTCGAATTGGGAAATAGTTGCCCTGGTGGAAAACGAGCAACTATACTGAAACTTCCTTTTTCGCCTGGAATTCCATCCGCATCCGCGCGAGATCTCCATGAAATACCGATTGGCTGTTGCTCTGGTCTTGGTCGCCGCTTTTTCCGCGACAACCGCGGCCGCTCAGCAAAACCGCCGAAGACTTGCCCCCGGCGTACTGACCACAATTCCCTCGTCCCCGTTGACCGAAGAGACTTTCTCCGGGCCAAATCCCATCGTGGAGTTGGTTTCTTTGCAAAGTTTGGATTGGAGTCCGAACTTCGCGGCCAAGAGCGATACGCTCTGGGAGCAGTCGAAAAAGGTCATCCTCAGGCGACCGATCTGGAATCTGGAATTCTCCTTCAAGCCCCTGCGGATGGTCCACGTTGACGTGCCGCAGCGTTCGGGCGTCATGAAGAACAAGTTGATTTGGTACATGGTCTACCGAATCCGCTACTTGGGCAAAGATCAAAGCCCCACTCCGCAAAAAGACTCCTTTGGGAATGTGACCTTTCCGTCGACCACGCCCGGCATCAACGATGCGATCAGGTTCTTCCCCAGGTTCACCCTGTGGTCCAGGGAGTACGACAAGAAGTATCTCGACCGAATTGTCCCTGCCGCGTTGGCCCCCATCCGGGCTCGTGAACGAGTCGGAAAGCGGATCTACAACTCAATCAATATCAGCTCGGTCGCCATGCAGCCGACGACGCCGGAGCAGGACAATAGCGTTTGGGGCGTGGTCACCTGGGAGGATCTCGATCCCCGCATCGACTTTTTCTCGATCTACATCAAGGGCCTGACCAACGCCTATAAGTTCGAGGATCCGACCGGCGCGTACCAGAAAGGCGACCCCGCAGGCACGGGGCGGACTTTCGTTCACAAACATTTGCTCCTGAATTTCTCTCGCCCAGGCGACACGATTGCCGAGAATGAGCGAGAAATCCACTACGGCGTGCCGATCAAGTCCGATCCGGCCGAGCAAGCAAAGATGCTCAAGCTGTATGGTCTGCCACAACGCCTTGATCATCTGTGGATTTACCGCTAGAACGGTTAGTTTGACTGCAGACAAAATGGTCGAGGGAGATACCCATGGCACATAAGAAGGGCCAAGGCTCTAGCCGTAACGGTCGCGACTCGAATGCACAACGTCGCGGCGTGAAGAAATTCGGCGGTGAAAAGGTTCGGGCGGGCAACATCCTGATCCGGCAACTCGGTACGCGTTTCCATGCGGGCAAGAACGTCGGCACCGGCAACGATTACACCCTGTTCGCGTTGACCGACGGCGTCGTATCATTCGACCGCAAAGGCCGTCGCATCAATGTGATGCAGGAAAGTGCCTGACGAGCCGCCGCCAAGCGGGACGGCTCGAATCACAGATGGTCCATGGAGACGCCTTCTTGGCGTCTCTTGTTTTTGCGCGGTCCGGAAACCGTTATTCTGACAGCTCGAGCAGCGGCCCGGCTTACCCAGTCGCCAATCCTCATTCTTTACCCGAACTCACGCCATGTTTGTCGACCGAGTTAACATCGAGGTGCGGGCCGGCGACGGTGGAGACGGCTGCATCAGTTTCCGTCGAGAGCGGCACATCCCGCGAGGCGGACCGGACGGAGGCAACGGAGGCGATGGCGGCAGTATCATGATTGTGGCCCACTCGGGGGTCGACAGCCTGGTCAGCGTCTCGCATCGGAAACGCTGGAAAGCGCCTCGCGGCAAACATGGCCAGGGCTCCAAACGCAATGGCCGTCGAGGCGAGGACGTGGTTATCGAGGTTCCGCCCGGGACGATTGTCATCGACGCCCAGAGAGACTTCGTGCTCAAGGATCTGGACGGCGAGGGCCAGCAATTCGTCGCTGCGCGCGGCGGAAAGGGCGGTCGAGGAAACACTCGCTTTAAGTCGTCGACAAACCAAACTCCCCACAACGCCGAGGTTGGCCAATCGGGCGAGCACCGGCACTTGAGGTTGGAGCTCAAGGTCATTGCGGACGTCGGACTGCTGGGCAAACCCAACGCCGGGAAAAGCACATTGCTGAGCCGACTGTCCAAAGCTCGGCCGGAAATCGCCAACTATCCGTTCACAACCAAATCGCCCAATCTGGGCCGAGTGCACTTGAACCTCGACCGCTCCTTTGTGATGGCCGATATTCCAGGTTTGATCGAAGGCGCCCATAACGGCGTGGGCTTGGGGCACGAGTTCTTGCGGCACATCGAGCGAGCCGGAACGCTGGTCCACCTCGTCGAGCCTGAACCGATGGATGGCACCGATCCGATGGACAATTATCGGTCGATTCGAGCCGAACTGGAACAATACGACGGCGCATTCGGAATGGGGGAACTGGGTGCGAGACCGGAAATCGTGTGCGTCAGTAAGGCGGAACTGCCTTCCGCGAGCGAACTTCAGACACGACTCACCGAACAGCTTGGCCATCCTGTGTTGATGATCTCGGCCGTCACCGGTGAAGGTCTCAACGAGTTGACTCGTCGAATTGCCGAGCAAATCGATGAGAGGCAAGAGGAGGGCGGGCAGATTCGAGACGGCCAATCGCAACAAACGGGCGAAGGCGGACAAGATCAATGAATCGCTTCGTTGCGCTCGATGTAGGGAATTCCGCAATTCACGCGACCCTGGTCGAACAGCGGGCCGACGGCGACACCCATCTCGATCCGGCGCCGACGACGCTGTTGCACGAAGGCCTTGACGCCTCGACGCTTCAGTTTCTCGATCGCTTGGACGAGCCGCTGACGTGGTGGGCGGTCAGTGTCAATCAAGCTGGCTTGAACCGCCTGAAGGCCTCTCTGGCCGAACGACGACCCGCCGACTGCGTCCGCCAGCTCGTCCATCATGATTCGCCGATACCTTTGCGAGTGGACGCCCCCGACAAAGTCGGCATGGACCGAGTGGCGGCGGCTGTTGCCGCCAACGCCTTGCGGCGCCGGGGAGCACCCGCGCTGATTGTCGACAGCGGAACGGCAATCACTGTCGACGTCGTCGATCAACACGGGAGTTTTTTGGGCGGAGCCATCATGCCTGGCGTGCGTCTCGCGGCTATTGCCCTGAACGAACGCACTGACGGTTTGCCGCGGATAATTCCCCTCGATTCGCCTCCCCCCAGCATCGGCGCCAACACGGAAGACGCTATCCGCAGCGGCCTCTATTGGGGAACGTTTGGTGGCGTCAAAGAGCTCATTGCTCGGCACCGAGCCTCGCTCACCGGCGAGGCAGACTTGTTCCTCACAGGAGGCGCCGCAGTTTGGTCTCACCTGCTTCAGAACGCTAGATTGACGCCCGGCCTGACACTGATGGGCGTGGCGGAAATTGCGAAAGCGAGAATCGCCAGCGAACGCGATAGCCACTCGAACGGCAGTCGGCAGAGCCCACCGCTGGACTGCGGTGAAAAACCATGAGTCGTCGCCCATGGGCCGCCGTATTGACTCCGGCGGGCCGAAGTGCTGTCGCGACCATCGCCGTGGAGGGGCCCTGCGCTGTTGAACAGGTTGAGCCGCTCTTCGTTTCCGCAAGCGGGCGATGGCTGAGCCGTCTGGACGTGGGTGCGATTGCCTTCGGTTGCTGGGGCAAGCCGCGAGGCGAGGAGATCGTGGTCTGCCGCACGACGCGCGGCGTGGAAATCCACTGCCACGGAGGCGCTGCCTCCTCCTCTGCTATCCTCGAATCGCTGAGCCCCCAAGTCGACATCGCGACGACCCCGACCCCTTGGCTGGAAGCCGAGTATCCGGGGCGCATTGAGCAGACAGCTGTGCTGGCCCTCGCGTCGAGCAGCACACTGCCAACAGCGGCTCGACTCCTCTCTCAACTTCATGGCGCGCTTCGTCGGGAGTTGGATTTGGTGGTTTCCGATCTGCGGTCAGAGAACGCGCGGAGGGCGCAGGATCGACTGAAATCCCTCCTGGAAGAGGCCCCGTTTGGCCAGCACCTGACTGAGCCGTGGCAGGTCGTCTTGAGCGGCCCGCCCAACGCTGGAAAGAGCAGTCTTATCAATCGAATCTTGGGTTACGAACGGGCGGTCGTATTTGACCAGCCCGGTACGACGCGAGATGTCGTTTCCTCAATCAGCCCGCTCGACGGTTGGCCAGTGCTGTGGTGTGACACGGCCGGGATTCGCGAAGCAAAGGATGATCTCGAGCAACAGGGCGTCGAACGGGCCCTCGACGTTGGGAGGCGAGCCGATTGCATGTTGCGGGTCCTGGACGTCGAACAATGGCGACGGCAGGCGGCGCCCGACTCGGGGGAGTCTGCCGACGCGATCCAGGTCATCAACAAAATTGACTTGGCCCGCGACGTGCGACTTCCCCAGGGGTCCGTGGGCGTGAGCGCTGCCACCGGCCAAGGTGTTTCCGAGCTGCTGGAACTCGTTTCCAGGAAATTGACGGGACGAGCCCCCTCTGATTTCGACCGACCTCTCCTGTTTACGAAAGAACAGGTGGAATCCGTCGAGACGGCTTATACCGCCCTGGAGACACTCGACCGCCAAGTCGCCTTGGAAACGCTCTTGGAGATGCTGCGTTGACTCGCGAACAACGTTGACCAAGACCGCCGTGCTGACCAAGCCGCTGCTGAATCTCGATGTTCCAACCGCGAACAGCGCTACAAATGCTCAGCCAGGAACCCAATCGTCCTCTCCGCTTGGCTGTTGTAGTAGTCGAATCCGTGTCCGCCAGCCACGGTCTCCAGATCGGACTCATACCGCACGCCGAGACTATCCAGTTTCATTCGCAGTCGATCGGCCCCCTCCCACCAGTCGAGGTCGCTGGGGTCGCAGCAGAAGAACTGGTGTGGAGGCCAATTCAGTGGGTGAATGAAGAGGATTGCCGTCTCCTGCCTCGCCGCTTCGGGGTCCTCGAACATCTGCCCAAGCGTCTCGTCACCCGCTCGAACCAGGTTGTGAAAATCGACAGCAGGCGAGATAGCGGCAACCAGCGGAAAAGTTCGAGGGTGTTTGTAGGCAATCCGCAGGGCGCCCTGGCCGCCCATGCCAATGCCCCACAGCCCAATTTGCGGCGGCTTGGCGCCGAACTTGGACTCGACGAACGGCAAGACGTTCTCGAGCAAATGTTGCTCTGCCGTCAGCTCGCGGTCAAACTCGGGACAGACTCGATTCGTCCACCAACTGCGCTGGGTAAGCGGAGCGACCACGGGCAGCTGGCGCTGTTCGAATTGCTCGACAAACACGTGTTTATCATGCAGTCGGTCGAGGTGCACGCCATGTAAGTAGAGCAGAACGCCCCCTCGTTCGTTCACGACGGTCGGCGTGTAGACATCGCAAGGATGGCCGCCGACGGTTTCGAGCTCCCACTTGCCATTGATCATTGGAAACCCAAGGTCAGTGAACGTGTTCGCGCCAGACTCGCATCAATCGTTTCCCAGTACGGCGTCGATCAACGCGTCGAGCTCTTCGGTCGAGATGTTCATTTGCCCGGCTGCCGCTGCAAACAAAGTTTTTTCGGTATCGACGAGTTGGCCATCCGCCGCCATCATCCGAATCAGCTCCTGCAACAATTCGACGCACGATTCTTTCGTTTCGGGGACGACGATTTCCCGACTGGGATCCGCGACCACCTCGGCCAGGACGTCCGCGAACCCGGGATCGTCGATGCCCCATTCAACGCACCGATCACAAAGGAAATGAACCTCACGTTCCGTGAAACTCCCATCCACAGCAGCCATGGCAACCAGATTCTTGAGAAGTTCTCTTCGATCCATCAACGGGGCTCCTAATGTCGTTTGAATTGACTGGGCCAGTATAGCGAACTCAGGAAGAGAAAGGTTGCGGGAGCACGAGAAAGAGGCTCGACCGCCCAGTGAAGT
>CAZWOU010000151.1:0-6909 GCA_964635375.1 uncultured Pirellulaceae bacterium | reverse complement strand
GAAGTAATGAAAGCGAAGGGAAGCGGGGCCGTCAGTCTTAGAGTTGCTCTCGGTCCAACGTGGATATGCCGGTGATCGTCTTATTGTGAAAGAGGTGATCGTCTTATTGTGAAAGAACCGTGGCGCTATGTAACCATTGTCGTTTGCGGCCACAGAAACGGTGACGGTGATGGTCTCCGTCTCCGTGTCGATTGTTTCCGGGGAGACCGTCACGGGGAAGCCGGACGCTCCCACGTACCCCATCACGCGGCGAGCCACTGTCTCCACATCGACCGCGGTCGCACCGGGAACGACGCCTCGACGGGCCGCCTCGTAGGCAGCATTGTCCGCAGTATGACGGATCGTGTTCATCCTGGCGAACTCGACGCTCGTCATGATCAGCAGGAACAACACCGGCGCGGTCAGGGCAAACTCGACGGCTGTCACGCCGCGACGTCGAACGGATTTAGGTCGGCGCGTCCGGTTGATTGGGCTCATGGGTATTGCATGGTAGTTTGGGTTATGGTGCGAATCAGTCGAAAGACGGATTCCGTGTTTGCTTAAGTCGGCTAGTCGATCAAAACGACGGACAACCGCTTGGCGATTTCTTCAAAGGCCTGCTTTAGCGCATCGCCGTTTGGCGCGTGGTAATGCCGCCCCTCAGTTTCCGACGCGATTCTCTGCATGAGCGACTGGTCCGCGTCGGATCCAAACGAAATCGTATGGCAGACATGCTCGCGAGCCTTGACCGTGGGCAGCACGGACTCGGCTGACGGCGAACGATTCTGAATACCGTCAGTCATCAAGATAAGAATCTTGTCGGCTAGCGGCCGTGACTGCGGGTCACTCTCCAGGCTATCAGTGCCGATTTGGAGTCCTTGCCCAATCGCGGTCCAACCATCCGCCTGATAGTCGTTCACGCGAGCTCGAATCGGGTCGAGGCTGGCGGACATCGACAGATCCTTAGAGCCCCGGGTCGAGTAGGACGACAACGAGACTCGCTCCTCCGCATTCGTTGCCTCAAGCACTCCCAGGAACACGCCGACCGCGGCCTTGAGATCTTCGATCTTCTGACCTCGCATCGAGCCAGATCGATCCAAGACAATAGCGATGTCTCGCGTTGCGCTGGTCGACGAGCAAATGATCGTCGGCGAAAACGACGCCGTGCCCACCAACCGGCCCAGCAGCAGCGGCACCGCACCACCCTCGGACTCAGCTGTGCGCCGACCGATGATTCGCACTGAGTTCGGAGGCGTTTCGCCCTGGTTGAAGACGAACTCGCCGCGCGAACTTTGGGTGGCGCGTCCAAAGAGAATGTCGGTGTCGGCCAGCTGTAGCCCAGTGCCGGCGACCGGGTTGCGTAACGCGGCCTGCTTGGCGGCCAGCCTGGCATCCGCGACCGATTGTGTGCGAACCAGCGCCTCGCTGCCAGCGTGGGCGGCGGCGTCGGAGGCGGTTCGGAGTTGAGTTCGTGTCAACTGCATGCGTGCGACGTCCACAGACAAGGTCGCCATAGCCAACAGGATGGCTAGCATGACCACGACGAGGACCAGCATCGCACCACGACGTTTCTTCCGCCTTTTTCGCGATTGGTTCATGGTTGATCTTTCTGTGGAATCCGCGGTCCGTGGGAAATGCCAATCGTCTTGGGCTATTCCTTGTTCATCGTCGCGGCGGATCGCAATGTGTTTCTGAAGAAACGCAGGTTCATGAATGAATTTCTGTCCGCCGGGACTTCTACCGTCACCGTTATTGGCGTGCCCGGGGCAACCGAATCGATGTCGCTCGGTGAAAAGGTCACCACTCCCGCATTCAGTCTTCTCTCTGACATGACCTGGTCGGCCCGCCGGCGAACATCAGCGCTTCCACTGTCCGCCTCTATCGCTGTTCTCACCGCTTCATAGGCAACCACTTGAAGGGATTGCTGCACGAATATCATCGTTGTGCATTCCAGCGTGCCCATCACGATGGCAAGAATCACCGGCAAGCAGACGGCGAATTCGACCGTCGCCACACCGCGCTCCGACCTGCGATTTCGGCGAAAGCGAAACATGCAAGGACCCTGTTTCTGGGAACCGATTTTCTGGGAAGCTCGATCGCGTGAGAGGTCATGCGGGAATTCGCGCAAGTGAAACTGTGCCACCCGTGTTCGATCCAACAGTCAACCGAGGCTCGTTCCTTCCCGATCGGAATCGGAATCGCCGCCGAGAGGACCTCCGACAGAAAGGCTTCGTCGCAAACGCTCGACTGACGTGCAGATTCTGAACAACCCCTCACCGCACCGTCGTCTGTCTTGTCGATTACAACGATTGCGCAGGAACGGGCCGGGCGTTTCTCGAAAAAACCTCTTCACGATCTGTTTGGCAGAATGCCAAACTCGCGCTTTAGCATTACTGTGGCCTCGATGCCAAGCGGGCTGGGGCGACGAGCTGGGCCGACGGAGCAAGAAAAAAGCACCCGAAAGTCCAAACGTCCCAATTGGCGGGGCAGAAGCCAATGAGAACGCCGCCGAAGCGATGGAGCTTTCGGGTGCCGACGAATCGTCTGTCCTGCTGCTTGACTTCAAGCGTCATGCAGACAGCCAGCTCATATCGCCAGCTCATATCAAGAAACGGAGAAGTGTCGCACCCCCCCCATCAGGTCGTTTCCGATTGGGTGTGACTTTATGGTGTACAACGGGAAGGCGTCAAGAGTGTGAACCCGAAAAATGGCTGAAATAGGGGAATTGGAAGATTTTTCTCGTGTCGGCGTAGCGAAACCGGGCTGGACTCGGTTTTGCGGACCAATCCAGCTGGGAGAATTGGCTGTATTGAGCTGGGGTCATCGACAGGTGATTCACTTCAATAGACCGTGCACGACGGCGCCGGCAACGCCAGTCAGGCGGAAATCTCGGCCAGCATGACGGTAGGTCAACTTGGTGTGATCAAAGCCTAGCAAGTGCAACATCGTCGCGTGAAGATCGTGTACGTGGACTGGATTCTCCACAGCCCGGAACCCAAATTCATCGGTTGCACCGTAGGCGACGCCGCCCCGCGCGCCGCCGCCGGCGAGCCAAGTGGTGAAGCCATAGTGATTGTGATCTCGGCCGTTCAATTGCGGCAATTCAGCAACCGGCGTGCGACCGAACTCGCCGCTCCACTGGATCAAGGTCGAATCGAGCATGCCGCGTCGCTTGAGATCCGAGAGAAAGGCAGCTATCGGCCCGTCCCACGCTTTGGCGAGTTTGGCGTGTGAGGCTTCGAGCCCGTTGTGGTTGTCCCAAGGTTGCCCAGCGCCGCTCCAGATCTGCACAAATCGCACGCCTCGCTCAAGCAGTCGGCGTGTCATCAGCAGCTGGCGACCGTGAGTTGTTTCGCCGTATTGTTCAAGTGTGCGCCGCGTCTCGCGAGTCAGGTCGAACGCGTCGGTTGCCTCGCTTTGCATGCGATAGGCCAACTCCATCGATTGAATCCTGGTCTCCAACGCGGCGGCCTCGTTTCGCCTTTGCAGGTGCAGGCGATTGAGCCGTTGGACAAAGTCGAGTTGTTCGCGTTGTCTGTCGAGCGGCTGGTGGCTATTGCGCAGATTCTCGATCAGTTTGCTGACATCCGTCGTCTTCGTGTTCAGGTAAGTTCCCTGAAAGGCGCCGGGGAGAAACGCCGAACGCCAATTGCGGGTAGCGACGATGGGGTAGCCGCCGGGGCACATGACGATGAAGCCTGGAAGATTCTGATTCTCGCTTCCCAGGCCGTAGGTGACCCAAGAGCCAAAACTGGGTCGAGGCAAACGGCCTTCGCCGCAGTTCATCAGCATCAGGCTAGGCTCGTGGTTTGGCACATCGGCAAACGTCGATCGAATCACGGCGATCTCGTCGATGTGCTCAGCCGTCTTCTCGAACAGGCTGCTCACCTCGATTCCCGACTCGCCATAGCGTTTGAACTTGAACGGCGACCTCATCGCGTGCCCGGTCCGCCGTTCCGTTCGCAGGTTGCCTGCCGGCAGTTTCTCACCGTGGCGTTTATTCAATTCGGGTTTCGGATCGAAGGTGTCGACTTGGGACGGGCCGCCGTTCATGAAGAGGTGCACAACTCGGCGCGCCGGCGCGTCGAAATGAGGTTGGCGCGGCGCGAGTGGTTGGCGAGCAGGGGATGCCGTCGCCTGGCCATCCTGTAGAAGCTCCGCCAGCGGATAGATCCCCAACCCCATGCCGCAGCGGGCGAGCATTTCTCGGCGTCCGCAGACGATGTTGTTTGGGGCCGGTTCGAGAGCGATCTGTTGTGGTCGTGAACTCATCGGCTATTCCGCCCTACACAGCAAGAAGTTCAACAAGAGGTTCAACAAGCCATACGCCAAATGCAAACCTCGCACTTTGCCAAGTTTTGAATTTGGCGTAGAGCGGTTCTAGTTTAGCTCTTGCATCGTCGATTTGGAATTGTCAATCAGCGCCTCGCCGAATTCGGTTGGAGTTACGGAAAGGCAATAGGTTGGTTGCGAGGTGTGGTCGCCCGCCTGGGTGTGTTTTGGTTGATTGACGGCCGACGCCAGTCGCCCCGAAGGCCCGAAGGGGCGCAACATACCAGCCAGGGTACATTGAAAACCAACGCGAACATCATCAAGCCATGACGTTTCAGGGCGAATTGCGTATCCTCTTGCAGCACTACGGCGTCGTGTTCGGCTTATCGGTCTGCATGATCGAACTGCTGAAGTCTGGCGCCGCCGCATCAACAGGATCCACTTCGTGGAACTGTGTCTCCTACTTCGTCATTACAAATCAAGCGACCGCCGAACGGACGTGCGACTTATGCTATAGACTGGCCGTATGAAACATCAACCCCGAGCTGCTTGGCGCGACAAGCTTTACGAGATCATTTTTGAGGCGGATACTCGAGCCGGCCAGTGGTTTGATATCTGGTTGCTCGTGGCCATTCTGGCAAGTGTCATCATCGTTTGTCTGGAAACGGTTGACGGCATTCAGGCAATCTACGGGCCATGGTTCTCCTGTGCCGAAGTCGTGCTGACCGCACTATTCACGTTGGAGTACATTCTGCGGTTGATCTGCGTGCGGAACCGGAAGAACTACGCGCTAAGCTTTTACGGGATCGTTGACCTGATGTCATTCTTGCCATCCTACATGGGTGGTCTGACGACATTTGCCGTGATTCGCTCGTTTCGATTGCTGCGCGTGTTTCGAATCCTCAAGTTGATTCACTTGAGCAGTGAGGCGGAGGACTTGGCCGGCGCATTTTGGCGAGCGCGTGGGAAGATCGTTGTCTTTCTTGCCGTCGTGTTTATTACAGTGACGATCGCCGGATCAGCGATGTACGAAGTTGAGCGAATTCACGGCAGCGACGACACTAAGTTCACCTCCATTCCTCAGTCAATCTATTGGGCAATCGTAACCATGACGACTGTCGGCTATGGCGACATTGTCCCGCAGACCACATTCGGCAAGGTACTCTCAGCGCTACTGATTCTGGTGGGATACAGCATGATTATTGTGCCCACGGGTTTTGTATCCGCAGAGGCTGTTCAGAATCGAAGAAACCGTCACGCTTCCACCCAAACGTGCTCGTATTGCCTTGGCGGCGATCATCAGACGGATGCCAAATTCTGCCGACTTTGTGGCCGAGCACTGTAGAAACCCGGCGCCTCTTTTTGGCGGGACCAAGCTTCATGATTCTGCAGCTTTGTCGGAATGGCAAGATTCCGCGCCCCACGGCGAACCAGTTAGTGCCAGCTACTGTGACTCTCGTTTTTCAGGCGCCGTTCTTCAGACGTCGTTTAAGGAGTACCGCATGACTTCCACGGCTCGCACCGTTTTACGAGACAGAAATCGCGTCAGGCCTTCGCATGTCGATCGCGCAACAACGACGCCTTTCACTTTGGATCAGGAGCTGAAGCCTTTTGGCGAATGGGTCGGCGATCCAATCTGGGCTCCGCCCAAAGACGCCAGCGAGGAGCTGGCGGATTCCATGCTCGAACAGCCGAGTTGGTTCAGGCCAATGGGCGATCGCTGGGAGGCGGTTGTCGACGCCCATAGGGGCAACTTCACGCAAGTCCGGGAAATCGAGTTACGTAAAGCGTCGATACGTCTGCCTAAGGGACGGTTATTTGTCAAAGTCACCGGGCAAGCAGATTTCGCCAGCATTACCGACGCCATTCCGGATTGCGTTCAAACCAGGCTTAACGAGTTCCTTGCCGGGCCCGAAACCGCTACGGCGTCAAAGTCTATTACCTCGAACCGCTTTGCGTTGAAGTCGACGACGAACTGCACTTTACGTCCCGCGAAGACGTGATGACTGCGATCGAGAAGATCCAACAAGAAGTGTACGCCGAGTATCGTGCGGGCTACGTTTACCATCGCTGCGATCAAACGATCCGCCACATCGTTAACGGCTGTTTGGCGATTCCGCGTGCGATCGTTACCCGCGCCGTGCAAAAAAGTGAACGCGCGGTGGATGAATACCAGGCAAAGCTGGAGTTTGAGCGACGAAAGACAGCCTTGCGCGCCGCCAAGACTCATTGCAAGCTTCGCACCAGCGGTTGCACGTTCGACGACATGCTCGCACTGACCAATCCGCTCCAACGCGAACATGTCATTGAGCAATTCGCTCGTGAGAAAGAGCTTTCCACCATGGAGAAGAAGCGGTTGCTGCAAATCGCCCGGGGACACTTGCCTTGGTTTGTCGCACTGACGATGGGGCTGACTTACGTTGCGGCCGGCGTCATATTTTCCGTGCCGCCGGTGGCCGTTGCCGATCCCGCCTTCGTGGCGGAGTTTCCCGATTCGCCTGGCGTGGTTTTCAACATCGGTCATTTTGATGATGTTGCTGGCGTGAGGCATATCGAGCTTTAGCAAAAGCGATTGGTTGATTGACGGCCGACGCCAGCCGTCCCGAAGGGGCGCAACACACCAGCCCAGGGCGGCGCTCGCGGCTTCGCTTCCCCTGG
>CAZWOU010000150.1:0-17649 GCA_964635375.1 uncultured Pirellulaceae bacterium | reverse complement strand
CACTCCGCTTCGTATCAAACGTGCACGCATGCTCATCGCACTGTTCGAGACAAAGCAGGCCAGGGAAGAAGCCGCGGCGATCCTCAAGGACGAGAACGCCAGCCAGCATCGAGCCGACGTGTTGTTGATGATGGGCGAAGCCGTTGCGACTGAGTTCGCCAGCGCGGACAAGGGCGTCTCCTATTACAAAGAAGCCCTGGAAACCGGCCAACTCAAGACGGCCGACGCGCTCTTTGTGAAGGCCGTATTGGCGGAGGATCTCGGCACGGCGATCGTTCACGCCGAGGGATCGCTCGAATTAGAGCCTTTTCGGCGAGATGCGCACAACTTCCTCATCCTGCTCTACGCAATGAACGGCCAACGCCAGAAGTTGCTGAATCAAGTGCGCATGTTAAAGGGTATGTTCCCAGAAGATCCAAATTACGTCTTTATGGATGCGATGTTGCTCGTCCTCGACGACCGCCAAGAGGAAGCGGAACAGCTGCTTCAGTCGATTGGCGACCGGGTCTCGGAAGCAGAGCTTGACGCCTCCCTTCGGCATCTGAGGCTACTCGGGCAGATGCTCGACGTCCTCAGAGGAGCTGCTGACGACAAGGCGAGCCTTGCAGACCTCTTGCCGGTTCTGCGCCAAGCCGATCAACTCGCCAGCTTGCTCGGTCGTGGCGAACGCGTCGAACAACTCGCACCGCTCAGCGGCGTTACGGGCTATCCCGTCATGCAACCGATGGTCAAGTCGATTCCTACTCTGAGCCTAAAGCTGTTGACCTTCCCCGCGTTGGCAAGAGCGGACATTGAGCAACTGATGGCCGCTATCCTATGCATGAGTTGTTCATGATGCACGGTCAGTTGTGCTACGACTCCGCGATGAAGACGACGGATAAGAAGCGGCGCCGTGAGCACCTCGTCAATTCCGAACGTTCCGCCCAGAGGGCGATCAACACAGAACCACTGATCACTCGCCTGCCCCCGATCGCACGCTTAAACGCGTTAGCCGCGCAAATGGAGTTGATTTTTTGGAAGCAATTGGAGGACGAGGAGGAGCGAAAAGCGACGAGAATGCGAGCGAGGGAAAACGTGCTCGCCTTCCTTAATATTGCGGATGACAGCGAACATCGATGGCACGAATGGGTGCATGAACGAGCATGGATGGTCGTCGCGGGCGCCGCGGCGGTGGGCGAGTACGAACTGGCTCGCGAAGTAACCAATCTCTGGATCGCCAAAACTCCCGAGGCCAGCGGGGCCCATGAGTGGCTTGCGAGGATTGAGGAAATGGCTGGCCACCCGCTCGCTGCACTGCACGCGGCAGAACGAGCCATCGAATTAGACGTAGACGGCAAACTTACAAAGGCAAAAGATGTCCGCGCAAGGTCGATTGAGAAGCTGCAAGACGAGGTCAAATCACTGCCAACGGAGCCCCCGACTCCCGATGCGACGCCGAACTCAGAAGAGAAACCTGCGGTGGATCCCAAGGCTGGCTGATAAGGGGCGTGGCTGTCGATGAGACCCGCCCATCCTGTGAGTCGGTCAGCGCGTCGCTCTTGGCGAGATAGAATAGTACAGGAACGTCTCCCGAGACTCCGAAATCTTGGTCAGTCATGCCCAACTCGGTGTCATTTGGACGATGCCAACCATCGACACCTTCCCCGTCCCGCTTGCCGGGAATGTCGGAGTGGTGTCTAGTGGCAAACCTCCCTTGAAGCTACATCGCCACGTGCCCAGGAACGCAACGAATGCGAAACGTGAACAGTACGGCTAATCCTCTTGTCTGGCTCCTCGCGATGGTGATCGGAAGCTCTGGCCTTGCTTCCGGGTTCACCGCTGAGTATTCGATCGAGCCGTTATCTGCCACGCAAGCCAAGGAATACGGCCTGGACGCAGCGTTCTACAAGAAGGCCACTCAAGTGCAAGGCATTTTGATTGCGACTTCGGATCGAGTCGTCGATCTTGCGCATTTGGAGGCGGCATACCAGTTCAACCTGATCATGAAGAGCATCCAGCCTGATGTCGCCGAGCGAATTCGCGATAGCAAGGTATTGTGCATCTTGATCGGCCATCAGGAACTGACTTCGGAAGTGCCGCAGTTCGCCACGGACAAGACCGGCAAGGAACTCGACTTTTACAACTGGCGACAGCGAGGATTCCTAACGAGAATCAACGGCCGCCCAACCGTAGTCTTCGCCGAAGAGGATGTGCTCGAGTACGAGGGCGGCATGCAACTCGAGAGCATTCTCATTCACGAGTTCGGCCACGTCGTTCACGGAGCAGGATTCGACAGGGCGTTGCAAGACCGTCTTACGAATGTCTTTCAGAGGGCGAGAGCCAAGGGTATTTGGAGGGATGGTCGGGCAGCCCAACGCTTTCGCCGTGTGAAGAGCGAAAGGCCCGTGCGACTACTTGATGCTCTGGTGAAGTCATTTCCTCAGCAACCGCTGCGGCTGATCAGAAAATGCCTCGACGAAGGCGACATCTTAGTCAACGGCAAGCCAACAAATTCGCGGGTGCAGGTCACCCGAAAAGACAAAGTGCTGATTGTGTTCGGCGGCGAAAAGGAATGCTACGCCCATAAGAACCGAGCGGAATACTGGGCGGAAGGCGTTCAGTGCTGGTACGACACCAACCGCACCATGGATCATGATCACAACCACATTCACACGCGAGAACAACTCAAGGCCTACGATCCGGCTCTAGCCTCGCTATGCAAAGATGTGCTCGGGGAATCCAAGTTGCGTTTCGTTTCGCCTCGAAACCGCGCGGGCAAAGGGCATCTGGAAGGCTTTGATCCGTCGAACTCGCCGAAGGTGGTGGATCCGGCCCACATCCAGAAGGCTGCCAACGACTACTACGACAAGTATTGGAAGGTCTATTGGCAGCGATTGAGCGACAAACACGCACTTGCGATTGAACTGAAGAAGGAAGGGGCGAACTCGCTGGCCCAGGCGGCGCGCGAACGCGGCAGCGCTGTGCGCGGCGCCATTCTCTTCCCCCAGCAAGAACTCAATTGCGTTAATTGCCACATAGCCGGCGGGCGAAACCTGCTCGGCCCGGATCTAAATGGAATGGGCGAGGAAGCGACCGACATCTACTTGGCGGAAGCAATGCTGTTCCCCTCCAAAGTGATTGCGAAGGGATTCGAGTCCGTCGCCGTGACGACGGTCGCTGGCAAAGTCCATTCAGGACGAATCGTCGAAGAAAGCTCGGACAAACTAGTGCTTCGCAGCGCAAACGGGAACCGACCTCTGATCACCTTGCTGAAGACGGATGTCGATGAAGTCGCGCCAAGCAAGACGTCGTCCATGCCAGACGCGTTGGTTGATCAACTGGCCGATCGACAGCAGTTCCTCGATCTCCTTCGATACCTGATGGAATTGAAAGCGTCGGCATCACGGCCCGTTGAGGCGGCCGTCGTCAAGTCTCCCGCGAGTAAACTCAGCGAAGAACTCACAGGGCTCGTCTTGATGGACGAACTCCAATGCCATGCCTGCCATGGCGACCTTGGCGCGAAGAGCATGGCGCCGGCGAAGCAAGCTCCCAAACTGGCTTGGGCGAATGGGAGAGTCAATCCGAAGTACATCGAACGTTTCATTGCGGATCCAGAGCACGTCAAGCCTGGCACAACGATGCCGGACGTCATGGCTGGTCTCGCCCCCGATCTGAGGCGAAAAGCCGCCCGGGAGATCACCCATTACCTCTCATCGCTCAGTAAGGCGAAGTTTCGAACGCAGCCGCTCGACGTCGCGGCTGCCCATTTCGGCGGCGAACTCTTCCACTCCGTCGGGTGTGTTGCCTGCCATTCGCCCCGCGCTGAAAACGGCGCCGAGAAACTTCGCAACGAATCCGTGCCGCTAGGAAGCATCAATCGCAAGTACAATCTCGACGGCCTCGTTGCCTTCCTCGAAGACCCCCATGTCGTGCGTCCCTCGGGCCGCATGCCCAACATGACTTTGACCCATTGGGAAGCTGTCAGCATTGCTAACTACCTGCTCGGCGGGCCGGCAGACCGCGAACCAACGACCGAGTTTCAGGTTGATCGCTCTCTGGCTGAGAAAGGCAAGGTCCAGTTTGCTCAATTGGGTTGCGCTCAGTGTCACCTGAGTGGTGGAGATCGACCTGAACGCGTCTACTCCACCTTTGCCAACGTACAGGCAGAGAAGGGCTGCCTCTCGGGCGACGTGGGAGAATGGCCTCGCTACAAGCTCGACGAATCCCAGCTCAAAGCGATTCGTGTCGCCATCAAACGCGAGCCGAAAGAGCTGACGAAACAGGAGCAACTGGCGGTGACGCTGGCGACGTTCAACTGCACGGTCTGCCATCAACGAGGCAATTTGGGAGGCGTGTCGGGCGAGCGTGACCAGTACTTTCAGACGGCCAACCCGAACCTCGGACCGCAAGGTCGCGTGCCGCCTCGCCTGACAGCGGTCGGAGCTAAACTGAAACCCAAGTGGACGCGGCAGGTGCTCGTTAGCGGCCGCAAGATCCGACCGTATATGAAGACCCGCATGCCGCAATACGGCACGGATAATGTTGCCCATCTCGCCGATCTCTTTCAAAGTATCGACCAGTTGTCCAAAACTGAATTCGCCGAATTCTCGGACCAAAAGCAGATGAGAAACGACGGCCACAAGTTGGCTGGAACGGATGGATTGAATTGCGTCGCGTGTCACAACTTCCAGCAGAAACCCGCGACGACGATGCCCGGAGTCGACCTGACTGAGATGGCCGAGCGGCTTCAGCAGAACTGGTTCTACCATTACATGCGAGCGCCGCAGCAACTGAGCACGAACACGGTCATGCCCTCGTTCTGGCCCGGCGGGCGGGCAATCCGCAAGGACGTTCTCGACGGCGATCCGGGTCAGCAGATTGAGGCCTTGTGGCAGTACTTGCTCGACGGACGGCAGGCGAGAGCGCCGCGCGGCCTTGTTCGGGAACCGATCTTGCTGGTCGCCTCGGATGAAGCAGTCATACTTCGGCGCAACTATAGTGGCATCGGCAAACGTGGGATCGGCGTTGGATTCCCCGGGCAGGTCAACCTTGCTTTTGACGCCGAGCAAATGCGTTTGGCCATGATCTGGAAGGGCGATTTTGCCGACCCTGGCAGCGCCTGGCGAGGACAAGGATCGGGCAGCGTGCGCCCGCTTGGCAGTGACCTGATCCGCCTATCAGCCGGGCCGAATGTCGACAACGCGACCGCGCCCTGGGCGGTCGATCCGGGCCGGCCCCCGAAACACCGATTCAAAGGATATTACCTCGACGACCTGCAACGACCGACCTTCATGTATCGCTTTGACGGCATTGACGTGGAGGATTATTCGATTGACGAAAAGGACAGCGAGTCGGGCGCCGCATTTATACGGCGAACATTGACGTTCGGTTCTGAGGTCAAACGCGAGGACGTGGCCTTCTGGTCGGCAACCGACCAGGACATCATGATGGAAGCCGACGGCTCGTTCCTGATCGGCAAGAAATTGCGGATTCGCGTGGTTGGCAAGCAGCGAGGGGGAATCGTCAAAGCGATGAAAGGCGGGCGGCTGCGCATCCCGCTAACTCTCCCCAAGGGCACGTCAAAACTCGTCTTGGATTATTCATGGTAGGGAGGTTCTGGATGTCGCTGAGGATAGCATTGTTAATCGCTCTGGTGACGGCCGGGCAATTGCGCGCCCAAACGCTGGGCGAATACTGGGACACTGCTGAAGAAGAGTCCAAATACTACAGGATTGTCGAAGTGCCGATTCCCAAGGGAATGGCGATGGAGGCAGGCAGCTTTGAAGTGATGCCCGACAATCGGCTCGCGATCGGGACACGGCGAGGCGACATTTTCTTAGTCAGCGGCGCCTTCGACGAGAACCCCCAAACTCGCTACAAACGATTCGCGAGTGGGCTTGATGAAGTTTTTGGCATGTCCTACAAGGACGGCGCGTTCTACGTGACCCAGCAGTCCGAGGTCACGCGGATCACCGACACAAACCGCGACGGTCGCGCGGATCGCTTTGAGACGTTGAGTGATGGCTGGGGATTTCGCAACTATCATGAGTTCGCCTTCGGCTCAAAGTTAGACAACGATGGCAACATCTGGGTCGCGCTCTGCCTGTCCAAGTCGTATCACTCTGACGTTCCGTTCCGAGGGTGGTGCTTGAAGGTTACGCCGGATGGCAGGACGATTCCGATCTGCGGCGGGATTCGCAGCCCGTGCGGAATTGGAACCAATGAACACGGCGTGATGTTCTACGCTGAGAGCCAAGGGCCTTGGAACGGATCCTGCTCGCTTAAGGTCCTTGAACCGGGTGGGTTTATGGGGCACCCTGTCAGTTTGAAGTGGCATGATTTGGCCAAACATCCGGGGCCTAAGCCCATCGAACCGAATACCCGCTCGAGATTGCTGACCGAGCGCAAACGCGTCAAACAGCTCGTGCCGTATGCCGTCGTGTTTCCCTATATCAAGATGGGTCGCTCGATCTCGGGCTTCATGGTGGATCGTACAGGTGGGAAGTTTGGACCGTTTGAGAACCAGATATTCGTAGGCGACTTCAGTCTCAGCGTGGTAATGCGGGCGACGACCGAGAAAGTCAACGGCGTGTGGCAAGGCGCGTGCTACCCGTTTCGCGAGGGCCTGGCCACGGGGCTGTTGGCTTGCCAATTTACGCCGCAAGGCGATTTGATTGTTGGCGGCACGAACCGCGGCTGGCCTGTTCGAGGCCCCAGAGCATTCGCGCTTCAGCGACTCGACTGGACCGGCAAGACGCCCTTCGAAATTAAGCAGATCAACGCCCGTCCCGATGGTTTTCTGGTTACTTTTACGAAACCTGTCGACCAAGCCATCGCCGTGAAGCCAGAGTCCTATGCCCTGGCAACTTATACGCACATCTATCAACAGGGCTACGGAAGCCCCGAAGTTGACCAGACGACGCCACGAGTTGTTCGGTCTGAGGTGTCGGATGATGGGCTGCAGGTGCAACTGCAAGTCGAGGGGCTGGTGCAAGGTCACGTACACGATTTCGACCTGAGCGGAATTCGATCCGCCGAGGGAAAGAAGCTCGTCCATGTGAAGGCCTACTACACCTTGAACGAAATCCCGACGCGCTGAAGAGTCCGCGTCGATCACCAGCGATGAAGGCGAAGATGAATGACTAGACGACCGAGAAATGCCATCCTGATGGTTATCAGCCGAACCTGTGCGTGGACCGCCATCAGTGTCCTCTTCGCCGCTGGGGCCCATGCTGAAGATAATAAGCCGCTCCGCGTATTCATCTTCGCAGGCCAGTCGAACATGGTCGGCTCGGACTCTAAAGTCGACGACATCAAGCGGTTCCCGCCATTCGCGGGGCTCGAGGACGCGCAAGCCGGCGTGAAATTCTCTTACTGCATCGGCCGCAAGAACAAGACGAAATCCAACGGTTGGGTCGACCTGCAGCCGGTCAATAACATCGTCGGCCCAGAACTGAGTTTTGCTCGCCGCGTGACGAAACACACCGACGGCCCAATTGCGATTATCAAATGCGCAGCCGGA
This sequence comes from uncultured Pirellulaceae bacterium, assembly GCA_964635375.1. Taxonomy (GTDB): domain Bacteria; phylum Planctomycetota; class Planctomycetia; order Pirellulales; family Pirellulaceae; genus CAZMNY01. The sequence continues at coordinate 10,148 of CAZWOU010000150.1, read as the reverse complement.
GGCACCCACCTGGGCGGTGATTGGAATCCGGACAAGCCCGAGGGCTTTGCCATGTACCCTCTAGCGCTGGAATTGATCAGGACATCGCTCGCCGAATTCGACCGCCAGAAGATTCCGTATCGAATCGAAGGGTTCATGTGGCATCAAGGCGAGAACGACATGTTCAACAAGGAGTACATGGCGAACTACGGCAAGAACTTGACGAACTTCCTCGCCTGCTTGCGTCGCGACCTCAAGACTCCCGATCTGAAGTTCTACATAGGCGAACTCTGCACGAAAACGATCTGGGGCATGGATTTGCGGCCACGAATGTACGCCGTCAGCAGAGGGCAAAAGGCCGTCACCGAATCCGACCCCCTTGCAGAGTACGTCGCCACGTCCCATGTCGGCGTCGAAATTGGCGGTGGCGTCGGTTTGCACTATCACTATGGAACTCTTGGGCAACTAGAGCATGGCGTGAACTATGCCGACGCCTACCTGCGAACAATTGGCAAGAGCACCCGACAGCCTCGACCTCTCAAGCAATGGCCGTACGAGAAAGGCAGCAAGATCAAGCTGTTTGTTTTAGCCGGCCATCGCAACATGGAAGGCGAGCGGGCATTTGTGCAGGAACTCGAAGGGCTAGACGGGAAGTTGCTAAACGACAACGAAAAGGTCGCCTACAAGTATAGTATTGGCGGCGGCTACAAGACGTCCGCTGGCTGGGAGCCGCTGGGCCCGGCGGGCTACTATGACACTTTTGGGCCGGAGCTAAGCTTTGGAGACTCGCTGCAGCGCCGGGTCAAGGGCAACCTCGCCATTGCCAAGTTCACCCACAGCGGCTCGCAGATGAACGACTGGACGCCTGAGGGCAGCGTCGCAAAGACTCGCCACATTTATGCTCAGTTCGTCGCCTTTGTCAGGGAATCGATCGGAGAACTGAGCGGCAAGGGCCACGAGGTGGAACTTGCCGGCGTCTTTTATCATGTTGGCGAGAACGAGATGTCGATGCCGCCCTATCGCAAGGACGCCCCCAAGTGGCTGCTGTCAACGGTCGCGAAGAGTCGTCAAGATCTTAGGATGCCGGAACTGAAATGGTACGTCAGCCAGCAACCGCCGACCGATCACGAGCGGGTCAATTCCATCGATGTCACCAGCGAGTTTGAAAAAGCCGCTGCGGCCGACCGTAATCTGTTCCACATTCGAGCGTTCGACCTTCCTCCGCAGGAAAAGAAACTAGTCCTCGACACCGCCGGCATCGTTCGCTTGGGCAAACTGATAGCGGAAAGTTATCTCAAGCAACGCTAAGACAGAGTCGGACACTCGACCTGACATTCGCAGCCTCGTTCGCTTATCTTGCGGCAGCAAATGAAACTACTTGCGGCAGTAAATAGAACTATCCCCTTTCTGTGAGTGGCCAAACTGTGATTTGTCGCCCAGGTAGAACTGTGAATGCCGTATTCGCCTCGCTCTTAGTCGTGATCGCGGCGCTGCCAGTCGCGGCGGCAACGAAAACGAAGAGTGCCGCAAGTCGACCAAATGTCATCGTCATTCTGGCCGATGACTTGGGCTATGGCGACACAAGCGTCTACGACGGATGGGTCGAGACGCCGCACCTTGAACGGATGGCCGCCGCAGGGCTGACCTTTACGGACTTTCACACTAACAGTTCGGTATGCAGCCCGACTCGCGCGGGATTCTTGACGGGTCGTTACCAACAACGCGTTGGAATCGTTGATGTCGTGGCGCGTCACTTAGACACGCCCGGCCTCGACCCAAGCGAATTGACGATTCCGCGATTGATGAAGCAAGGCGGCTATCGGACCGCACTCTTCGGAAAATGGCATCTTGGCATGGAACAGAAGTTCAACCCGATCCACCATGGGTTCGACGAGTTCCGCGGTTACCTTGACGGATACGTGGACTATCACGTTCACAGGAATAGCTGGTTCAATGGGCTGAAGAAGGAAGACCAGCCAGGTTACTCGACACACCTGATCACGCGGAACGCAGTACAGTTCATCGATCAAAACACGACCCGTCCGTTTTTCCTGCTCGTCGCCCACGAGGCGGTGCACCTGCCTTTTCAGACGCCCAGCGATACGCCCGAGACTCGCAAGCCCATTCCCAAGTCCGAGCGATGGAGTCGCGAACGGATTCGCCCCAAGTATAAGATCATGCTCGAAGAGATGGACAAGGGCGTCGGCGAGATTCTCGACGCGATTGAGCGGAATAGGATGGCGGACCGCACGCTCGTCTTCTTTCTGTCTGACAACGGCGCGATCGGGGCCGGGTCGAACAAGCCGTTTCGCGGCGGGAAGTTCAGTCATTACGAGGGTGGACATCGCGTTCCGGCGATCGCTTGGTGGCCGGGTAAGATCCGAGCGGACTCGAAGACGGACGAAATGGCGATGGGGATGGACCTGTTGCCGACGATCATGGAATTGGCGAACATCCGTGTCCCCTCCGCTCGCGAGCTCGACGGAGTGAGTATCGCCGGCCTCCTGCTTCTAGGCTCCAAACTCCCAAGGCGTCAGGTCTTTTTTGGCTATGAACCAAAACTGGGAACGGCCATGCGAGATGGAGATTGGAAGATGATCGTGAAGGCGAACAAGTCTCAACTCTACAACCTGAAAGCCGACATAGCCGAGACGACGAATCTCAGCGAAAAGCACCCCGAGCGCGCAAGCACCATGAGGATGGCTATCGAATCTTGGAAGCAGCGAGTTGCTTGGAAACGCTCGGACTGAACCCAAGATTCTTGCGGTCCTTCGTCAGGCAATGATGTCCCGCCACACGCTGCCCGCGACGTCGGTCAACCGAACGTCGCGACCGCCAAAACGATACGTCAACCTCTCGTGGTCGATTCCAAGTTGATGCAACACGGTTGCCCAAAGGTCATACACGGTGGAAATATCTTCGGTGGCGTGATACCCGAACTCGTCGGTCGCGCCGTGGGTTACGCCGCCTTTCATTCCGCCGCCGGCAAGCCAGACGCTGAAGCCGTACGGATTGTGATCGCGGCCATTGCCCTGGGCGAACGGCGTGCGGCCGAACTCGCCGGTAAAGACGATCAGCGTGCTGTCGAGCAAGTCCCGCTGCTTGAGGTCTTTCAGTAGAGCGGCGATCGGTCCGTCCACTTGCTCGGCCATTGCGCCATGGCCCTTTTGAATCTCTCCGTGCTGGTCCCACGGATTACCGCCTCCCCCGGCGCCAATTCCCACGCTGCTGCAGGAAAGCTCAACACAGCGGACGCCTCGTTCCACCAGTCGTCGCGCCATCAAGCACTGTTTGGCGTATTGTGCCTGATGGGGATTTTGGCTGCCGACCCCGTACAGGTCGAGCGTGGACTGCGACTCGTCGGAAATATCTGTCAGGTCGGGTACCGATGTCTGCATCTCGAAGGCGGTCTCGGCGTTCAGAACCGAGTCCATGACCGCCTGTTCGGCGACAACACGATCCGCAAATCCGCGATCGAGCGATTTGATTAAGTCGAGCGCCTTGCGCTGCTCTTGCCTGGCCATTCGCGGAGTGATGTCGGGTACGGCTTTTTGGGTGGATAGGTTGAAAACTGAACCGCCAGTGACCGCGGGCAGAAAGCCGTTGCCAAAAATACTGACTCCGCCATGCGGAATCCCCGCCTTATCGGTTCGCAAAACAACGTAGGGTGGAAGCGACGAGTTCTCGGTTCCCAATCCATACGCCATCCAGGCGCCGGCGCTCGGGGAGCCGAGGAATGGAAATCCAGTGTGCATGTAAAAATTGGCCTGAGCATGTTCGGAGAACTTAGCTGTCATCGAACGCACGATCGCGAGGTCGTCAGCCATCGCGGCGATGTTCGGAAACAGGTTCGCCATCTCAATTCCAGATTGCCCGTGACGTCCGATCTTCCAGTACGTCCCCTGAATGTTGCCGACCGCATCGAATTGAGTTCGCTCGACTTTGCCTGGCATCGGTTCGCCGTGCCGCTTGGTGAGCAGCGGTTTCGGGTCGAACGAATCGACATGGGAAACGCCGCCCGACATATACAGCAAGATCACCGACTTGGCCTTGGCCGCGTGGTGCAGTTTCGGCTTCGCAACCGCCGACGCTTCTGTTGAATTGATGAGGCTCGACAGGGCGAAAGCGCTAACGCCCGCGGAGGTCAGCTTCAAGAAATCGCGGCGGCGCTGCAGAACGTCCATATTGCTTTCGCTTCTAAGCGGGCTGTTAGTAGACATGCCGTTAGTAGACATAGACAAACTCCTTAGAATTGAGCAAAGCGTGGGCGATTCCGAAGTATCCTTGGCCTTGCCGGCGGCGCCGATTTTGCAGCTCGTCCCATTGCCGCGTAACGTCTCCCGCAGCCTTCTCAAGCACGCCGATTTTGGATTCATGTGTCTTCAGTTCGAGCTTCAAAGTCTCGGGCAAAGCCGCATTCAACATCGCGAGGGTAACGACTTCGGTCTGAGCGCCGTCGGAAATGGCGGCAACTTCTTCCGCGGTCAGCGCTCGGTCATAAAGTCTTGCCTCATAAATTCGCCCCCTTAACATACGGCCATTCGTTGGACTCGTTCCATGCCGAAGTCCAAAGACAACCTGGGCTTGATCGCTCTGGAAAGAGAGCAGTTCGGCTTTGCGATACGGCTTCCCGTAGAGTTTGCCATTGCGATAGGCGCGAATCGTCCCATTAGCGTCGTACGCGATCACAAGGCGAACAGGTTGTTTCACCGCGTCCTGCTCCCGCGCCCCCTCGAGCGCCAAGGTCCGTCGAAAATTGTTGCTCCCGGCTAGCCAGGTCGCCGGCCCCATCTCGGCAAAGACCACCGAGTCAAAGTCGTGCCCGTTCCGAGTTTGGACCGTCATGGCCCCGCCGCCGCGCTGGTCAACCCGGGAAAGCTGAACGAGAACTTCCAACGTCTTCGCCTGCAGCGATTTCTTGATGGGCGCAGTGAGCAGACATCCGCCATTTAGGGACAACGCCCCGCCCTCAACCTGCGCGTCGCCCATGAGCTCGCCGTGCATTTGGCCAACTGAGTCCCGCGTGTCGCCTTCAAAATCCCAGCGGGCCATAGGTTTGAGATCGATTGGTCTGGGCGATTTGCCCAGCCGCGCCTTGTTGCGTAGATCGACCTCAGCCTGCAGTCGCTCGCGGGTCGGAGCCAGCAACGCATCGCGAACTTTCTGGGCCGCAGTCAGTCTCTGCTGAGCAAGACGGCGCACGGATGTCAATTCTTCGATCTGTGTCTCAATGTCGCCATTTCCCTCCATGAACGAGAGCAGGAGCCGCATCTCGTCCGTGGATGGCGAACGAGCGAAGGCTTGTTGGTACATGGTTGCAATCTTATCGGTCGGCGAAGAGAGGTTGCGATTTCGCGCGACCTGCTCGGACCAGGATCGAGCCGCCCGTTCAACAATGTCGCCGTTCATCATCGACAGCGATTGAGCTGGCACGTTGGTGTGGGTGCGGAAACTGACCGTCGTCGTTGGAACAGGCGCGTTAAACGTATTCAAGAAAGGGTTCAACTTGTTGCGAAGCACTGGGAGATACACGGCCCTATCGGTTCGGCCGCCGATGTATCCAATCGAGTCGTAGATCGCCTCGGCATCCAGGCGCCGCGGCGTGAAGTACGACAGATAGACGTTTTGCGAGTCTCTCTCACGGGTCTTTCGCGTCGCTTGGCTGCCGGAGCGAAACGTTCGACTGGTGACCATCTGCCGAAGCCCGTGTTTGATCGACCAACCGTGTCGTTCAAAATCCAACGCGAGATGATCGAGAAGTTCGGGATGCGACGGCTCACTGCCCAACCGCCCAAGGTTATCCGTCGAAGCCGCGATACCGCGACCGAACACATAGCCCCACAGGCGATTGATCAAGACTCGCGTCTTGAGTGTATTGGTTTGACTAACCACGTCTTCGGCGAGTGCCAGTCGTCCGGAGTTTGCGTCGCCATACGGGCGGTCGCTAAAGATCTCCAGGAACTGCCGTTTAACCCGATCGGTCTCCATCTTGTGATTTCCACGGACCAGTAGAGGATGGTCGACGGGGTCGGCGTCGAGCACGCCAGGCGCTCGCACCGGGACTGGAATCTCACTCTCAAGTTTGCGGTACTGGAGAATCTTCTCGCGCAACGGCTTGGGCAGCTGATCCAGTTGATTCGCCAAAAACCCCTGCTGCACAAAGGCGTTTAGGAATTCGGCCTCTGCATCGGTGCTCACACCGTCCCGCCAAGAGGCGAGCAAACGGCGGAGCGTATCGACGTAAGCCTCGCCCAAAGACGCGCGGTCGCGAATTGCATTCGGGTCCTCAACCATTGCTACCAGTGGAGCCCCTTCGGGCTGCGGCGGCCGATCTCCAGCAAAGATCTCCGTGATGCCGAACCAAGAACGATCGTTGTTCCCCGGTCGCGGCAGCTTGTCACGGTCGGTGCTCAGTTCATAGTGCAGTTTCTCGCCCTGCCAGTACTTCCACTTTCCCTGTGTGCCGACCCATTGCAACTGCTCGTTCTTAAGCACCGCTGCCGGATGCAGGCCATGGTTGAGCGGATAATTTCGAATGGGCGCTCGCAACTGAGCCTCAAATCCGGCGACGCGAACCTGCGTCCCCTTCCCGCGTATGTAGAAGTTCTTAGAGCTGAACACGCCAGCGTGCTTGTCTGAGATCAGGTGAGTGTAGATTCCTCGTGGGTAGATCGCCCGCATCGCCTGCTTGCCATCAGAACGAAGTGCAAACGATCCGGCGGGACTGACCTCGGCTGCTGTTCCGTTGCCGCTCGCGTACCAGTCCGTCCCTCGCTTCCCTTCGCGGAGGTCGACATAGAACTCGGCCGCCGCGATCGACTTGCGATTAGCCTCTTTGAGCTTCCTTGTCTCGGCTAGGAACCCAGCGATTCGCTGAGGAAACGACTCGGGTTTGGCGTCCCGCAGCAGCACCCATGCGCCAAGCGGTAGGGTCTGGCGGTTTTGTTTTTGGATTCGCTCGGCGTTCTGCTCCAGCCAGGCGGGCAGGTCCTCCACTTGGCTTAGCCAGAGCTGAGCGAAGGCGGTTCGGATTTCTTTCTTGATGGCGGTGATCTGTGACTTGTTTGTGTTCAGTTTCCCCGGCGCGTCGATCAGAACATTGGAAGGCCGACAGCTGACCATCATGCCATAGAATCGGTAGTAGTCTTTTTGACTGATCGGGTCGAACTTGTGGTCGTGACAACGGGCGCAAGAAACCGTGACTCCCAGCATGGCTTTGGAGATGACATCGACCTGATTGTCCGTGAAAGCTATTTGCTCGCCGTACGCATCCGTTACGCCGAACCCATGTGGCACAAGCCGAAGATGAGCTGGGCCAATCGTCGATTCATTAATGCCCAGTTTCGAATTGATCCGCGGGTTATCCATCAAGTCGCCGGCGAGATGCTCTCGCAACAACTGATCGTAGGGCACATCGGCGTTGAGCGCCCGAATCAGGTAGTCGCGGTATCGCTGGGCGTATGGGATTCGCGGATCGCCCTCGCTGCCATGCGATTCAGCGTAGCGATACCAGTCCATCCAGTGACGCGCCCACCGTTCGCCAAACGCCTTCGAGTCTAACAGTGTGTCCACTAACCGCCTGTAAGCGTGCTCGCTCGGATCAGCGACGAAAGACGCGACGACCGCTGGTTGGGGGGGCAAGCCGGTCAGGATCAGATGGAGGCGCCTCACCAACACTTCCGGGGCCGCCTGAGTCTGCGGCGCCAAGCCTTCTCGCTGCAGGCGATCGTAAACGAATCGGTCGATTGGGTTCGATGTCCATTGCCGGTTATCGACTTGGGGAACAGGGTGGTCGAGCAACGGCTGAAATGACCACCACTCTTTGCGCAGCTCTCGTACCTGCTCCCACGGGAGCTTCGCGTTGACTTCGGCTGCGGTGGGCTTGGTGAGTCTCGGATCGGGCGCTCCTAGCTTGACCCAACGCTCAAAGTCCGCAATGACGGATTCTGGCAGTTTCGGCGACTTTGAAGGCATCTCATATCCATCCTCGTGGCGCAGCGCCAAGATGAGAATACTCTCTTTCGGATCGCCGGCGACAATGACTTCGCCTGATTCACCGCCGGCGAGCAACGGCGTCTTGTAATCCAACGCCAGGTCGCCCTGCTTCTTGCCGTGGCTGTTGTGACAACCATAACAGTGCTCCGCCAAGACAGGCCGGATCTTCTTCTCAAAGAACTCAACGTGCTCTGGCGGGGCTGCCGTGGCGGTCGCGACAGCCATCGCTGAAACGGCGAATACAATGGCGATAATCTTCTTCATGATTGCGTTCCTGTCTGTCAGCGCCTTCGGCTGATGCGCGTTCCGCAGCGCATCGTGCTCTTAACGTCGAATAGGCTATTGGCCGTAGCTAGACTCCGCGCAACGCGCCGCCTCGACAACGACGTTGCCGAGGCGCGGAAAATCTTTGGGTGGAATTCTCGATGCTGGCGCGGCGATCGTCACTGCTCCAACCGGAAGACCGACGCGATTGCGAATGGCAGCCGCAACACAGTGGATCCCCTCCATTCCCTCCGCTTGATCCCGAGCGTATCCACACCTCGCGATCTCCTGAAGTTCCTGGTTTAGCGAACGACGATCGGCTATCGTGGTGGCTGTAAAACGCTTGAAACGAATACGTCCAACAAGCTGCCGACGGTCGTCAGACGGTAAACTCGCGATGATCGCCTTGCCAGGCGCGCAACTGTAGGCTGGGCAACGCGCGCCCAACTCCGCCGAGTACTTGAATGGGTGAATCGAGATCAGCTGTTCCAACACGACGTTCTCCGTCTCGACCAGACAACAGAGCTGTGTCGTTTCTCCAGTTGCCCTCAGTAATCCGCGCATAGCGGGCAGCGCGGCCTCGACAAGCCCCCGCTCTCGCCCCTGCGGCTGCCCAAACAGCAGAAACTTGTTCGTCAAACTAAACCGCTTGGTAGCCGGGTCACGTTCGAGATAGCCGAGTTCGGCCAACTCTTTTGTGATGCGAAACATGGAAGCCGACGGGTACCCCAGTCGTTCAGATAGCTCTGCGATTGTGGCGCTTCGTTGGCTCGTTGCCAAGAACTCCAAGGCGGCCATTCCTCGTTGCAAATTCGGGACGGTGGATTTCCTGGCAAGGGGCATTGTTTTTGAATCGGCGATACTACACCTCGAAACTACACCTCGAAAAATACCGTAAGGACATCGTGTGCGCGACGCGGTAAGCCTCTGGATGGAACCGCGATTCTCAACAGGTTCTTTCTGGGGCGAGGCTGGGGGAGCCGCGGCGTGGGGCTGTCAAAACTGACTCGCCCAAGCTCAGGAATGAAATCGATTTCATATACGAATACATCAGTCCCCCAGAGATGTCAACGTTTTCAGCGATATTGTCAAGGCTTCGCGCTCGCCTTGGCCGCCAACGCTCGCCAGTTGGTACCCCGGCGTCGCAGAGAACCTTCATCCACGAGGCATGCAGAAGACGGTTTCGTCAGGCGAGTCAACATTCGCGTAAATAGAGACGCAGAAGGCGTGTGCCTGAGTCGTTGGTGTGCGGTGCGCCGGTGCTGCCAATTCCTCACTGGCTAGACAGCGATCCAAGGGCTCTGGCCTACCGCACCCCGATGTACATCAACATCGGCGAGTGGTAACGTTCAACGGGACTGGTCAGCTGAAACACACGCTCTTTCATTCGCTACGAGAAGACAAGAAATGAGACGACTGATTATCTTTGCAGCTGCTCTATGTTTCGCGGCCATCACGTTTGCACCAACGCGGGCCGCATCAACGCCGAACGTCATCATCATCATGGCGGATGATAAGTGTTAGGGCGCAGTGACCATGCTTCAAAATTCGCGTTGTATATGCGTAAACTACAGAGTATGTCACTCCTTCTGGATGATGGGCGATTCGGGTGAATTCAGGTCATTCAGGGGCAAATAACTACACTTTGCTACACAGCCAAAAGCTTGAGAATGAAATAGATGGCAGTGGTTTGATGTCTATCCCGTAATGCTGCAATGCTATCGAGATGCCACGGCCCCGCATCGGTCGGAGCGAGACCGACGCCGAAGGAGCAACGGCACTCAAGAACGCGTCCACAGGCGCAGTGTTCAGGACGCAACAACCGTTAAGCGCGCCGCCAGCGCCCCTCGCTCGATTGTAGCGAGCGCAACGGCGTTTCTGAGCGGTTTGATGAATCTGGACCAAGGCTT
>CAZWOU010000149.1:5081-17744 GCA_964635375.1 uncultured Pirellulaceae bacterium | reverse complement strand
TTGGTCACCGCCTCGATCGTGGCTTGACTCTTGGTCGGGTCCCAGACCAGATTAACGGCTTGAGTGGCCACGCTAATCTTGTGAATCCTTTGCCATGGCCATTTGAAATAGGGCCCGCCCGGACCGATCACCACCACCTTAGGATGTTGATAACGAGCACCCTCTTCTCCAGACAGGTGAGTTCCATCGGTCTTGTCCACCAGCGATTCTGGCATCCGCTCGGCTTTGCCAAACGATGTTCGGACAGCCCGCTGGTCTGGACGAACGATGAACAGACTGGTCACAACGACTCGGCCCACGGCGTAGACGCCGAGACCGCCAAGAAACGCAAAGAACATGTACATCGCAATTACCTTCCCACTTGCATAGGAAACGGCCAATAGCTGAGAGAAGCTGAAAAAATGGCGGAACGGACGAATCGCCGACCGCAACAATACGTTTATCCGTCCGACCTGTCAAATAATGGCTGACAACGAGGCCAAGTGAGGCGCAAAATCTGCCAAGTTAGGGGCTCTAGGGCCGAGGAATCGCGAAACTCAGGTGCATCTCGGCGTGCCGCAGCTGAAAATTATCCGAATCCTGCCGCGACAAATCACCGAACAGCGGATGCCTGGCCCGATCCTTGGTCGATTGAAGCCGCTTTATCGCAGTTCGCAACTGATCCAGTGCTGCTTGAGTCTCGGCGGAATCCAACGGAAGAAACTGGGCTTCGGCCTCTCGAGGTATTGGAAATCCGCTGGGGAGTCCCTTGTGGATGAACTTCTTTCTCAACAAGGGCGCGAGCAGCCGAAAAAAGAAAGGCGTCTTGAAGGACGAGCCGTCGATTGAGGAGTTAAAGCCAGCCGCCACATGGGTGAGCACTTGGGCCAACGTCCAATTGCCGAGCATGCTCGCTTCGCCTGCCACCAACTGTTCCGCGTCCGCCAGTACTTCGTCGAGCGAATCAAATCGTAGCGTTCGCCGCCCCTCTACGCTCTTTGTGTTGACCGACATCGAGTTCCTCTTCTGCGAGAAGCGTCTTCAGTTGCGATGGCCCCTCAGCCTGCAGCGTGGTTTCACAATGCGGGCGCTGACGAGCAGGCGACGGTTCAACCCAGAGCCACGTGAAGAGCATCAAACACTGGCATTCATCTGTCAACCCATTGGGCGGGAATCCAAGACACAAGACACAAGACACCCTGCAGGCACACGGCAAACTGTAGCGAACAATGCCGCGGTCATTGCTCCCACGCCCGCATATCTTCAACGACTCGCAGCAGCTCGGGGCGTTTCTTTTCGAAGACTCCAAAGATAACCAAGATCAGCAGACCGAGCACGATCCCAAATCCCCACCAAATCCCCACATGCTGAACATTGGCGTACGCGTGCCAAACCATGCTCAGTACGGATAGAAACACAAAGGCGGCGCCCAGGTAAAGAAATGCTCGAATCTGCAGACCGATGCCGACAAAGACTCCGATCACGGACAGCATCGCCAACACCATCGGCTCCCACAAACTGTGTCCAATTCCATCTATGAACACGTCCGCGGTCGAACTAACGTAAATCAGCAACAAGCAGACATAACGAACAGTGGTAAGCTGACTCTCGTTAAGCAACCGGCGATTGACATGGGCCGCGACGAGAGCGGAAACCGCGGGAGGTATCAGCCAGAACTGCGGATGCTTCAGAATCGTAAGCGATTCGAAGTCGCCGAGATTCGCCCACAAGGCGGCGTTGCCGGCGATGGCGGCCGCGATGCCGAAGAAATAGGACCGCCGCAGCATGCTCAACATCACGAACACCAGCCCGGCGAAGAACAACACCAGCGAGTAATGGCCGGCTGCGTCGATTCCCAAGGAACCATTGAGCCACCAGCCGAGAGCCGGCAAGAGCGGCAGGAACCCGCCCGTCCGTTGAAACGGCTCGGCCAGCACGCGAAAGCCGCTGCGCTGAAACAGCTCGCCCGCGCCGACGCCGGCGAATGCGATCCCCAACACGATGTAGGGCCAATAGGGTTTGAACATTCCAAACAACTGCGGGTGCGACAAGTAGAGATGCGCGAACAGCAGCGCGCCGACAAGCTGAGCTGCGTAGACGAAGCCCATCCGCTTTGACTCCGACAGCGACTCAGATTCGCGCGCAAGCGCCAAGGCCAGGAAGGCCGCGATCAATCCGACAAGTACGATGGCGACGGCAACCACTTGATAGGGGTGTCCGAACGGGACGCCCACGCCGGGCTCAAAGTAGGCCAACTCAAGTGAAAGCACGACGCACAGAGCAACGATCGCCGCGACCCCGCAAGCCGCCCCCATCTGTCTAACGATCGGAAACCAATCGCCACGTTGTCGGGCCCAACGCGATGCGGGAATCGCGTACAGGAACGCCAGCGCGGCCGACACGATCAAGACTCGCACGGCTCTTTCCAGTAGCAACGTGTCGACCCAACCGGGCTGAATATCAGCCCACGCGGCATAGACTGCCGACAGGCTCGCGAGCGCCAAAGCCGTTCGCTGCATGACCGCTCGGCGATGCATTTGGGCTTGGCAGCCGACGCCATAGGCCAACAACAACGGGGCAAACGCCGCGCCCACTCGCATCCAACGCTCGGTGAAGTTCAACACAACGATCAATCCCGTCGAGCTGACGGTGGCCGTGATAAACAGCGTTACGGGGGGCAACCAAGTTGACGCGCGTTGCAATCGACCAACCACATCGTGCATTCCCAGACGTTCGCCGCCCGCAGCGAGATTTGCGCCAAATCGCCAGAGTCTTCCAGTCAACGCGACATAGGCCGCCATCGCAATACTCGCCGCCACAAACACAGTCTCTTGATCGAACTCAAATCGTCCATCCGCCCCGTCCAACGACATCATCACCGCCGCCACGCCCCACGCATACATCGCTGGCAAGGCATACTTCATCTGTTGGTCCCACAACGAACCGACTAGGAGACCGCCCAGCAACAACAGCAGGACCCAACCGCATTCGTTGGCAATATTCAGATCACTTCGCGCCACGCCGCACAGCCCCGTCAGGCAAAAGCCGTACATCGCCACGATCAGCAGCACCAAACTGGCCCCAATCGCCACAACGCGGTGCACGGGACGAGTGCCATCTGAGCCGTCGAGACGACCATCCTCGCCAAACTGGCGCCAGACTTCAGCGCCAAGCCAGACCATGGAGGCGACAACGACCGCAATCAAGTTCAGTTGCACAAATTCGATCGCGCCTTGCAGTGCATCATTCGGCCAAGCTCCCCACCAGACCATGGAAACCGCGGCCGCCGACATTATCGTCGACGCGTAGGCGTAGACCTGGCTTCGCGTGCGGAACCCAAGTGCTCCCGCAACGCAGACCATCATCAACGCCACCGCAAAAGACCACCAAGGAGACGCCGAATCAAAGAAGGTGGCCTGAGCGGCAAGCAGTAGCGTCGACACGCTAAGCACCGCAGCCCATCTGATCGCGATCGCAACAGCCTCGCTGTTCCATTTCCAACGAGGTGCAACCCAGGTCAACGCGGTTGCCGCGATTGCCGTGCTCGACCAGGCCAGCATCAAGATATGAAATGCTCGCCACGCCCCCGGCGCTCCCTCTAGTGAAACGGCCAAAGGCCCGCCGATAGACAACATGAACCCGAGCAACAGGGAGATGCCAAAGTGCTCAAGATGCTGCCGTGTCAGCCATGCGGCAGCGCCAAACCCTAGCAGGCAAACCAAGTAGCTGAGCCAACCGCCCAGGCTAGAATACGGAGTCAAGTCGTGAGGCGAGGCAATGACGGCAACCGTAGCCAACCCAGTCGTCAACGCCACCACCGCAACCGTGGCCACGATCTGACATGCGAGGCATGAGTCCAGCCTTCCAGGCGAGCCTTCTGAGACGAGCCCTTGGTCGCTACGATCGCCGGCGGCGTCAATCCATCGCCTGGCGCCAAGCCAAGCCAGCGAGTAGAGCGAGAGGCCGAGCGAGTTCCATTGCAAACACTCGATGGCAACCGACGAGTCGAATTGGGCGTTCGGATCGCGCAAAATCGGCAGAAAGAAGGCTAGATTCACCAAGTACTGAAAGACAGCTGAGCCCGATAACATCAGCCGAGTATTCCGTTCACGGGCGGCAAACGCGACCAGCACGACGACCAGCAATCCCAACGGCACGCCAAACGACAGTTCTGAACCCATTCCCGCGAAGAACGAACCGGCGACGGGCCCATTGGGCGAAACTCCGAGAGCCGCCTGGAGAAGGCTGGCGGTAGTCAATCCCAGGACCGGCGCCGCGATCAAACCGACCGTCCACGAACGCGAGAATCGTTCGATGTTGCTTGGCAGTTCGCCCCATTCGAGCCAGGTCCACCGTCGATGTATGGCCGCAATCCGGTCCCCACAAACCGTCGCAATCATCAACACAGCGCCAAGCAGCGCGAACGCCCAACGGGCTCCAGTCGCGACGGCGGTCGAGTCGTAGGCGAGTCCGCTCGTCAACAAGGCCGCCACACCGGCGAGCAAGAACAACCCCGATAGAGCGGCTAAAGAGAACCGCTCGATCAGCGAACCAACGACGCCTGCCAGCAACATGGCCGCCGCAATCCAAGTCCCGCTGCCAAGCGCGGAACGCCAAACCGAGAGATCGGCAACGCGGCTGGAAGTCGTCAGCCCGAGCTCGATCTCAACGCCAGGCCAGCATGCGATGAAACAAGTTACAAGTAGTCCGATCAGCGCGGCAGCCAAGACGAACTCGTCCACGACGTGCCCCCCGCCCCGCATTCCCTCAACAAAGCCCGGCCATCGACGGCGCGCGAGCCGTCGGCCAACACTCCAGGCGAGACACCAAATAGCGAGCGCGCCAAATTGAGCCTGTAAGTGCAGCGACGAGAAGAATCTTCCGCTCCACCAACTCTGCCGCTCACAAATCGAGGCCGTCGTGAATACGAGCGCAAGCGTCGCCAGCGACTGGAAAATGGACAAGTTGACCCAAGTTCGCTGAACCACAGCAGACGCCAGCCAGATCGTGGCCAAGGCGGTCAAATAGAGGGCGCGGTTGGCGAACGCCGCCTCCTCGACTAGGGCCGCGGGGCCCAACGACAGCACCGACGACGCCATCGCGGAGAAGATGAGCGGAAGGATCAGCTGGCGCCAGCGAGGCGAGGACGATTGCGACGACGGAAAGCGTGCTTGAATCGTTTGCGCGACGGCCAATGCCGCCACCACAATGCCATGAGCCAGAACGGCGATCAAGATCGGATATGGCGGAAAGGCCGACGCCATCGCGTCGCGAACGGCGGTGTTCCACCCGATCGCGTGGACGAATCCGCAGAGCAACAGCGTCGTTCCAGTCCATGTCAACTCGCCGCGCGGGGAAACGAAGCTCGTCGCCAGCAGGGCGACTGCATATAAGATCAGCACCGGCGAGGCGAGATCGGCCTCCTGGCCGGCAGTTCCCCAAAACCCGACTACGATCGCAAGCACAACACTTGTCGCGGCAATCCCTCCGCTGCCGACCATGTAACTGACAGCAGCCGCTCGGCGGCCGAGCCGCTGCAGAACTATTGCCGCTCCACAGCTGACGCCCGCAAGCACCGTCAAGGCAACGCAACTACGGCCCATCAGAAACAGATCGACAATGCGTTTGGGTAGACCCGCTTCATAACCAGCGAAAGAATTCTGCAGCAAGTGGAAACTCAAGAAACTCGCCAACGCTCCACAAATAATCGCCGGCACATGCAAGGCTGGCAGACGGCCGGTGGCGGCAAGCAGACTCAGAGAGACGAAACTAAACAGGCCGACAGTGATCATCAGTTGGGGGTCCGGCCACGCCAACACCAAGGCCGCCAGCATCATCACGCCGCCAAACAGGGCGAGCGCAGTTCCAGTCGTTCTCAAGACCGTGAGTCGGCGAGACAACACGCGTTGGTGCAGCGCCAACCCCGTGCCAAGAACTACCGCGGCCAGGAAACTCAGAGGCGTTGAGAGCCAAGTTAACGCCAAGCGAATGGAGTCGGATCGCGACAGCATGAGCCCAATCGGCGCGGCAAGCGAGAATGTAGCAACGCCCAGCAAGAGAAGTGTCTCTCTGGCGAGCGCGAGTCCCATTCGCGGCCAACGCGCCGCCGTTTGTAGTTGCCGTCCCGTGGCGACCAAATAGGCGATTACGGGCACTGCGACTAACAGGTTCGCAGAGATGGCCGTTGTCTGGTCACCCGCCACGCGACTGATAATAAGCTGACCGCAAGACGTTCCCATCACACCCAGCCACAGTCGCCAAACGCCATCTCGCATCAGCGCTTGGCCGGCGAAGTACGCCATCGTCCCAAATGCACCTAGGCCAACGACGACCGCGGACAGGTAGAGCGGGTGGAACAGAGGCAGTTGCTTTGACTCGGGACCCGTGACGATGATCGCCGCGAGAAAGTTAATTGGGATCAACAGCGTCGCGATGATCAGCACGCCGCGACTGGTCGCCCTCAGGTTCCAACGCCGCAGAGTGTAATTGCCCGCGCCGTGGATTGCCGCAGTTGCGAGCATAAATAGCAATGCCGGCAGATAGATAAATCGTTCGCTGAGCGACTCGATTTCTCTTCGCAAACTAATGACCAAGGCGATCGAGCAACCGACGATCAAGATTCCGCTGACCAGTTCGCCCCAGCGAATGTTCTTGTCGGCCATGAACGCTTGCAGCACGTCGGCCAACGCGCGGCGACGCTGCTGGGGAATCGACGGACCGACTGGCAGCTCCGGCTCCGGAGCATCGAGCGGATGTACCGGCGGCAGTTTCTGAGAGTCGTCGACCAGCTCGGCAACGTAGATCTCGCCGACGACGTCCTCAGGTTCGACAGCCTGAGCAAATGGTTGAGCAGGTACGACTTCCTCCGGGACATCGGTTGGAGGCGTCGCCTCAGGGATGACGGCTTCGTCTGACGAGGGTTGCGAAAAGGGAACAGCATCGTCTTGACGGGCGTTCCCAGGTGGAATCGAAAAGACACCGATCAGTTCGAGCAGCTTGTGCCGCAGCTCTTGGTCGATGGCGCCTTCGCGGCCTAACCGCCGGATAGTCCTCGCTGTCGCCGCCACCTCGTCTTCCCGATCGACGATCGGTCGTCTGGAGCGACCGCCAAACAACAGCCAGCCGATTCCGATGCCGAAAGCAATCGGCAGGCAGCCAATGAGCAGCAAGACCAACCCGATGATCAGTTCTTCCTGCATTCGGTCGCTCCCAATCGTTCGGTCAATGGTTCCTGAATAATGGCCGGGAGATAGCTCGGGCGCAGATAGTGGATACGCCGCTCACGCCGATTGCTGCGATTCGATTACTACTTTGATCCGACGGGCCGTTCTTTGCCAGTCTTGGCGTCGAGAATAAACGGTTCGCGAACTTGCTTGCCCTTCGCTGCGGCAATCTCGCGAACCCAGATATTTCGGAAACGAATCGGGTTGCCGTGGTCCTGCAAGCGGATGGGCATCCGATTGGCGTGCTTCGCGTAAGCTGGCGGTCGATGATAGGGAGTGTCCCCCTTTAGCTCAAAGTGATTGAGAATCAGCACGCCGTTGTGGATCGCTGTTATGTAAGCTGGCGACTTCAGACTTCCGTCCTCATTGAACTTGGGCGCAGTCCAAATGATGTCGTAAGCATTCCACGTTCCCGGCGGACGCGTCGCGTTCACTTGCGGGGGCGTCTGCTTGTAGATCGCACCAGCTTGGCCGTCGTGGTAGGTCTTATTGTCGAAGGAATCGAGAATTTGGATCTCGTACGTGTTCATTAAGAAGACGCCGCTATTGCCACGACCCTGCCCCGAACCCTTGGCTGGCGTTGGCGCCGACCACTCGATGTGCAACTGACAGTCTCCGAACGACTTCTTCGTGCTCGCATCGCCTCGGCCGCTGATCATGCTTCCTTCGACAACTTTCCAGTTGTCTACATTCTCCCAAGCGGAGAGGTCTTTTCCGTCGAACAGCACTGTTGCGTCAGACGGTGCTCCGCCGCCATCCGCCGATTTTACGCTCGCAGGCTCATTCCACTTGACGCCGTTCAAGTACTCATCGCCCCAGGCAATTGAACTCGTCAAACAAACTACAGCCACAGCAAACCAGGTCGGCACGCTTTCGCGAATCGTCATTTTGAATCTCTCCGTCGCTTGAATCCGAGCACACTCGGTCTTGCGCAAACTGGGTCCCGCCTCGACACATAGAACTGAGGCAACCAGCCGATTTTAGCACGGGTGGTGCGGAAGAGCCACGAATCAACTAGATCGAACAGATTCAGGCCGCAATTTTCACCATGGATTGGTATATTCAATCCACATACCGACCGAATTTCATTCACGCGGCGGGTGACACCACATGAACTCAGGTCATCATCCCAGGCTGAATCGACGCACTGCGGTTCAAGCCGGCGCGGTGAGCCTACTCGGCTTAGGCGATAACCACTTGCATGCGTTTCGCGAAGCTGACGGCAGCCAAGAAAAAGCGGCCACAGCGAAATCGCTGATCTATATCTTTCTTTCCGGAGGCCTCGCTCAACAAGATAGCTTCGATCTAAAACCCCACGCGCCCGAAACCGTGCGGGGCGAGTTCAAGCCGATCGCGACAAGAACAAGCGGCATTCAAATCTGCGAGCACTTGCCCATGCTTGCGGATCGAAGCGAGCATTGGGCGCTCGTCCGCTCACTCACCCACCCGACGAACGGTCATACTCTCGGCCATTACTTCATGCTCACCGGCCGCTCGGTCACGTCGCCGGGCTTCAAGGGCGACCGCATGCCGAGGTCGAGCGACTGGCCCTCGATCGCGTCGATCGTGGGAGACACATTGCCTCCGCAGAATGACAACTTGCCGCCAGCGGTTGTCTTGCCGGAACGGCTTGTTCACTGGTCCGGCGGAGTCATTCCCGGCGCCTATGCCGGCCAGATGGGCAGCCGGCGCGACCCATTCTTCATCGAGGCGACCAACTACGGCGATCCGTTCTGGCGAGGCGCCTACCCCGAATACACGTTCTTTCAACTGCCCAAGAAGAAGCCGACCACGCCCACTCCAGCCGTGTTTCAAGCGCCTAACTTGAAACTCCCCTTTGGCATGGGTCGGCGCCGATTTGAAGGCCGCTTGGCATTACTCGATACAATCGACGCGCAACGCAAGGCGTTGGAGGAATCCGCGCAAGTTCAACGCTATGACGACCATCGACAGTCGGCCATCTCGCTGCTGGCAAGCCCAGAGGTTCGCCAGTCACTCGATGTTCGCAATGCGGACGACAAACTGCAAGAGCGTTACGGGAAGAACAGCTTCGGTTGGTCGCTGCTGATGGCATCACAGTTGGTAAAGGCGGGCGTCAACCTCGTTCAGGTCAACCTGGGAAACAACGAAGCTTGGGATACGCACGGCGACGCCTTCTGGCGCCTGCGTGACAAGCTGCTCCCGCCGACAGACCGTGCTCTATCCGCATTGCTGGATGATCTTCGTCAGACGGGGTTGCTCGATAGTACCTTGATCGTCATGGGCGGTGAGTTCGGTCGCACGCCGAAGATCTCTCTACTGCCGGAACACTACAAGGGACCTGGCCGTGATCACTGGGGCGCCGTGCAGACTTTGTTCTTCGCTGGTGGCGGCGTCAGAGGCGGCAACGTGATTGGTTCCAGCGACAAGATTGGCGCCTACCCCACTGACAGCCCGCAGAAACCAGAGAACATGGCCGCCTCCATCTATTCAGCCCTTGGCATCCCCTCCGACGCTGTGTGGAAAGACGATGTTGGCCGCCCCAGCCGAATCTATAACGGCCGCCCGATCGTTGGGCTGGCGTGACGGAACACAGCTGGCGATGACCAGAAGACGGGTCGCGGCGTCAACAGCAAGGCCCAGGGCGATGCTGCAGCAATCCGGAGAGGATGGACTTTGTGCGAAGAGCCAGATAGCCCTGGATAACTCCCGCGGCAATGGCGGAAAACGACTCCATGAATGGCTGCCCAATATGCAACAGTGAAGAGGCCATTACTTGCACCAACACGGCGCCCTCAGGACCGATCGACTCGCTCAACCCGAATGGCAGGAATCCTCGAAAGTGGAATTCCCATCCCAAGTTCAACAGAGCGTAGGTGGCGTGAAGTAAGAAGGACATCCCCAATCTGGCTTGTAGATCGACCGGAAACGACTCATGGATGCTCGCCTCCCTCGACACAGCCAAACCGAGCAAGACCCAAAACGGCGACATCAGGAGAAACGAGCGAGCCGTGTACAAACGGCGCTCAATCTGTGAGAGCCTGGCCAAAGAGTTCGTACCGTCTGGCAGGCGGTCTGATATCCTGAAACGTGTTCCGCCACGCCTTTCCGACCAAGGAGCCAATCATGCTTCGCTTCCTTTCTGTGACTGTTGGTCTTGTAGCGACGGTCGGGCTCATCGCCGAGCCTCAAGAGGGTGCAGCCAGCAAGGATGCTGTTGTGGGCACACAGATCATCGTGCGCGCGAGGAACTCGTATGGCAAGTCGCTGGTGGTCACATCGATAGCCACATTCGGGCAACGCGTGAAGGAAGGGGACCTTCTCGTTCAACTCAACACTTCACACCTTGATACCGCGATCTCCGAGCGAAAGACAGCGTCACACAGTGCGCAGGCAACCGCCGAAGCGAGCAAGATCGACCTTCGAAATGCGGAGCTGAGGCATCACGCGCACGTGGCCAGCGCCCAGTTTCAAATCGAGTTAGCCGAGTTGGAGCTGACTGAGTTTAAAGAGGGGATTCTGCCTGTCCGAAGACTTGCGTTCGGCCTGGAGGTGCTCAAGGCAGAGCAGAATTTGCGAACCGTGAAGGCAGTGGTCAAATCGGGTGGTGCAGGTGACGCCGCACTCAAGGCGCCGACTGCGGAACTTGAGCTCGCCAAGCTCCGGCAACATAGATTTAAGGCGTACACCGCCCGCAAAGAGTTGAAGAAACTGGAGGGCGCCGTTGCCGCAGCCAAACGCAAGTCGGCCGTTGACCGCTCGGTGCTCGCTTCAGAAGTCGACAAAGCGAAATCCAGCCTGGCGAGATGGCAGGCGATCGCGCACGCGGAGACCAGCCGAGTCGATCACTTGGTGAAACAGCTTGATCTGTACCGATTGAGGGCCCGCATGATGGTGTTGTGGGAGCAGGCCTCACGCCGCTTGCCAAGGGCAGTGTCGTTCGTCAAGGACAGGTCGTGCTGACCATCATCTCGGATAAACGTCCTCCTAAGAAATGACGTAAGCACGAGGCGCGGGGCGTTCATTTCCGTGGGGAGCCTGGGCGATCTTAGGAATGCCAACTTTCACTACCGCGATGAAGAGTTCAATCCTTGCGCGGCTTCACCCAGTTTGAGTTTCTTCAAGTCGATTCTTGTCAACGTCTTCTCGTCTTCGATGACGCGAACAAACTGGTTGGCCCCGATGTCGTGGAAGACCTGCGTGCGGCCCGTTGTTGGCCAGAACACACTCAACTTACGAACACCATCGGCGTCGCCAAGACCGATTGTCTGCCGGAGGGGATTTGCGCCAAAGCTGCCTCCACTATTGACATGTCGGTAGATAGAACGAGTCACGCCGCCTTCATCGATTTCGGCGTGAATGCGAACGCCGATCGCCGCGCGATTGGACGCGGCGCCGAGGACGTGGACGCCGAGCCAATGGTTGCGAAAACCAGGATTCTCATAGAGCGCATCGGCGTATTTGTCACCTGGGTACGCTCCTCCCATTTGCTCGAACACATCGGCGTCGCCGTCGTTATCCAGATCAGCAAAGGCAACGCCATGGCCTTTCTGTAGATGGCCAAAGCCACCGGCCATCGTCACGTTTTTGAATCCCTGTCCGCGGCGATTGAGGAACATCAAGTTTGGCATCAGGCTTTCGTAATCTGGGTCTCCAGTTCCTAAGTAGAAATCGAGGAATCCGTCGTTGTCCAGATCGCCGAAGTTCGAACCCATGGGCAGCATCGGGTACTCAAGGCCCTGCTGCGATGTGGCGTTTACGAACCCACCGCTCCCGTCACCACGGTAAAGACAGGGTCGTTCGTAGTCTGTCGCCTGGCCCAGGTAGTGGGCTGCCAAGTGATGAACGCGCCCTGTGTAGCATGAGACAAAAAGATCCAGCTCGCCGTCGTTGTCAAAATCCCAAAACCAAGTTGGAAAGCTATGGACCGGCCTGGCTACGCCCAAAGCCTCCGCTTCGTTCGTAAACGTGCCGTCTCGGTTGTTCTTGTAGAGCCGGTTTTCCGATGTGTAGTTCGACACGTAGAGATCCGGAAACCGATCGTGGTCGAAGTCTCCCCAGGTCACCCCTTTCGAGTACCCGAGGTTCAGCACGCCCGCGCGTTCCGCGATGTCCGTGAAAGTCCCATCATTGTTGTTGCGAAACAGTTGGCATGGCGCCTTCAACTCTTTTGTGTACTCGTTGCCGACGAAGAGATCGATATCGCCGTCGTTGTCGTAGTCCGCCCAAGCCGCAGTTTGCGTGGGGTAGTGGGCATCGCCCAATCCCGCTTCGAACGTCACATCGGTGAACGTGCCATCCCCGTTATTGTGGATCAGCGAGTTCGGGTGGCGTCCCACGCGACCAAGCCAGGCGCCGCGAAGGATCAGAAAATCAAGGTTTCCGTCATTGTCATAATCGGTCTGAAGAAGATTCAACCCTCCGTTCAGCCCAAGCAGGTGCGAGTTGGCCGTGTTGTCCGAGAACGTGCCGTCAGCATTGT
>CAZWOU010000149.1:0-5063 GCA_964635375.1 uncultured Pirellulaceae bacterium | reverse complement strand
GGAAATGAAGTTGGCCATCCGGGTCCCAGGTTGAGGTGAGGACGTCCAGGTAGCCATCATTGTTAAAGTCATCGACGATGGCGCCGCCGGAGAGGTTAAACGTGTTCAGGCCCGCCTTCTCTGAAATATTGGCGAAACGCGGAAAGCTAGCCGCTTCGCTCTGAAAGGTCTGCACGGGAATCAGAAGGTCAGGCGGTACTTTGTCGGGGTAGCCCCCCAAGGTCATGTGGGCGACGTTGAACAGCCAGCGAGAGGTGAGGTGGTCGCGACTATTCTCGTCGGTATTGTTCATTACCTCTTGGAAGCAGCGAATCGCCTCGGTAGATCCTTGGACGCGCGTGTGCAGACCGCCGCCGCGAATCGGAACGATGCAACTCTCCGGCGTGTTCAATGCACAACAGTTTTCGGTTTCCCCCAGCCGCATGTAGGCGACGCCGAGCTTGAAACGCGCGTGGTTCGCCTCGTCCGGCGCCAACCGTGCGGTTGGAATAATATCGTAGGCTCGCTTGAGGCAGGCGATCCCGGTCTCAAGGTCGCCCAGGTGGACATGGGTCTCACCTGCGGCAAAGAGCAGCTCAAAGGCGTAGCGACCGCCGGCTCTCTCGCCCAATGCGTCAACTTGTTGCTTTAGCTCCCGAGCTTCCTTCGTCCCAAAATAGGGGCTATCCGACATGCTTTGCGAGGTTTTCACCAAAGCCGCGACCATTCGCGAGTGGCTCGTGAGCAGGGCATCTGCCGGCGTCTGAGCCCGGGAATTCGAGTTTTGACGTATGGGATCTCGATCCGAACCGCCGAAACATCCGATGTTCAGAATCAAGAACAACATCAGCGATGAGGAAATGGCCCCGAACCGGCCGCCAGACCGTATGCCGCTGTTTCTCTCAACGCCAGATCGCCCGTTGTTGATCATCGGGGTCATCTCCTTGAGCTCCCGCGTACCGGTTGACCAAAAGACGAATCGGAATGGTCAGGATCGCCCAGCTTCGACTGTAATCTCATCCAAGCCGTAATGGCAGTGTAATGCGGCCTGCGCCACGCCCAAGAAACCGGGCGTCTTAACGAGTTCACATCCGGACCTTTTGAGCGAAGTGTTCCTTTGTCGTGGCGTAAGTATGAGATCCGCCGCACGCATCTCTCACCCAACAGGATACAGCGCACAGCCGGTCCGAACTACGAGCATAAGAGCGTCTGGCCGAAAGGTCCTGCCTTTTTTCCCGGCAAACTGCTCGACCGCCAAAGCCGCGGCCGCCCATTCCGACGACTAACGGTCAGAGTTGGAGAGATGCCCGGCAAGTGGCTTAGAGACGTCACGCATCAATCCGGCTTCGGCAGCTTCCGCAACTTCCCCGAAATGAGAAAGTATGAGTACGTCCCCGCGTCGCGCAAGTCAAACAAGAACGAAATGGCCAGAACTGCAATCACACTGTAGGACCAGGTGGCGTAGAGACGATCCGCGCTACGAGCTTCGGCATCCACGATCGACGCGACAAGTCCTGGGGCCCAGCAGATAATGTGCAGCATCGAAACGACGCCCCGGCGCATCGTAAACAACTGAGCCGCCGCAAGACCGAAGACGATAAGATGGCTGGCAACGAAGCCGCCTAACACCCAACGCGCTGGAGCGTGATTGGACAAGAAGAAGGCCGAACAAAGACAAACGCAGACGAGGATCCCCAGCCAGGCCGCAAGGACAGGAGGAAGCGTGAGACGCGCCTGATTGTCCCAGACCCACAGGGCTTTCGGCAAGGAATCGCCCGTGGTCGCTTTGTCCGCCTTAGAGTCCGCGATCGTCATTTGGAATTCACCGACGCTCCGTCATTCTTGAAGGAAACCGTACCCGCGCCCCAAAACACCCACCGCGTTAGATGTCGAGCAGCGTTGGCCGAGCCGCGCGACCAGCCAGTGCTTAAGCAGACTCGGGATTCTCGATAGTGAGTTGAGCGCGCGATGGGGCTATTGCGGCTATCGCCCCTCAATCGCCTGCAGGGCCTTCTTCGCAGCAGAGCGAACAGCCGGGTCGGGATCATCGGCGGCGTACTTCAGCGACGAGACAGCTTCCTCAGCTGCAGCGCCGAACTTTTCCAAGGCTTGGGCCGCCTCCCGTCGACCGCCTCCGCGGTTGGACTGCAAATCCTTCACGAGTTGTGGAATGACCGTTTTTGCGACGCCCGGGTCCCCTGGTGCTATCTGCGAAAGCGACCAAGCCGCGAGTGACCGCGTCGCGTTGACCGACATCGCCTTTTGCAGCGCTGCGACTGCTGAACTTGCTTGTGGGCCAATAAAGCTGCGATCGTCTCGCTCGATGCTTCACCGATTCGCCCCAGCGCATCAGCGGCTCGAGCTCGAACAAAAGCACTTGAATCGGTCAGCAGAAGCTGCTGCAAATCGGCAACCGCGGATCTCGACGCGGGTCCAATCTGGCCCAAGGCTTCGGCCGCTCTCGCTCGCAGAGCATCGTTGTCGCTCTTGAGTTCGGCTGCGATCTGGGAGATGGCGCCGCGCGCCCGTTCGTCCCAACACATCGATGATCAAGTAGCGAGAACGCGGTTCAGCGTCGGTCAAAGCGGACGTCAGCCTCTCATGGCCGACACGCTCTTCGCCGTTTGGGCATCGACGAGCGGACTCGAGCCACGGGACGAGTTGGATTGACTTGCG
This sequence comes from uncultured Pirellulaceae bacterium, assembly GCA_964635375.1. Taxonomy (GTDB): domain Bacteria; phylum Planctomycetota; class Planctomycetia; order Pirellulales; family Pirellulaceae; genus CAZMNY01. The sequence continues at coordinate 2,408 of CAZWOU010000149.1, read as the reverse complement.
GCGCGGACGACTGATTCCAAACCGCGGCGAACGCCATTGAAGGCTCCGATCGACTTGGGCGAAGGAAACTGCGCAAAGGCCATCGAAGGCATGGTTCCGAAAACGAGAAATAAGAGCGTCCATTTGCTTCTCAACATGGTCTTCTCCACAGAATTTTCCCAGCCGATTCTCGACAGAATAGCAGATCCCTTTAAGGACCAAGAACGACTGTGAGTTCGCCGTCCTTGACGGACACCGATTTCAGTAGCCGTTTTGCGACCTTTGTCTGGGTGTCCTCAGCCGAAAGAGTATACACAGCGTTCTTACTTAGGTAGGAGTTCAACATCTTCTCCGCAGCCTTTTGCACAACTTCCCCCAGTTGATCAGGAAGCTCGGCTAAGTCGACATCGTCAATCGTCAGATGCAGCAGGAAGAACTTACTCTCCTCAGGTTCAAAGGAGATTTCGCCCGACAGCGTGATCGACCCGTCGATATCTTTGGCGAGTTGATCGATGGGGCCTTTTTCAACTTGCGGCGGGGCGGGACGGAAAGGCGGCGAGGGCGCGCCGGGCGGCTTGGGGAAACCGGAGCCAGAGCTTGATTCTTTTGTTTGCTTCGCAGCGGGGATCTTCGCCTTTGGAATGGACGCCGCACCGTTTGAACTGGAGTGCACTTTGACTTTCAAACCAAATCGGTCGCTTCCTTCAGTGAGTAGGATCTCCGGATCGCGGAGAGTGACTTGGACCGGCAACTTTTGTTCAAGGAGGTCGCCACTGTTGAGGGGAAAACACTCGTCCAAACTTGCCTGCATCTTTTCCTTAGGCACGGTGAAGGAGACATTTCCTCCGCAACCGAGAGCCGGCGCGACCACCAAGACAGCCAACACAACTCGAATCCTCATCTGATTCCTCCAACGACGGCCTCTTTGATTGAGGAGGCCCTTCTTCCGGGTGATCAAGAGTCTTCCTAAGCCACGGTCGCAACCAAGATCGCAACCAACTCCTCCGCTCGCACGAGTCTTCCATCCAGGCCGAACGACATTGGTCACGGAACAACAGACAAGTTACCTTCGGGAGATTGACTGTGTGACCGAGTTGCATTGGCAAATGTGCAATTCCTTCAAGTATTCGCAATTTCATCGCGTTTGGAAAGTGCCCTAGTTCAGCGGGGCAGGAACTTGCCGCTTTTGCCTTGGTCAACACAGTGCCAAGAATTTTTTCGCGAAACGCCAGGGCAGTCAAGCCACTTTCGCCGGAATAACATCCATCCCGCTCGGCGACCTTTGCGCGACCGCGTCGGCATCCGTTCTACACGCTCGCCACCGCTCCGAACTCGATACGACCCTTGCTGACACCTCCACTTGGCCTTGAGCCGGCCGTTATGCCGCAAAGAGCAGATCATCGATGCGGGCGATCCCAGCTTGGACCGCAGCACCTACTTCAGTTATGACTTGCTAGACAGGCAGATCAGCCAGACGGCGCCCGGTCCAGACGACTCTGGACCGCTAGCCGCGCCAGTCACAACATTCAGTTACGACATCGGCGGCAATCGGATCAGCCAACTCGATCCGCTCGCGCGACGGACTTCGTGGCAGTATGACTTGCTTGGAAGACGCGCTTCCGAAGAGACGCCCGACCCGGACGGAACGGGACCGCTCGGCGCTTCGATTACCTATTTTGGCTTTGATGAATCTGGCAACCAAGTCTCCGTTATCGATCCGCTTGGCCATGAAACCATCTCCATATTCGTTGCCCGATTCACGTCGTTTGTGAGTGGATCGGTAATGCTCCGAGCATCGCCCAGAAACACTATCTGATGGTGAGCGATGTTCACTTCCAGATGGCGATTGAGGGCGCTCCAATATCCGATGCGTCACTTGCACCAGTTAAGAGTGACGCGATGCAAGATGCGTCGCAGCAAGGCGAGGCAACAAACGGCGCAGAAGGCCAAGAAACGCAATAAGCCCCGGAATCCGGGGCCTTGGCACCGCCAATTGCGTTTGGCTGCGACTCGGTGCCGTTTGCCCGAAATACCCCCTAGGGGAGTCGAGGAATTGCGTGAGACCCTGGGAAAAGTGCATTTTCCGCCGCAAGGTGGTGCAAGGGGTGGTGCAGCGGGCGACGGCGGAGCAGCGATTGAGTACTTGCTCGCCAATTGGCCACGCCTCTCACGATCAGCCAAAGCGACAATCTTGTTCGGCGTACACGCAAACATTTCGTTCGACGAAAACTAACCTTCCCTTGCTTCATCCCATTGCGATCCAAGATCGGGGGACTCCATCTGAGTCCCGGTAGGAGTCCCTCGCGTGCCTGTGCAAGAAATGTTGGCAAGGCCGATGGAGAACCCACCTACTCGTTTGATTTGCTTGAACATTGCTGAGACTTAGTAGAGACTGTCAGTTACGTGCCCCTGTTCTAGGTTGTTGCAGG
>CAZWOU010000148.1:0-17894 GCA_964635375.1 uncultured Pirellulaceae bacterium | reverse complement strand
CCACATGGCCCTCTTCCAACTTCCAGGCCTGTGGTCCAAGCCATTCGACCAGGTCCTGGACCTGTGCGGCCGAGACGCCCTTTCTACTGCGAGGTTTTGCGTGTGCCGCATAGCACGCATCATCAGCCGAAGAAGTTTGCGGGCAATCCCGTGATTGCCGGCGAGGGCGGCTACGCAACCGTGATGCGAGATCAGGAAAGCGGTTTGTTCCAGATGTGGTATCAAACCTGGACGCCGTCCCCAGTCAAAGGAAAGTCGGGGCGTTACGCTATTGCTTACGCCGAATCGAAGGACGGCGTTGACTGGAGACTTCCCAACCTCGGGCTGCTCGAATGGAAAGGCAGCAAAGAGAATAACATCGTTTGGACTGGGCTGAACGGTAAGCGAGGCAGTCAGGTTTATCTGCTGGATGTGCCTCAGAAGTCGCGGCGAGGTTTTCGCTTTGTGATGCTCTACGGAGGGATTGGCGGAAGCCACTTGATTGGGTCGCAAGACGGGATTCATTGGGATCGCGAAAGCAACACGCCGATCACCACCATGCACAGTGATACTCAAAACGCAGTTGTCTACGATCCGCGGCGAAACGAATTCGTCATGTTCTGCCGCGCCAAACACATCTACCGAACATTCCGCGGCGACATCCTAGATACGGGCGCGTCGCGCCGAGTCGCTCGCATGAGCAGTCCTAATCTCTGGACGCTCTGGGACTCCTCGCCACAAAACATTCTCGTCCCGGATGGGAAGGACGAGGAGGCAGGGTTCAATTTCTTTTATGGGATGCCGACGCGTTACCACGCTGGGATCTACTGGGGTTTTCTTTGGCCGTTCAAAATGAACAGCGACATCCACAGCGAATTGGCCTGGAGCCGCGATGGGTTTCAGTTTGACCGTCTTCCCGAACGACCGAAGCTGATTGAACGAGGAGCGGACGGCGCATGGGACGATGGAATGGTGTTTAGCGGTTACCGGTGGGTGGAAGTTGGGGACCAATGGTGGATTTACTACGCTGGATGGGATGGTCCGCACGGCACCAGCGACCGCTCGCCAGGGATTGGCCTGGTGAAGCTCCGCAAAGAAGGGTTCATATCTATGCGCGGCCCTCGCAGCGGCGGCGTCGTTTGCACGCGACGGATTGTCTGGCCCGGTGGGGCGTTGTTGGTCAACGCGGACGCCAGCGGCGGTGAAGTCAAGGTCCGCGTGACCGACGCGAAACGCAAGCCAATTCCCGGCTTCGATTACGACGATTGCACTCCTTTCCAGAAGGATGATGTGGCCCACGAAATTGCCTGGAAAGAGGGCTCGATGAATGCACTGGCCGGACGAAACGTTCGGCTCGAGTTCTTCCTGAAATCTGCGGATTTGTTCACTTTTCGGGCCTCTGGCCCGATCCAACGGTGACGAACCTGCCCCAGGCTGTTTTCAAGAATGCAGCGTTTTCGGCAAAAGCTGGCCTGACATTTGCAATCCCGCCTATATATTGGACACCAGCCATTGTCCAAGCAAACAGACCAATTTGCGGTGGTGCTTGTGTCACTTGCCAAGTTAATTTCAGCTTGTGACCCACGTTACCGGTGTGAAATTGTGCTGTTCTGTCATAATAGCAGTGCAGAGTCACACCGTTTCGGCACTGCGAAGTTTCGGCAAAGGTCCCACCAACAAACAAACTGAGCAGCCGATCAGTAGCTGGGCAAACTCGCCTGGCAACTTGATCGATGTTCGGCACTCACTCCACCAGAACGGCCTCACAGCCATCTTCTCCAAAGCGGAAGATAACATGATTCTCTCAAGACGGGTTTCTCTCCTCCAGAGACTCAGCGCGAGCGGATTCCACGCTCACTTGCGCGACCTAAATCGACCCTGGGCGGTTGGCCTATTGCTCGCCTTCTCGACAGCGGTCCTCAGCCAAACCGCGGCCCTGGGCCAAGAGGAGTCGCCGAATCGTAAGGTCGAAGCGAAGAAGCTTCCCGCGGCAGCGACGCGAGATGTTGACTTCGTCAAGGATGTCCAACCGATCTTCCAAGCCAAGTGTCTCTCCTGCCATGGTCCAGAGGAGCAAGAGGGCGGGTTTCGCTTGGACGTAGGAGCAGACGCGCTCGACGGTGGTGATTCTGGCAGGTCGATTGTGCCGGGTAAGAGTGGAAAGAGCAAGTTGGTCTTTCGCATCGCCCTAGTGGGCGACGAAGATGAGCATATGCCGCCCGAGGATGAAGGGACGCCGCTGTCTGACGCCGAAATCGCTATTGTACGCGCCTGGATTGATCGAGGAGCGCGGTGGCCGAGTGCCGCCGACGCCGACCAGGTTGCCGCCAACCACTGGGCTTTCCAACCGGTCGTTGCTGCCAAGCCGCCCGAGGTCAAGGCAACTGCCCGAGTTCGAAACGGCATCGATGCATTCATCTTGCGAACGCTTGAGCGGGAAGGTGAGTCGCTGTCGCCGGCGGCGCATCGGTCGACGTTGGTTCGGCGCGTCTATTTGGATCTCATTGGCCTGCCGCCAACACCCAAACAGGTGCAGCGTTGGATGGATGACCCTGGGGCGGATTGGTACGATCGCCTCGTTGACGACCTACTCGACTCGCCGCACTATGGCGAACGGTGGGCTCGACATTGGCTCGACCTTGCCCGCTATGCTGACAGTGACGGCTACGAAAAAGACAAAGCGCGTCCTCACGCATGGCGGTGGCGGGATTGGGTGATCAACGCGCTTAACGACAATATGCCCTTCGATCGATTCACGGTAGAACAGCTCGCAGGCGACTTGCTGCCTAACGCGACGATTGAGCAGCGAGTTGCGACGGGGTTCAATCGAAACACATTGATCAACCGCGAAGGCGGCACCGATCCGGAAGAAGATCGAGTTAAGCGGACGGTTGACCGCACGAACACGTTGGGTGGGGTCTGGCTGGGCATGACCGTTGAGTGCGGACAATGCCACTCGCATAAATACGATCCACTTTCACAAAAAGAGTACTACGAGCTCTACGCCTTCTTCAACACTTTGGCGGAACCAGACATTGGCGCGCCGTTGTCCAGCCAGCGAGAGAACTACAAGCAAGAGAAAGCCAGGTTTGACGTAGCCCATCGGCCCTTTGAAGCGGCCATCGCCCAGTACGAAAAGGAGAAGCTAGACGCATCTCTGAAGAAGTGGGAGCAAACTCAGGCGTCGGCCAATCCGATATGGAACATTCTCCGTCCCGCATCCTTGAAGTCGCTAAAGGGCTCGAAGCTGAATTTGTTGGAAGACGGCTCGGTTCTCGCGAGCGGGGAACATCCGGGCCGCCAGGAGGTCTACACGCTTGTTTGCAACACCGACCTGAAAGCAATCACGGGGCTTCGGATCGAGGCACTAACCGACGAGCGCCTGCCTAACGGCGGGCCGGGTCGCGGTCCGCTGGGCAACTACCTGATCTCGCGGTTTGACGTCAAGGCGGCGCCTGCGGACGGTTCAGCTCCACCCGTTAAGATTGACTTATCCAACGCGGCCGCTACGTTCGCCGAGTCGGGGCATCCGGCGGCCAACGCGATCAACATCGCCCCAACGAATGGTTGGTCGATCGCGCCTCGCGTGGGCGAGCGTCAGACGGCATCATTCAAAGCGAAGAAAGCCTTCGGTTTTGACGGCGGCACGCAGATCACGATAGCGATTTGGCAAAGTTCCGTGCTTCGCCATTTTCACGGACTCGGCCGATTTCGAATCTCGGTCACGACCGAGACGACGGCGGAAAAAGAGTCGCTCCCGCTGCTCGGCATCACTGATGTAGCCTCTTCCACGATCGCCACGCCAGTCGAGAAACGGACCAGCATGATGCAACAGGATCTGCGAGACTACTTTCGCATGGTTGATCCCGATTTGGCGACCTTGCGAAAGGCGGCCGAGTCGCATAATCAAAAGGCTCCAGCAGACCCTTCCAAGTCGACGAAGGCCCAAGTAATCGAAGAGATGAAGTCGCCTCGAAAGACCCACTTTCTCGTGCGTGGCAGTTTTCTCTCCCCCGACTACGAAGTCTCCGCAGGCACGCCGCGCGGCTTGGGCGGATTCAAACCTCGCAGCGAGAAGCCAGACCGCCTTGATCTCGCTCGTTGGCTCGTAAGTGACGCCCACCCGCTCACGGCAAGGGTCACTGTGAATCGAATCTGGGGTCGCTATTTCGGTCGCGGCATCGTTCCAACTATTAATGACTTTGGCACTCAAGGCGCCAAGCCGTCGCACCCCGAGTTGCTAGATTGGCTAGCGAGTTGGCTCAGGCAACACAACTGGGAGCTCAAGCCGCTTCACAAGTTGATTGTTACCTCGGCAACATATCGTCAATCGTCAAACGATCGCCCGGATCTTCGGCAACGCGATCCACTCAACTCTTGGCTCTCGCATCAAAATCGATTGCGAGTTGAAGGCGAGGTTGTGAGGGACGCGGCGCTGTCGGTGAGCGGTCTGATTAAGCACCGGATCGGCGGCCCCAGCGTTCGGCCTCCGCAGCCCGCTGGAATCGCTGGTCTCGGCTATGCCGGCAGCGTCAAGTGGCGGACGAGCAAAGGGGACGATCGGTACCGCCGAGGTCTCTACACATTCTTTCAACGCACGGTCCCATATCCCATGCTGATGACCTTCGACTCGCCTGACTCCAACCTGAGCTGCGTGCGGCGCGAACGATCAAACACGCCGCTTCAGGCGCTCACGCTGTGGAACGACCCGGTCTTTCTCGAGTGTTTTCGAGCCTTGGGAAAGCGGATTATCAGTGAGACGGCCGCCAGCGGTGAAGTGTCGAGCAGCAAAGTGTCGACCAGCAAAGTAACGACAAGCGAAGTGTCGAGCGGCCTGACACCGACACCTGGCCGCCAAGATCTCGTGGATCGGCGAATTCGCTTCGCCTTCCGGACCTGTTTGAATCGCGAGGCGACAGAGCAAGACATGACAGCCGTCCGCGAATTGGCAGAGACGCAGAGACGCCTGCTCGCAGCTGATCCAACGGCAGCTAAGGCGCTCGCCGGAGACGACACGCTTTCGGCCGTTGAGGCATCCGAACTAGCCCTCTGGATCATCGTTGGTCGCACGATCTTGAACTTGGATGAGTTTGTTACGAGGGGTTAGTTAGCTCTGACAATCGCAGCCGCGTCTTCTGCTCCCAAAGTTGAAGTCAAATTTGGGCGTTCAACACCGCAAACAAAGCACACTATCATGAACCAACAACTCGCTCGACGTCGTTTCCTTTTCTCCTCGGCGAACGCGCTGGGCGGAATCGCTTTGACGTCCATGTTTCGAGGTGACAATCTGCTGGCGGACGACAGCGCGGTTGCGGGCGAACCGACGAATCCGCTGGCGCCGAAGCCATCGCATTTTCCCGGCAAGGCCAAGTCGTGCATCTTTATCTTCCTCGCCGGCGGGCCGAGCCAGATCGACATCTACGACCCCAAGCCGAAACTGGTTGAGATGGATGGCGAGGCGTTGCCTAAGGAGCTCCTTGAGAGCGTGCGATTCGCTTTTATCAAGAAAGAGACCGCTCGCTTGAACGGCAGCGCTCGGAAATTCAAGAAGCACGGCCAATGCGGGATGGAGATTTCGGAGTTGATGCCGCACTTGGCGACTTGCGCTGACGACATCGCCTTGGTGCGCACACTTCACACGGATCAGTTCAACCACCATCCGGCACAAATCATGATGAACACGGGCGTCGGCTTCTTCGGGCGTCCGACGATCGGATCCTGGCTAAACTACGGGCTTGGCAACCCATCGGAGAATCTACCCGGGTACGTGGTCTTGACGGCCGGACGAGGCACCAGCGGCGGAGCATCGCTTTGGTCAAGCGGCTTCCTGCCCTCTACCTATGCCGGCGTCTTGTTCCGTAGTACTGGCGAGCCAGTTCTGAATCTGAGTAATCCCGCCGGTCTATCAAGGAAGATGCAAGAAGCCGGTTTGGACGCCATTCGACGCCTCAATCGCCATCAACTCGATCGAACTGGCGACAATGAAATCGCCAGCCGTACGGCCTCTTACGAATTGGCGTTCCGCATGCAGTCCAAAGCTCCGGAATTGATCGACCTGAGCAGCGAGACGCAAGCAACCATCGACAGTTACGGCGTGGAACGGCCTGAGCCCGGTAAGAAGGGCGACGGCCGAGGCAACGCGGGAGGCGCGTTTGCGACATTTGGGCGAAACTGCCTGTTGGCGCGGCGGTTGGTTGAACGCGGCGTACGGTTCGTGAATCTTTACCACGCGTCGTGGGACCATCACAGCAATCTCGACGCCGGACTCGACTACAACTGCGGCGTCATAGACCAGCCGATCGCCGCGCTGATTAAAGATCTCAAGCAACGATCGCTGCTCGACTCGACCCTGATCGTGCTTGTCGGCGAATTTGGACGCACGCCCCTGGGCGAGAACCGAGCCAACTACAAGAAAGTCACCGGACGCGATCATCACCCATACGCCTTCTCGACTGTCCTGGCTGGAGGGGGCGTTAAGGGAGGCACTGTGGTGGGCAAGACCGACGAACTTGGCTGGGCGCCTGTCGAGGACCCGGTTCACATCAACGATCTGCACGCAACCATGTTGCACTCGTTTGGCATGGACCACACGAAGCTCGTCTTCCCCTTTGGAGGTCTGCCGATCCGCTTGACGAACGTGGGCGGAAAGGTCGTGCAGAAACTGCTCGCCTAAACGACTGGCCCTAGTGCAGCTAGAGGCGGCAACCCGCCCTGGCGGCTGAGCATGATCGCCGCTCATAGCCTTGCCTGCCAAAGTCTTGCTGACCACTAGTCAAGGTAGAGAAAAACGCTCCCGGGCATGGGAGTGAGCAATGGCGTGCGAACTCCTCCGCTTGCCAACGCTCGTCCCGTCCATGAGTTGCATGTATTCAAGCAGTGGTAGTTTCCATGGGCCAAGAAAAAAGCGTCGTAGTCGCTGTAGGCCGCGCCCGAAATCTGCTAACAACCCCCGTCCGTATCACGCTGAAAGCTGGAAAGGACATGCTCGCACAAACGGGCGTACTGTTCGTTGCTGATCCTGACGGAACGAGAATGTCCTCCGGGTTGCGGCTCTTGAGTGAACGCCACGTGAACGCAACAGTCTGAGGGCAGGAGCAGAGCGTTGGCGGCCGTCGACATGGTCAAGTCGTCCCAGGTCGGAGTGTTGATGTAGAAACCCTTGTCTCCCCACCCGATTGCTACATGGGTCGCTGCGGTCGTATCACCCGTAAAACACTCTCGCGGAAAGTGCTCTTCCCAGTTGAACAACTCGTGTCGAAGCGGCAGTACCAGGTCGGAGTGAACCGACGAGGAAATGACCGTGACCTCGACTCCCTCAGGACTGGCCGCAAAATCATTGTTGATCGGAGTCAAACCGATCAACAATATCAGCCCATAGAGCAGTGCGATCGCCAACGCCAGCAACACACACTGACGCATGACGTAGCGGATTCGTCTCCACACCGAAGTCGGTCCGGGCGTTTGCGGGGCGTCGGACATCGTGTTCTCGGTTGATAGTCGTCTGGCTGCGCGTCGAGTTCATCGCGCGCACTAATCGCCCACATTGGTACGGGCCTCAGTTGTGGACAAATATTCCCGACGCCAGGAATTATCTGGAAGTTTTGGTTGGAATCGAGCTGTCGCGTTAGGCCAAACCTACTTTACTTCGAGCTTCTGAAACACCATCGGAGTAAATCGCAGGTTGCGGTAGCTGACGGGCCCATGATCGCCTTGAAGTAGGATCGGTCCCTTGGCGTGTTCTTTGCCGGTCAGTCCGGCCGGCGTGGGACCCTTCATCTCTACGTCGTCATGAATTGTTTTTCCATTGAGCGAGACTGTGACAAACCGCGCTTTGCGAGTCACCTTGCCGTCCGGACCGAATCGCGGCGCCTCGAAATCAATGACCAGCTTCTGCCACTCTCCCGGCTTTTTCGCCGCGTTGACTCGCGGCGGGGCGGCGCCGTAGATTGCTCCAATGTCCAAGGGACGCGGCTTCTTAACGCCCCAACTGTCAAACACTTGAACTTCGTATTCGCCTTGAATGTAGACGCCGGAGTTCGAGCCTTTTGGCACCATGACTTCAATCTCAATCCGCCCGGTCCCGTGCTGGAATTCGCTGTAAATGTTGATCCCGCGACCGCGATCTGAATTGCCCTTGTCGTTGATCAGCTCCGCCCCGCTCGCGACGGCGAACTTCTTAGCGTCCTTTGGATTCAGCTTTGCGCCGCCCACCTTCCAATAGCTGCCCGACGGTTTGCCCTTCACCTTCCATCCGGACAGGTCTTTGCCGTTGAACAGTTTGACCGTGCGGTCGGCAGCGACTGCGTTGACTGAGAGAACAAGACAAATCGAAGCGACAAGAAGAGTCTTCATTTTGGAATCCTCAAGGAATGCGAGCGGAACTGGGGAGGACGGAGGAAACGCCACTGCTTCATGCGACCCAACTCGCTGGCCCGATGGGCAAGCCAACGCTGGGTCACGCCCGAATGACTCTATTCGAGCGGTGTTGTCTTGAGCGTTCGAGCGAAGAAAGCTTCCATTAGTGGAGTTGTCTCCTTCGCGTTGCGGCCAAAGACACCGTGTCCTGATTTATTGTTGTAACGCTTGTAGGTAATGTCCTTGGCTCCGGCTTTCTTCAGCGCCTCGACGAAACCGTCCGAATTCGCAACGGGCACGGTTCGGTCGCCTTGGTCATGAAAAAGCAACATGGGTGGGGAAACCGCGGAAACGTAGGTCATTGGCGCAACCAGTTTCTTCACTTCATTCGATGCGCTTCCGAATGTGGGCAGAGTGGGCGTCGCTGATGCGACCACAGCCTGCACGCCACTCGAGAATTCCCTCCAAGGACCGTCGCCCTCAAGTTTGCTTTCGCTGTGCGACAGTCCCAGCATCGTCACCAGATGCGCGCCGGCCGAGTTGCCGTAGGCGCCAATGCGTTTGGGATCAATGTTGTACTTCTTCGAGTGGGCTCTGAGCCAACGCACCGCGCATTTGACATCTTGAACACAGGGCAAAATATCGCGGTCGAGCCGATAGTTCACGGAGATGGTTACATAACCTTTCGCCGCGTATTGAATCGCGGGGCCGATGAAATTGGCCGCGCGTTTATCGCCGCCCGCCCAGCCGCCACCGTGCACAAAGACGATCGCGGGGCGCGGTGATGATGAGGCTTGCTTTGGCTCAGCTAGATCGAGCCGCCAGGCCTCGTTTCCCTCGCGGTAGGCAATGTTCAGCTCGACCTTCACGCCGTCGGGAACCTGCTCGCGGATCTTCGCGTCAGAAGCGTAGCTGCGTTGGTTCCGAGTTCGGTTCCTCGCGCGATTGCCGCTGTTCTTTGCCAGTCGCTGAGCAAGTTGCTTCAACTCCTTCGCGTCGAGGAAACCGTTCTTGTCCGCATCGTTGCGATCAAAGAATCGCTTCATCAGCCCCGTCGATTCATCGCGGCTAATCTGCCCATCGCCGTTCGTATCTTGTCCTTCGAACCAAGCTTTCAACCGTTGCCCGTTATCATCTTGAGCAAACGCATTGTTGGATAAGGTCAGCGTGGCCAACACGGAGATCAGCAGAAGCGTTTTCATAGTTCTTGTCGCTGTAAGGAACTTGATCGAACATTACGGACTCGTTGGGCACGACGCCAGCACGACAATGATACACGAAGAACGAGTCTCTTTCCCATAATGGGCGCTGGTGCCGGAACTGCGGCAACCCGCCGAGATTTCGTTGCGGAGGCTAGCCGACGGGGCGGAAGGAGTGCCACTCGTAGCCGTCCGGAAGAACGGCGAATGAGGCGAACTCCAAGTGGATCACTCGTCGATGAAGGCCAGTTCCTTCTTGGGAAACGCTGCTTGAGTGCAAAAGCAACGGTCGCATGGCGAGCACATCGCCCGCGTCGGCGCCGAGTGTCAAGCAGGCTTGGTCGACGTTCTGCCCAGTGATATGTGATCCCGGGATGACTTTGAGCGGGCCGTTTTCCGAAGTCATAGGGTCTAGGTGGACACGAAGGGTGAGCATGTTTGCCAGTAGCGACTCGGAGGCCTCGACGTGTGGAATGCCGGCCTTGAAAGTTGGCTTGCCGAAGTGTTCCGTTGGCAGCTCGTTGCACTTGACGGCGATGGTCTGGTCTCTGTGCCAGGGAACCGACCACGTTCGGTCAGGCGGCTTGTCGAAAAAAAGCCCGCGCACCAGGCCAGCCTGCTCACCCAACACGGTCGTGATGAATTGTGCAAGAACGGGATGTTGGGGGATTTCCGTCACGCCAGGAAAAATCGCGGCGAGATTTCGAGAGCCGTAGACTCTCCCGCGACTTCGCAGCACCGCTGGGTCGTCGTGCTCCTGAAGAGCAGCCGATAGTCGATCAGCCAGGGAGCCGATCTCGGGGCCAGTGAAGACGCCACCGAGCATTGCGTAACCGGAATCCGCCAGTTGATCAAGCGGCTGTATCGATGCTGGCATAGTCCAGGCCTATCAGGTTGCCGAGTCAAACCAACCTTATTTTCTCCAATGATACGCCCAAGTCAACGCCGCCGCTTCCTGCACCTGCAGACAAACTGGAGAGTTTAGATCATACTACCGGGTGTCAAACTGGGGGAGAACTTGGGCGACTTTCAGGCGTTGAGAACCCGTTGCCCCCGGAGTCTACGGAGAGAAATTCGATGAGGCTTGTTCAACTCGAGCGATTTCCGCTGGCGGCGGTGCGGTCGGCGGCGCTGACGGTGATATTGGCGGCGATATTAGCGACAGCAGGGCGCGTGCAGGCGGCGGCGGATGACGACAAGCGTCCAGCCCGGGACGGCGCGGCGGACAAGCTGTTTACGCTCAAGGTCTTGCCATTACTCAAGAGCAAGTGTCTCGGTTGCCACGGCGAGGATCCGGAAGACCTGCAAGGCGACTACGATGTCCGCACGCGGTCCAGCCTGTTGAAAGGCGGAGAGTCGAAGGAGCTGGCGCTGGTTCCTGGGAATCCAGATAAGAGTCCTCTTTTTCAGGCGGTCAACTGGGAGGAACTGGAGATGCCACCCAAGGAAAACGATCGGCTGACGAAAGAGCAGATCGAAATCCTTCGCAGCTGGATTGCAGTCGGCGCTCCTTGGCCTGGCCCCGTCATCCAGAAGCGTATTCGTTTGGTTGAAAGTCAAAAGACGTCAACCAAAGACGGCCTCATTGTGGAAACGAGCGGCGGGCTCTCGGACGACTGGAACTCACGTCGGTACAAGCCCGAGAGCCTTTGGGCATTCCGGCCAATGGCCGATGTCGAACTTCCATTAAACACGCAGAACCCGATCGACGCTTTTGTTGCTCGCAAGCTTGACCAGGCGGGAGTAAAAGCTTCGCCGAGAGCGGACAAGCTGACGTTGTTGCGCCGCGCGACCTTCGACCTATTGGGACTGCCGCCGACGCCGAAACAAGTCGAGACCTTTTTGAAAGACGACTCTGCCCAGGCGTTTGAGAAGCTGGTCGATCGCCTGCTGGCCAGTCCGCGATACGGCGAGCGTTGGGGGCAGCACTGGTTGGACGTCGTCCGCTATGCCGACACAAGTGGTTACTCGAACGACTGGGAGCGTTCCAACGCCTGGCGTTATCGCGACTATGTGATTCGTTCCATCAACGCCGACAAGCCCTACGACCGATTCGTTCTTGAGCAGATCGCCGGTGACGAACTCGAACCGAAGAATCCTGAAATGCTCGTCGCGGTCGGCTTTCTGCGAATGGGGCCGTGGGAACACACAGGAATGAGCGTGGCGAAGTTTACGCGTCAGCAGTACCTCGACGACTTGGTGAACAGCGTCGGCCAGACGTTCCTTTCGACTGCAATGCGGTGCTGTAAGTGCCACGATCACAAGTTCGATCCGCTTCCAACGAAAGATTACTACCGGATGTACGCCGCCTTTGCGACGACCCAACCGGCTGAGCGGAACGCGCCCTACCTCAAATCGGAAAGCACGAAGGGATTCGATCAAGGCCGGACGACCGTGCAGGCATTGCTCGATCACGCTGTGAAGGACAAGCAACGCGTGCTGGATAAACAGGAAGCGGCAGCCCGTAAGTGGTATGCAGAACGCGGCCAGAAGTACGTTCCGGAAGCGAAACGCAAGAGACTCCCCGACGACGAGAAACCGCCGCGGCACCACGGATGGGATCATGTCGACGAAGGAACGTTTAAGGTTCGCCGCCAGGATGAACGGATTTGGAAACGTCGGTTGCAGCGATTTCAGCCGCTGGCCCAGAGCGTTTACAGTGGCGGGGACCTGTACCAGCAGTCCGCCAACTTGCACAAGCCATATAAGAACAACAAGGCCGAACTGAAACAGTCAGAACAGCTTCCCGAATCTCACGTCTACGCTGGCGGATCCGTTTTCGCACCGACCGACGTGGTCACTCCGGGCGTGCTTAGTGTGCTGCGCCATGCGCCTGCGACTGGGACAGAGAAAGACCCTTATCGGCTGCCCGGCGGTATGTCGGGACGTCGTCTGGGGCTGGCCCGCTGGATCGCTTCCGAGGAGAACCCTCTTGCGGTTCGCTCGATCACGAATCGCGTGTGGCATTATCACTTCGGTAAAGGCATCGCCGGCAACCCGAACAACTTTGGCGAAACCGGTCGCAAGCCAACGCACCCCGAGTTGCTCGATTGGCTTGGCGGGTGGTTCGTCGAAAACGGTTGGTCGCTGAAGAAACTGCACAAGCTGGTGATGACATCCAAGACGTACCAGCAATCCGCTCGCCATCCCGAGATGGCTTCCTTGCGAGAGAAAGACCCCAACAACCACCTGTTGGCCTACTTTTCTCCAAGACGGCTTACAGCGGAAGAACTCCGCGATGGAATGTTGGCCGTCTCAGGCGAACTGAATTTGGCTATGGGCGGCCTGCCGGTTCATCCCGAGATCAATCTCGAGGTCGCTCTTCAGCCGCGGATGCTGCAGAGTTCGCTTGCCCCGGCGTATCAACCTTCGCCCACGCCCGCCGAACGCAATCGCCGCTCAATATACGCCTATCGAACGCGCGGCCAGGCGGATCCATTTCTAGAAGTCTTCAATCAGCCTAACCCGAACGATTCATGCGAGATTCGAGATGCTTCATCGGTGACGCCTCAGATTTTTACCTTGCTCAACAGCGATGTAATGACGGATCGTTCGATCGCCTTCGCGTTGCGGCTTCAGCAAGAACGCAAGTCGCTCGACGGACAGATCGCAAGGGCTTTCGAGCTCGCTTACGGTCGAGCTGCTGCGAAGGACGAAGCTCGGTTGCTCTCGCAGTACGTCCAGAAGATGGTGACCCACCACGTTCAGAATGTGCCGCAACCGAAGGCTAAGCCAACGGTGGTTTCCCGATCGTTAGTGGAGGAATTCTCGGGGCTCGCCTTCGAATATGAGGAGTGGCTCAACATTTACGACACGAGCTACGTCTCGGACAGAAAGGCGTGGGAGGTGAAGCCCGAGACCCGGGCGCTGGCTGACCTGTGCATGGTCATCTTCAACTCTCACGAGTTCGTGCATGCCTATTAAAGTCTGCGCTTTCGACTTGCGTTGCTCGTGACGATCTTGCCACGCTGCGATTTGAAGACACACGCGGATCAAGGAATCAAAAAGTGAACGGACCCAACGAGCCAACTCCATTTCAGAAGCTCTCGCGCCGTAGTTTTCTTTACGGGCTTGGGGCGTCTCTCGGGCCGCTTGCACTAACCGAGATGCTCTCGCGCGAGGCGAATGCTGCGAATCCACTGGCGCCCAAAAAGCCGATGCTGCCGGCCAAGGCAAAGAACTGCATTTTCTTGTTCATGGAAGGCGGTCCAAGCCATATCGATACGTTCGATCCCAAGCCCGCGCTGAACCAGTTGCACTTGAAGAAGTTCCTTCGCGCCGAGGAGCAGGCCTCGTCGATGTCGAACGGCCAGCGGTTCTATGTTGGCAGCCCGTTCAAGTTTCGGAAGGTCGGGAAATCGGGCATCGAGATGTGCGAGCACTTTCAGCACATGGGCCAGCCTGAGGTCGCTGACGAGCTGTGTGTCTATAGGGGGCTGCAAGCGCTCTCCGTCAACCACCCGTTCGCGCTCTATCACATGAACTCAGGAAATCCCTTCGGCGGCGATCCTGCTATCGGCTCTTGGGTGAATTATGGTCTTGGCAGCGAGAACCAGGATCTCCCTGGCTTTGTCGTGCTGACTGAGTTGGCTTACCCGCAAGGCGGAGCGGGCAACTGGTCCAATGGGTTCTTGCCCGGCTTCTACCAGGGCACGCCGCTGCGGGCCAGCGGCTCGCCGATTCTCGACTTGAAGCCCCCAGCGTGGAAGACCCGAGCTCATCAACGTCAAGCTTTGGACGTACTGGCTCAACTCAACGAGAAGCACGCCAAAAACCATCCCGAAAACAACCGGCTGGCCGCCCGAGCGGAAAACTACGAGTTGGCCTATCGAATGCAAATGCAAGTGCCCGGGATCATCGATGTCGAGTCCGAACCGAAGCACATCCAGGACATGTATGGGCTGGATAATAAGGAAACGGACGCCTTCGGCCGCAAGTGTCTTCTAGCGCGTCGACTGATCGAGAAAGGCGTGCGCTTTGTGCAAATCTTCTCCGGCGGCTGGGACAGCCACGACTTCCTGGAACGCGCCCATAAGAAACGCATCTACAGCGTCGACAAGCCGATTGCGGGTCTGATCAAGGACCTCAAAGCTCGCGGCATGCTCGACGATACGCTGATCGTCTGGTGCGGCGAATTCGGCCGTACGCCCGACAACACGCGGCGAGGCGGCGTTGACGCTCTGGGGCGCGACCACAACGCCAATGCGATGGCGATGTGGCTCGCCGGAGGCGGCGTGAAGAAAGGAACCGTCGTTGGCGGTACCGATGAACTCGGCGAAAATGCCGTTGAGGTCGTCCATCCGATCAAGGACTTTCATGTCACACTCTTGCGATTGTTCGGACTGGATGACAACAAGCTGACTTTCTTTCACGGCGGCCGCCACAAGCAACTCTCACAAACGGGAGGTCAAGTGATCGAGGAATTGCTGTCCTGACCGACCCCCGTCCTCACAAATCTCCCCGCAGGACCGGCAGGCGATCAGCACCGGTTTGTTCTGCCTATCGGGCGAACTTGACGGCGTGAGTTCTGCCGAGATTCTGGTCGTCCACTTGAAGCCGACTGGCGACCGTGCCCTGTCCGCTTTGCTCGCTTCGTGCCGCAGTTCGGACCCTCATTGCGTCAAACCCCACTTGAGCTCCGCCGCTACCACTCCGTTGGTATCAGCGGCTAAAACACTTGATAGACGAAGAGGGCAAGCAGAAATGACAGCAGCATGCCCGCCGCTGCAACCCGCCGCCGACCACCTTGTAGGTCCAGGGAAGGTGTTGGCCAAACTTGCCTAGCGACCAAAGAAGTTTCGGCTCTATCACGCCGCCAAGCCCCAGAAACAAGGCCATCGGACCAAGAAATAGCGGTACGAGATACACCGATCCGTTGCCGGCGCCGACGAAGTGATTGATAAGTAGCAAGAACGCGCCGCTGGCAAGAAGCACTAGTGAAATCATCCGGCCATTGCTGGGGAATTCATGCATTTCATTTTCTTTGGGCAACACGTGGGCCCCACTTTCGTTTCTTGTCGGAAATTGTTCTAGCACGGCGTGCTGGTTGTCTGGCGGGAGACGAATTGCTCACCAGTCGCCTTGAGTCTACACTGCCCCTGGTACTGCGTGTTGACTGCCGACTCAAAAGGGAGACAGCATGGCGCTCGGACAACTCCTCGATCAGGTTCGCGATTACTACGTGAGCCGATTCATCGAAGCTATTAACGACTTGGCGGATGGAGAGGACACGCTTGTGCACGAATGTGCGTTTCGCGATGGGGACGGGAGAATCGTTAGTGAAGGCGAACTTGATTTGCCTGCTCGCACCGACGCGGTGGTCATTCGCAACGGCGAAGCCGTCGACTCGCACCAAATCGACACCGAGGGAATGCTGTCCTTTGCTCCTCTTGCGTTCGACTGGCCGGAAGGTCGCCTAAAGGTAGAGTTGAACCCGTTTCAGTGGAATTGGATTCAACTTCGTATGCACGGCGTGCCGGCGGAAACGGACTGGAAGCGACTTCGTGAGTGGTTCCTTCGGTGGTTTGGCGACGAAGACCCAGCTGATGATGAACTGCTGGGCGGCGTTCATTTCATGTCCGATCCCGATAGCATCGCTGCCTATTTTCAAGTCTCACTGGATTGCGGTACCGCGCCCGTCGAGTCGTTCGAGGAATTGCTCGAGACGGTGAGTCAAATGGGAGTGAACCGGTTGGAGGTTGGCCAGTTCAACGCGAGTGCATAAACTCGCGAGCGATGCGTTCCGGCCTCGCTTCACTTTCATTTGTTGATCGATGGCTGCCCAAACGCCTCACCCGTCGTCCAGCAAGGCGGCTACTTCGGTTTTGACTCCATGTTCTTTCGCATAAAGGCAACCACCTCGTCCTGGATGATTTTCTTGCGGTCCAGGCCGTTTAGGTAGTGGTCGGTCTCGAGCCAGACCACGGTCGAGTTCTTGCCCGCGGCCTTGTGCAGGGCTTCGGAAAGAGGGCGCAGCATGAGCAGGTCTCGAGTCACGTTGATCATCTTCAAAGGACGCGGCGCGATGTGCCCAACGTGATCGACGGGGTCCAGCGACGGCGTCGCCTGTTTTTCTCCGTCGGATTCGCGACGAGTAAGCATATTGGCAAATCCGCCGCCCCCAACGACCGATGTCATGGCCCTAATGCGAGGGTCATGGGCTACGAAGGTCACGCCAGTCACCGCGCCCCAGCTGATTCCGACGTAGCCCAGCCGCTTGCCGTCAACGTCGGCCCGCGCGGCGAGATAGTCGACCGCGCGGCTGTAGTCGCTGCAGTAGTGTGCGAACCGTTTTCGGTTGAATTGTTGGAGCAAAGAGTCGTGCTCGCCGGGAGGCCTGCGTTCGCCTCGCATGGGCGAGTCAATTGTCAGGACGACAAAGCCGCTGGACACAAACAGCTTACCCATCTCAACGACATAACCGGTCGACTTGCTGCCGCCCGTGCCGTACTGCAGCAGCACAGCGGGCGACGGCCGCTTCGCACCGCTGGGAAGATAAAGATAGCCAGGCACGCGATCACCACGAATTCCATTGAACTCGACTCGACACCGTTTGTGGTCGTCCTCGCTCCCCACCACCTCTTCTCTCGCCTCGAGCGGCTCGTCATGGGCAAACCGGTAAGGAGATTCTGGCCGTTCGGCATGGGCCATCAGGCCGCCGCAGAAAACGACAAACATCGTAGCGGCGCCACGGAAGGGGGAACGGACCATGGGTCTGCTTCCGAATGAAAACGAGGAGGGCTAGTTGACCAACGTCGCTGGCAGACTGCGTATCCTAGCGTAATTCATCAGCGACGCCCTGTCCTAACGCAATCTGTCCTCACGTAGTTAACTCGGTGGAGTCGTCAATGAAGCAGCGTTTTGCTGGCGATAGGCGCCCGGCTGCGGATATGTCTGTTCCTCGCGATCTCAAAACGGCCAAGTCAGGCATAGTCTGGCGGGATTATCCAAGATCTCGCACCTGCCGCCGAATAGCTACAACGTATCTTGAGCGACCTTTGCGCGATGCCGTGGGTGCAAGCGTTTGTTCGGCCGCCGCGGGTGAGCTTGTTGGCGCGATTCCAACGGTCTCAAGCGGTTTCGCGGAAGCTCGTTTGCGCGTATGCTGGCGCCAAATGATCCTAGGCGCCGTTTGAGAGCGGTTTTCCCAGCGAGCTTCGATGCATTGAGGAACTGTCACGTGGAGCTATGCGTTAGGGACCTATCAAAGACTTACCCCAATGGCGTGCAAGCACTCAAGAAGGCCACCTTAACCATCCCGATGGGGATGTATGGGTTGTTGGGGCCGAACGGGGCCGGCAAGTCAACCTTCATGCGGATTCTGGCGACGTTGCAGCAGGCGGATGAAGGCTCCGCACTTCT
>CAZWOU010000147.1:5312-17957 GCA_964635375.1 uncultured Pirellulaceae bacterium | reverse complement strand
GCCGTTGCCTCTGACGATCTCCAACCCGGGCGCGGCGTCGCTGAACCTGCAAGCGGTCATTTTGCCCGCTGGGTTCTCGGTCGTTGGTCCGGCGCCTACGGTCGTGCTGAGCAACGGGACAGCGGCGCTCAACCTGCAAATGGACGCGGCCTCGCCAGGCGCCTATGCGGGTCACGTACTCATTCCCAGTGACGACTCTGACGAGACGCCCTACAAGTTCTTCGTTCAAGGCGTTGCGGAGTCGCCATTAGCGGTGATCGACAACGATGATTTGGGCTACACGACGGGCGGATTCACACGCGTCCAGGGGCAGGGGTATCTCAATGACGTCGCCTATAGCGCCGCCAACGCGGGGAACATGGCCACCTGGAGTTATGTGGCGCCGGCGGTTGGCCGATATCGCGTTTCGGCGAGCTGGACTGCCCAGGCGAACCGAGCGACGGACGCTCCGTTCGACTTGCAAGTCAATGCGGTATCGACGTCGACCCTGGCCGTGAACCAAGAGGTTGCTCCCAACGATTTCAACGAGCTGGGTGTTCCCTGGGAGGACCTGGGTGTTGTCGAAGCCACGTTGATAGGCGACACACTGAGCGTGGTCTTGACCGACACCGCGGATGATTTTGTCATCGCCGATGCGGTCCGTTTCGAACTGATTAGCGATCCGGAGATCCAGATTCTCCAGGACGCGAGCATCCTGACCGACAACGCCTCAACTGTCGCGTTTGGAGCAACTGGGGTCTCACTCCCGGTCGCCAAGACGTTCACGATCAACAACATTGGCGGCGCGGCCCTGTCGATTAATCCCGCGGTTGCAGTACCGGCTGGGTTTACGCTGACGACGGCCCCGCCGGTGAGCATCGCGGCTGGCGGGACGGGCACGTTTGAGGTCACTTTCGATGCCGCCGCTGAAGGCAACTTTGGCGGAGTGGTCTCGGTCTTGAGCAATGACAGCGACGAATCGCCGTTTGAGATCAACGTCACCGCCTCGGTCGTTCCGGCCGGCGCGCTCATTATCGATAACGACGACTCGGGGTTCACGCAAACCGGCTTCTCATTCTGGAGCGACTCGAACGCTTTTGACATGGAACTTCGATATGCTGCCGGCGATAACACCGGTGACGCTTCTGACTGGGTCTTTACGGGCCTGACACCAGGCGTCTACAGTGTTTCGGCGACTTGGATTGCTCATTCGAATCGCGCGACCGACGCGCCTTTCACCGTCTATAACGGCACGTCGATGGATCCGCTGATACAAACCGTCGACATCGATCAACAGGCGGCTCCAAACGACTTCACGGCGAATGGATCGTTCTGGGAAGAGCTTCCGGGCGTGTTCACGATCACAGGGTCGACGCTGACAGTCCAGTTGACCGATGACGCCAATGGATATGTGATTGCCGACGCCGTGCGAATTCAGCGGCTCGTCGACCCCGAGATTCAAGTGACGCAAGGCGGCGTGAACGTCCCCGATAACACGGGCACGGCTGACTTCGGAGAACTGTTTGCGAACCAGACCACGCCGCTCACGTTTACCGTCACCAATGTTGGCGGCGCCAATTTAACCCTTACCTCCGTACCCGTGACCACGGGCGAATACACAGTGACAAGTTCGTTCGGCGCTGGAACGGTACTGGCTCCGGCGGCTACGGCGACGTTTGACGTTACCTTCCAACCGACGAGTCTAGGCTCGTTGGCGGGGACCGTGTCCTTTGGCAATGACGACTCCGACGAGAATCCTTACAATTTCGCTTTGAGCGGGACTTCCGTCGATCACTTGATCGTGGACGATGGCGATGCCGCTTACACTGAATCTGGGTTTACGCCTTGGAGCGCCGGTTTCCAGAGCGACTTGGACTACACGGCCGGAAACAATACGGGCGACGCGGCCACTTGGACGTTTACCGGGTTGGCCGCCGGCCAATACCGAGTCTCGGCGACATGGGTGGCCCATGCCAACCGCGGCACCGACGCGCCCTACGTCGTCGATGGCGGCGGTGCGATCGACATAGACCAACAAGTGGCTCCGAGCGACTTCACGGCAAACGGAGGCGACTGGGACGATCTCGACCCATCCTATGCGTTTGCTGGCGGTAACTTGGTGGTCAGTCTTGGAGACGATGCGAATGGGTACGTCATCGCGGACGCCGTGCGAATAGAATACCTAGGTCCGTTGGTCGCCTCCGCTCCGGCGGTTGATAGCGACGCGGCGGCGCTAACATGGGCCGACGCGACCAACGCGGTTAATGAAGCGATCCGAGCCATCTCGCAGTCTGATCCGCATGCGGCTGCACAGCTGCAAAATATCGACGTGCTGGTTCACGACTTGGGCGCCAACACCCTTGGCCTAGCGGCGCCGTCGAGCCGAGCGATCATGCTCGATACCGATGCGGCCGGTTACGGCTGGAGCATCCACGCCGGTGGAGTCGATTTGCAGACTGTTGTGCGGCATGAACTGCACCACTTGCTGGGCATTGGCCATTCAGACGAAGACGACCACCTGATGTCGGCCTCTTTGACTGTCGGCTTGACCGATCCGCTAAGCAACAACACGCGAGGCGGCGAGAGTACTGATGCCGGCGCCGCCAGGTTCTGGCGAATCTTGGACTCCGGTTTGGCTCGCAAGCGAACGGCTGATGACGACGTCCGGTCCGAGCGGGCTGAACTGCTTGTCGACGCGCTCGCGCCGTTGGATCTTGACGCGGCGACTGTGGACGAGCATCTATTGAGACTAGTTGCTGAAAATGAAATCGATATCGACTCGATCGACAACTTCTTTGCTGAGTTGGACGACGACCTCGATGGCGAACGTACTGCCGACTAGGAGGCCCCCTCGTCGGCGCTTACGAGACTCTGCGGCGCTAATCACGCCGCGGAGTCTCGTTTTCTTTTGCGCGATCAGCCAGTCTCAACAGCGCGTCTCGACAGCAATGCCTGCTATCAGATGGCGGTCGATACGAGCGTGATAACCGCTACCATCGTTCGGACTTCAGGAGACTGGCGTTTTCCTGTTTGCGGGCCGCCGAATGCAGTGAGTCTTCTCGCAAAGCGAGGTTACGATGAGGGCTCGGTCTATTTCTTTCGGTTTATTTCCGGCAGTTGTTTGATGGTTGAGAACGAACCAAGTGGTAGCGTGGAGACCGACTCCGCAGAGAACTCTCGAATCCAAGAACTGCAATCGCTGTTGGGTGCGGGCGTTTGCCGCCGTCTCGGCGTCTATCCGATACCTGAGGGATTCATGTTATCGGTGGTCATCCCCGTGTTCAACGAAGTCGAAACCGTGGAGACTGTGATCGGTCGTGTTCGCGAAAGCGGTGTCGCCTGCGAAATCGTCTTGGTCGACGACGCCAGCACCGACGGCACTCGAGAGATCCTCGCACGTCATGAGTCGGATGCTGACATTCGCGTGCTCTATCACGAGACCAATCAAGGCAAGGGTGCGGCGCTCAAGACGGGTTTTCAAAACGTCTCGGGAGACGCAGTGATCATCCAGGATGCGGACCTTGAATACGACCCGTCTGAGTTTCGTTACTTACTTCAACCCATCATTGAGGACGACGCGGATGCGGTCTATGGAAGCCGCTTCGCTGGAGACAGTCAACGCGTTCTCTATTACTGGCATTACTTGGGCAACAAGTCGTTGACGATGCTCTCGAACATATTCACGAACCTCAACCTCACGGACATGGAAACCTGCTACAAGGTCTTTCGCCGCGATGTCATAGATCAGATTACGCCAACGATGCGAGAAATGCGGTTCGGAGTCGAACCGGAGATCACAGCGAAGCTTGCAAGCATACCCGGCGTGCGAATTTTCGAGCGTCCGATTAGTTACTCGGGCCGAACCTATGCCGAAGGCAAGAAGATCACATGGCGAGACGGGTTTCGGGCGCTTTGGTGCATTCTGCGCTATCGTCGCGGATTGCGACGTTGATTGCTGGCGACATTATTGACGGGCGTATTGGTTAGAACGCCGATCCCACTCTCCCTTGAGTAATTCCTCGTTCGATAGGCGAAGTCCTTCATGAGTTCGCTGGTCCGACATGCAGTGCTTGTCGTCTTCAATCTCGCCTGCATCTGCGTGATTGGCCTGTGGTGCGTTGTGCTTGTTGGCCGGATGCAGGCGAAAGACGGCGCCTTGCACGACTTCGTGCAGGAGTGGACCTCCGCGCGCAGCTACTTTGACGGCGGCCCAATCTACGGCGACTTGACCGAGGTGATTCCCAAGTACCTGGGGCGGCCGTACGACGACGTCGTTCGGGTCAATGCCCATCCGCCGACCTCGATTCTCTTGATTCTCCCCCTGGGCAAGCAGCCTTACGGCCAGGCGTATTTCCTCTGGAACCTGTTTTCGATCGGCGCATTGTTGATCAGTTGCGGCTTGATCTTGCGCGAGCTGAAATATTCGGCGTGGGCGAGCGTGCCGTTGGCGGCCCTGATCATTACCAGCAATTCGCTGGCCCAACAAGTCAACCAAGGCCAGCTGAATCTAGTCCTACTGCTCATGTTGACGCTCGCCTGGATGGCCTGGCGGCGCGACCGCTGGGTGGCAGCTGGTGCGGTGGTTGGCGTGATGGCGGCGATCAAGATCTTCCCCGGATTCCTGCTGGTCTATTTCCTTGCTCGCAAGAAATGGTCGGGGGCGGCTGCTGTGGCGGGCGGATTTTGCGTGGCGACCGCGGTGACGGGTGCGGTCTTGGGGTGGGAGTGTTACTGGAACTATGCTGTCGCGGTGGCTCCGTCGCTTGGCGTGTTCCGTGACTATTGGCCCAATGCGTCGATCGTTGGTTTCTGGACGAAATTGTTTGACCCGCAGAGCGGGCACGTGACGCCGCTGGCCGACCTTCCCTGGTTGGGGCGAGTCGGGGCGGCGATTTCGATTGGCGTCATCACGGCCGCTGTCGGCTGGAAGGCGAATCGGGCTCGGACGCTCGCCCACGCGGATTTGGCTTGGTGCGCTGCGATTTGCGGCATGTTGCTCGCTTCGCCCATCACATGGGACCACTATTTCCTGTTGCTGATCCCCTGTTTGCTGATTCAATGGCGATATGCGGGGCCGTCCGCCAAGGCAACTTTGTGTGCACTCTGCATCGGTCTGTTGACCGTTTACCCGAAGTGGATCTGGGATGTCTGGATCCCCGGTGATGGCGAGCTGGCTTATGGTCCGGGTCAGGCGACGTCGATCGCAACGCCGCTGCAGGCTGCCACACTGCTGGCCTACCAATGTTACCTTCTGGTGGGCTGGTTCATTCTCGCAGCCCGATCCGAAAAGCCCGCCGCGCCGGCGCTCGGCGACGAAGCATGAATTGAGGGGAATGCTTCAAGGCGACGCTGCGATGAACTCGCTCTCACGACGCGGCGTCGGGTCGCGTTCATCGGCGTCGAGCAACCAGACCTGCCGATTGGGGAAATACGCTCGAATTCGCTCCACGTTTTTCGCGTCCGGTTCTCGGATCCAGACGGTCTTCGCATCGTCAATCCTCGCTCGGTTATAGGCCCACTCGAAGTGGTGTCCGTGGTCCGATCGATAGCGAACGAGGACGAGATGCCGTCCTGAAGTTGAATCCAACTGTCGCACCACGTCAGCTCGCTTCTGGCTCCAGGCGTGGCCGGGCGGGTGGGGGTGAGGCGCCCAGTCAACAACCAAGCCGGCTAATAGGCAGACTGCGTAGACGAGCGGAAGGGAGCGGGAGAGGCTGAGGCCAGCTCGAACGCCACGCCATCGCCAGACTGTCAACCGGCGAAATCCCTGGATGACGATAGCGAAGAAGAGTACTCCGACCGGCGCGGTGTAGTGGGGATAGCCCGCCGTGTCTTCAGCCAGCACGGCGATCATTACGAATGCCGTGGCCGCCACTGCAAACCGCGTCTTGCCGCACCGCCACAGGAAGCAGGCGCCCAGCAAAGCCGGAACGAGTGCTGGCGATGCGTAGAATCTGAACTGTCGATGGATCTTGGTCAGCACGCCGTGGTGGCCCCACCAGTCCGTGGCGCCGAACAGCAGACCTCGCGAACCGTCGTCACTCGCCTCGCCCATCCAGGCGTCGCCGTATTGCTGTTCGCTCCAGACCATGTAGGGCAGCTTCCAGGCCTCGCCTGTGACGCTCCAGTTGTAGCCAACGTTCGCCGCCAAGGCTGCTCCAACCACCGACAAAGCAACGGGCAGAACAGTAGCTGTGATTGTCCTGCGGCCGGGCCGATCGTGTTGCCAATAGATCCTGATGCACTCGGCCAAGATCGGAATCGTGGCAATCAGGCCCTCGTAGGGTCGCGTCACGGTGAAGATGGCGATTCCCAGGCCAAGCGTCAGCCCATGGCGCCATGTGGGCTCGACGGCAATGCGAGGGACGGTTCCAAAGGCCATTGCTCCACCCAAGAGCGCCAAGCCGCCTCCCCAGTAGCTCATCCCCCAATGGGTAATTATCGAGTAGCTTCCGGCTGCGAGCAGTCCGCCCAACAGCGCCCAACGCGGCGGCGCCCAACCTCGAAGAGCCCAGTAGATTGCAGCACAGGCGACCGCTTGGCAGGTCCAGACGCCGAGCAAGGGGAGCCCGATCAGTACTTGGCCAATGGCCAACACAATTCCCTGGCCGGGCGGGTATTTTGATTGGTAGGAAGGAGTTTGCAGTACATGCGGCGTCGCCAACATGTCGGCCAACGGATGGGTTGGATTCGTCAAACGGCCGGAGCTGAACGTGTCAGCTTGCAACAGGTAGCTAAACTCATCGTGCACGGCCGGAGCCGGCACGCCGCCGAGTCCGGCAGCCAGCAAATGGGCGGCGAGCGACACGCCAAACACCAAGAGCATGCTCGAACCTGTGTGCGAGGCGAGTCGATTCCAACTGCGGATCGAATCGCGACGTCGTTTTCGACGAAGGCGCGATAGCGGCGCGATCAGCGCTAGGACAACCGCGACCAGCACCAAGATGAACTCGCCTACGCTTGCCATGGAAACTCGCTTGTTTGCAGCCATCGAAACACGGACGTGGAAACGCAGCGAGCGATAGGAGTGCAACGATCGGGCCAAAGCGGTTTTGTGCCTGGCTACGACGAGTTGTGTTGCTTGAACTCAACTCATGTCCGCTTTTGGCAACATCCGCGCTAAGAGTCGGCCAAGCTGTGCTGCGCGTTGATCTGTCGGCGAGGAGAAGTTATCTGGGCTTTGTCCGAATTCGGGCGACGCTGGCTGCGACGGCAATCGAGACGCTCAACGGGCGCTTAGCTCGTGCACCATATCGACCATGGCGATCGCGTTATCAACAGGGGTTTCCTTGAGGATCCCGTGGCCCAGATTGAAGATGTGTCCCGGCCGGCCAGCAGCTTGACTGAGCACCTCGGTGACTCGTTCCCGGATCGTGGGGAGATCGCCTAACAATGTGGTTGGGTCGAGGTTCCCCTGCACGGCTTTGTCGTGTCCCACGACGCGCCAGGCGACATCGAGCCGTTCGCGCCAGTCCACACCGACGATGCTCGATCCGCCTTCGGCAATCAAGGGAAGAAGAGACGAGTTGCCCGTAGCGAAATTAATGATCGGCGTCTGTTTGGGGAGTGACGCGATGATGAACTGAACATGGGGCAGGACATATCGCCGATAGTCGTCGGGCGAGAGGCAGCCGGCCCAAGAGTCGAACAACTGCACGCATTGGGCGCCGGCTTGGATTTGAGCGTTTAGATAGATGCTGATCGCGCGCGCGAGCTTCTGCATCAAGGAGTTCCAGGCGCCTTCGTCGCCGAGCATAAGCGATTTTGTGTTCAAGTAATTCCGGCTGGCGCCGCCTTCAATGGCGTAGCTGGCCAGTGTGAAGGGGGCGCCGGAAAAGCCGATCACGGGCAGGTCATCGGCGAGATCGCGTCGCGTGCATCGCACGGTTTCCGCAACGAACTCCATTGGAGCCATCGACTCTAGCTCGCCAATGCGATCTACATCAGCGGCGCCGCGAACGGGATTGTGGATGATTGGTCCTTCGCCTTCCGCGTATTCGAGCTCGAGACCCAAGGGTTCGAGAAGCGGAAGAATGTCCGAGAAGATGATCGCCGCGTCGACGCCCAATCGTTCCACCGCAGTGACCATTACTTCACTGCACAATTCCGGGTTCTTGCACAACTCGAGAAACGTCGTCTTCGCGCGCACCTCACGGTACTCGGACATGTATCGTCCCGCTTGCCGCATCAGCCAAACCGGAGTCACCTCAACCGGCTCGCGTCGGCAGGCTCGCATGAAGGGGCTATCGTACCAAGGCGCTTGTTCATCGGTTGGATCGCTTGCCGGCCCGTTCATCATGGTGAATACTCGTTCTTTTCTAGCAATGACTGAAGCGGCGTTCTCGGCGGCCGCTTTGACAAGTTGACCCATCTTGGGATGGGTTGGTGTAATATCGACCGGAATGTGTTCGCGAAGAAGCTCTTCACTTGTCGTAGGTCCGATCGATCCGACCACCGCAGCAGACAAACCAGCTCGCAACGACTCTTCGATCTTGAGTCGCTTCGCTGCCAGCAACAAGTGTTGTAGTTGTTGAGCCGAGGTGAACAGAACGACGTCAACTCGGCCCTCGGCAATCGCCCTGGCGTTTGCTTCAAGCGGTCCCATGTCTTCGGGAAGGTCCCAAGCATAGATTCGAACTGGAAGGACTTCAGCTCCGCGGGCCTCCAGGCCGGCAGTCAGACTAGAGTTGTTCTTCCCATATTCCTGCACGGCGACAATTTGCCCGCTGACTGCAATTCGCTCGTCGACCAAGGAGAGCAGTTCGCGCCACGTGTGGGGCTCGTCCACGCGATGGGTCGGCGTCACACCAGCTTCAATCATCGCCGCAGCCGGTTTAGGGCCGCGAGCGACTGTAACGATATCGGAGAGGGCATGCACGAATCGGTCTCGATCGACTCGTTGCCTGACGATCTCGAGCATTTTCCGAAAACCGACGCCGGTCAAGAACAGGACGATGGTTATTTCACCGGTCACGAGCCGGTGGGCGAAATCGATCACCTCTTCGTTCTGCCCCAGCGGGCGCTCTTGCATGGAAGGACTCACACTCGCCAGGCCTCCGTGTTTCGCGATTATCCGCGCCATATCGTCGCAGCGGCGGCTCTCGAAAGCGGCCACGCAAAGTCCGTCAAAATCAGCACGAGCATCATTCATACATCCAATGCTAAGGCGCCGGAACAAAGCAAAACAGGCCGCTTTGGTTGGGATTGACCGCGAGCCGGCTGAAAGGCGCCAACGGTATCCGGCCGTGGGGAACATTGATACGATGGAGTTGAAGTGTCTCCAGCCGAGTCAACACAGGATAATCGCGGAATGAGTATCGACTTTAAGCAATGGGAAACCGAACTATCCGAGAACGGATGCGAGGCTCTCTTGAATCGCCTCGTGGACGAGCTTCGCGAAAAGGAGATGTTTGGCGAGCTGTTTGAGGCGCTGAAGATGAGGGTCCGCGGCCAAATCGGTTTGCCCCTGCTGTACGCGGAGAGCGGCGAGGAGCTGGACGATACACAGAGTGCTGCCCTAGAGGCTGGTCTGTTGGATGCCTGTCGCGATGTGGGCCAATCGCTCGTTCGAAGCGGTCGATTGCGCGACGGTTGGATGTATCTTCGACCCGTCGGCGACAAAGCGATGGCGAGGAAAGTATTTGGGGAAGTGGAGCCGGATGAGGACAACATGGAGGAGATGATCGAGGTCTGTCTGCACGAAGGCCTCGATGTGGCTCGCGGGTTTGCCCTGATGCTTGAACAATATGGAACCTGCAACGCCATCACCACGTTTGAGTCGGGCGTTCGCGGACTTCCTCCAGCCGACCAGGCGGCGGCCGCCCAATTGTTGGTTCAACATGTCCACGACGAACTATCATCGACCTTGAAATCTGATATCGCCCAGCAAGAGGGATCCGAACCGTCTGAATCGACGATCGCCGAACTGTCGGCGGACCGAGATTGGTTGTTTGGCGAACACTCCTATCACATTGACACAACCCATCTAGCTTCCACCGTACGGTTTGCCAGACTCTGCGCTGATCCGGCGACGCTGCGGTTGGCGCTCGATCTGACCCACTACGGGCGCCGCCTGAACGAACAGTTTCAGTATCAAGGTGAAGAACCCTTTCTGGACCAATATCCAAGCCACGCGCTCTACTTCCAAGCGCTGCTCGGTGAAAACCAAGAGCAGGCGTTACAGTACTTCTTGGACAAGGCGCAGACGCTCGATGCGGCGGAGTGGAGCACCATTGCGATCGACACCTATGTTGACTTGTTGGCGAAGCTCGGTCGCCACCGCGAGGCCATGGACGCGGTGATCGAGCTGACGCCAGCCGGCGCCCGCCCAGCCGGCCAGGCGCCGTCGCTCCTGGAACTCGCTGAGAGCGCAGGGGACTATACCCAGTTCCTCGATTACTGCCGCAAGAACGAAGATCTGCTGGGCTTCGCCACTGGCTTGCTTCTCAAGCAGGCCTAACGAACTCGCTCAGATCCAACTAGCAAGCGCGGGCGCGGAACGCGAGAGGATCCAAGCCGCGCCGCCAGACCAATGCAGCCAACCGCGACGGTTTCGTTGTGGGTCCATCCAGGCGACGAACAGAATCAGGAACAGGGTTGCCAACGGTTCATAAGCGGTCACGACGTTCAGCGTTGAGAGGATCCATCCGGTCGCCAGCCAGTCAGCGGCGATGAGGACGCGCTGCCAAAGCAGCGCTAATTGAATCCCCACAAAAACCTTCCATACTCGCGGCGTGTCGCGGACAAGCAAGAGGGGAAGCAGAAGTAGGCCGAGAACGCTGAGGTAGATGCCCGCCGCCGCGAACAACTTTTGGGCGAGAAAGTGATTGGCGACCTCGGCCAGGATCTGCACTGCGGCGGCGCCTCCAATCGCCGCCAGCAGCCAATGGCCCGGCTCGATCCGCCACTGAGCTCGGCGGCACGCTCGGATGACAACCTCAAGGCCGCCCATGTAGGCCATGCCGATCAGCAGGCTCTGCCAGACAAAAACCCAAACGGCTGAGATGCCCGGCTGGCCCCCGGCTAAGTTTCGCAGCACCGCCATATGCATCGCCGATAGGGTGATCAGCATGAGCAAGTGGCGGACGCTGAATCGAGGCGCGTCCCCGCTCGGTTCACGTCGCAGCTCTTCCCACCTGGCAACGCTTACGATTTCCGATTCCGACATCTCGGTCCTCAAGAACAGACCATCCCCCTGTGACAATGATAGCAATCCGAAACGCCGGTTGTCAGCAAGTTCTTCCCCCGGTTGTCAGCAACGACTACCTATGCTGCGAGGTGACGCGGCGAGAAAGCGCTGACCTAGACCCAGTCTCTTCGGCCCTGAGCCTGTCCCCAACGCCTCGCTATTTTTTGACTGCGAAGAGTTCGGCGAATTCGGTGATCCAAATGTCGATCAACTCGAGAAATGTCTCGGTGTCGACTTCGGTGATCTTCTCGAAATGATTGCGATTGAAGACTTCCTTGTTGTTGATCGCCGCCTTGCCAGCAAGATCGATGACGTGATAGTCCGAGAAAGGACGAATGGTCAACTCAAGCCGGCTGTAGGCGGTTTCTCGCTTGCCGCCGCTGATCTTCAGATCGTCTCGATAGCATGCGGCGCCCCACCCGCGTTCGCCATAGATGGATTCTGTTTGGAATCCCGGGAAGTGGTTCGGCAACTGTTGGATGCATTGTTCAATATGTTCGGACAACTGCAGTCGATGCTTAGAATGCAGCTGCTTGAGCTCTTCGTCCGAAAGGGCGGCTGCCGCAGCTTCGCGGGCGCGTTCGGTGTGCCTCTTGTTGCCCCGGTCGATGGCTCGCCGGAGTCGCTCGTCAAATTCCATAGGGCAAATATGCTCGCGTCATCATAGAATTGCTACTTGTCTTTGTCAGGCGAATCAGGCTTCTTGTCGTAGAACTGGATCAAGTCTGAAAAAGAACGCATTGGTTCACGCCCCTCCTCCATCGCTTTCGTGATCGGTTTCGCCTTCTTGGGCTTTTGAGGTTTTTGAGGTTTTTGAGCCGTGTAGTCTCGGCGGACGGACTTCTTCGCGAACTTGCGCTGAGTCCTCCCGCCGCGTTTGGGACCGTGGCCGCTTTGGCTCGAATCGCCGCTCTGTTTCTCATTCTTCTTGACTCTCGATCGCACCGGCTTCTCACTGCCGGGCCGAATGGCCGTCAACGAGACGCGGCGACGCTTCCCGTCCACTTCGACGACCCACACGGGAAGGCGATCGCCAACGCTGACGACCTCATGCGGGTCCTTGACGTAACGATCAGCCAATCGGCTGATGTGAATCAAACCACTGTCGGACAACCCAATGTCAACAAACGCGCCGAAGTCCACTACATTCAACACGACCGCCTCAAGTTCGATGCCCGCCTCGAGATCCTCAAGCTTCATCACGCCGCGGCGGAACATGGGCGGAGGAAAGTCCTCGCGGGGATCTCGTATTGGCCTCGCCAATGAAGTCAAAATGTCCTTGAGCAGTAGACCGCCAATTTGAAGCTCGGACGCCAACCCTGTCTCGTCGACATCTCGCAACCTCGTCACCAACGCGGACGGCGCTTCCTGGGAAGAACTCTCATCAGTCGGCGCAGTGTCAGTCGGCGCGGTGTCAGTCGGCGCGGTGTCAGTCGACGCGGTGTCAGTCGACGCGGTGTCAGTCGACGCGGTGTCAG
>CAZWOU010000147.1:0-5212 GCA_964635375.1 uncultured Pirellulaceae bacterium | reverse complement strand
GTGTCAGTCGGCGCAGTGTCAGTCGGCGCAGTGTCAGTCGGCGCAGTGTCAGTCGGCGCAGTGTCAGTCGTTGCGGAGTCTGCAACTGCGGAGTCTGCATCTGTTGGCCCGGCCTCGTTGGGTGTCGATTCGGCCGTATCGCTCGCGTCCGAAGCGGTTGTCGCGGCCTCCACCGAAGCGGCTTCGCCCGTCGTCGAATCCACAGGCGTTTCGGGCGGTGACTCCGAGTGTTCACTCGGCTGAGCCTCTGCCGTTGCCGTGTTCTCCGTCGCCGTCAATTGCTCAGACGACTCGTTCTTCGCCGCCTGGGCGTGGGGAATGGCATTGCCATCGGCGGGGGAGGGCGGTGTGTTGGTCCCGTCCGCGCCGCTCGCGAGAGGAGGAGCTACTGGGCTTGTGGGTTTGGCCTGATCGATCGATTGATTTAGCTCTTCAATACTGCCGCCAAGTCGTTCGAGAACTTTGCGTGCGGTCTCGTAGCTCTCGGGGTGGATCCAAGTGGCGTCGAGCGGGTTGTCGCCGCCGGTGATCTTGAGGAACCCGGCAGCTTGGACGAACGTGGCGTCTCCAAACCCGGGAACCTTCTTAAACTCCTCGCGATTCTTGAACGGTCCATGTTCCAAACGATATTCGTACAATCGTCTTGCCGTCAACTGATTCAGGCCGGACACGGAGCAGAGCAGTGCTGGGCTGGCGGTATTAACGTCCACGCCGACATAATTGACGCAGGATTCGACAACGGCGTCGAGCGAATTGCGAAGATGTCTCGCTTTGATGTCATGTTGATACATGCCAACGCCGATATTGGCCGGGTTGACCTTGACCAGTTCGGAGAGCGGGTCAAGCAGTCGTCGTGCGATGGAGATAGCGCTCCGCTGCATCGCATCGTATTTGGGCAGCTCCTCCCGGCCGATAGGGCTGGTTGAATAGACGCTGGTGCCGGCTTCGTTCACAATGGCGTAGGCCAGATCTCTTTCCTTGAGCGCACCAGCCAGCAACTCGGAGACCAACTGTTCGGACTCGCGGCATCCGGCGCCGTTGCCAATCGCGATCAAGGCGATGTTGTGCTTCTTCACCAGCTCGGCAAGTCTCCGCTTGCCCGCCTGCGACTTCTTGCCCACGATCAGGATCACCGTCGTGGCGAGCACTTTGCCAAAGGCGTCGACCACCGCGATCTTACAACCGTTTCGAAACCCCGGGTCGATCGCGAGCACTCGGCGGTTCCGCACGGGCGGCTGCAGCAGCAGTTTTCTCAAATTGCGAACAAACACCTGGACCGCGTGTTGTTCGGCTTGTTCAGCCTGCTCTCGCCGCACCTCCCGCGTCAAGCTGGGCGTGACCAGCCGCGACACGGCGTCGCGAATGCAGGCCTGAAGAAACTCGGCGTGACGGTGCTCGGCTGGAATCGCCAACTCGCTCGCCTTGGCAATCATCTGCTCGACGTCGGCGTCCACTCGAACACGAAGGACCTTGGCTCGCTCGCCGCGATTGATTGCCAGGACTCGATGAGGCGGGGACTTCGGGAGCGGCTCTCGAAAGTCAAAATAGTCCTTGAAAGCGTTTTCAAGCTGCTGGCGTTTTTTCTGCCGTTTTGACACCGCCTTGTTCCGCTTGACACTCGCGGCGGATGCCGCCTTGGCTTGCGGCGCGGTTGCCTTCGATTTCGTAGCGACTGTTTCTGAGTTGGCTGTTTCTGAGTTGGCGGTTTCTGTAGCGGCTGTTTCTGTAGAGGCTGTTTCTGTAGAGGCGGTTTCTGTAGAGGCGGTTTCTGTGTTGGCGGTTTCGTTCGCCGTGCTCGCGTCAGCTCCTTCTGTGACTTCTGGCGTTGCCCCGGCGTCAGGTGTGGAGGGTTGCCCTGTCTGTTCGGCAGGATCGTCTGAGGCTTTGGGCTCCGGCTGTTTCGTCTCGACTTGCTGACTTGACTCCGGCGTCTCACCGTCCTTTGCGGGTGGCGTGGTATGAGCGGTCTGGTTGTCAGCCGTCAGGCCGTCTGGGGTCTCTGCTGGTGTCTCTGGGGTCTCTGCTGAGTCCGCCGCATCGACAGGCTTTTCGTCGGCCGGCTTTTCGGCGGGCTTCGTGCTTGGTGCTTTTGCGACGACCATCACGCCGGTGCGCCGGAGGATTTCGCGCAGTGATGAGCGAATGTTAACTTGTTCGCTGAATCGTTCCGCGAGAATATGCCCAACGCCTTGAAGCACATCGTCAGCGCTGTGGAGGCCTTTCTCCGCGTCGATCAAATCAGCGGCTGCCGCGAGGGGGTCGGAAACTGATTCGTCGTTTTGATCGATCTTGTCGGCTAGCGGCTGAAGGCCTCGTTGCCGAGCCGCGGTGGCCAGCGTCTGTTTCTTGGGACGAAACGGGAGGTAGACATCCTCCAGCCTCTTGATCGTGCGTGCGCCTCGAACCCGATCGGCCAACTCGGGAGTCAACTTGTCTTGAGATTCGATTGACTTGAGCACGGTCTGTTTGCGTTCGGCCAATTGCCGAAGGAGCACGACGCGGTCTTGAATAGTGCGAATCTGCTCTTCGTCGAGTCCGCCGGTTTGATCCTTGCGGTATCGGGTGATGAAAGGAACGGTGTTCCCTTCGTCTAGTAGCTCGACGGTGTCCTGGACACTCTCGGCGCTGAGACGCAAGTCTCGCGCGAGCCGCCCCAAATCGACGTTGATATCCATGTTCTGGGGCAACCCTTGGGCGATGGCCAGCTCCAGGCCGGCTTATGACTATCTCTGGTTCTTGGCGCGAGTGCTCGCGCGAATCTCCCAGATCGCCCTTCATGTTTAAGGCGATGGGCGACGAAGGTTACGTCTTTCGTCAACCGGCGAATCTATTGGCTTGACAGCGAATTGTCAAGATACGAAACGGTTTACGCATCGCCCGAGGACTCGAGATTGGGCGGGATTCCGAGGGTCGCCAGAGGGCCAACAGAGTTGGCTTGCCCCCGTTTCGATCTTCGTGCGAGCCTCGAATCACCTGCTGCGCAGAGTTCTTTTCCGCCTCTTTGGATTAATCGGCACGATTCATCCAAATCCGCTAATGCCTAAAGACCGAACAGCCGATAACCGGACGTATTGAGAAACCCACTCACGCGCCGAATCCCCCTTCGCGCGACATCATTTCCCATCGAGGCGGTCCATGCGAAACGAGCGACTTCGCGTCTACTTTGGCCCAGGCGGTAACGAAACGAGCCCCGAACGCGCGGCTCGGGACACGATGACCTTGCCGCTCTCCGACGTGTTTCCTCTACTTGCGGACGCGGTTGCCAGCAAACGAACCTGGCTGAGTGATTTCTCGGACGACGAGATAACCATCCCGACGGATCTCTATGAACTGATTCTGGCGTACCAGCACTTTCATCGTCCAACGGCGTAGCATGCCGCGATGGGGCATTGGCGCGACGGTGCAACGGCGCCATTAGTTGCGAGAACGGAGTCAGTCAGTGGACGACAAAGACCAAGACACGCCGGGCAAGTCGCCAGAACAGGTCCCCTCGCGTCGGCATCGCAGCGCTGACCTAGTCCGCCGGATCAAAGAATCCGCCGACAAGTTCGCGCTCGACGGTTCCAGTCGGGGCGACTTGAAGCTTGTCAGTCGAACCTTGCGGGAATTGCGTTACGCCTTCAAGGTGTTCGCGCCGTACCGCTGGCAGCGAAAGGTCACTGTTTTCGGTTCAGCGAGAACGCCTCAGGACCACCCCAACTACCAGCAAGCCGTCGACTTCGGCCGCGCCATGGCCGACTTGGATTGGCTTGTGATCACGGGCGCAGCGAGCGGCATCATGCAAGCTGGCCACGAAGGGGCCGGTCGCACCCATTCGATGGGTCTCAATATTCTGCTGCCCTTCGAGCAAGAAGCGAATCCGGTGATTGCCGGCGACCACAAGCTCGTTCACATGAAGTACTTCTTCACTCGCAAGCTGATGTTTGTGAAAGAGTGCGACGCGGTGGTCTGCCTGCCTGGCGGATTTGGAACCATGGACGAAGCGTTTGAAGTACTGACTCTGCTGCAAACGGGCAAGCACGACATGGTGCCTTTGGTGTTCTTGGATCAGCCGGGAGGAACGTATTGGAAGTCGCTCGAGCAGTGGATCAACAGCGAATTGCTCGACGGCGGAATGATCTCGGCCGAGGATTCGAGCTTGTACTTGGTCACGGATGACTGCCAAACGGCCGTGGATGAGGTCGTCAACTTCTACCGAGACTACCACAGTATGCGTTACGTGCGGGACAAGCTTGTGCTTCGATTGCTTGAGCGGCCAGAGGACGCTCAACTGGAAGAGATCAACTCGAACTTCTCCGACATCGTCAGCTCTGGCCAGTTTGAGGTCAGCGATGCCCTTGCCGCTGAGAAAGATGAACCCGAGCTAGACGAATTGCCTCGGCTGATATTCACGTTCAACCGTCGCGGTTTGGCTCGTCTTCGCCAACTGATCGACTACCTGAATCAGTCCGCTCTGGATCGAGACGCCCAGGAATCCTGATCGGCTGGGCGGTCATAGGCAAGCCCGCTCACTCCGGCTCTGGCTGTCGATTGACCTGATGAGTCAACGCGGATCCTCGCATGCCCGCGAACAGGTTCTCCACGGATATATTTGCCATCAGCTCGCGAGTCTGTTCCGTCGCGCTTCCTAAATGCGGCGAGATGGTCACGTTCTTGAGTCGCAATAACGGGTGGTCTCGAGGCAAGGGTTCGGGGTCCGTCACGTCCAGTCCAGCCGAGTAGATCTCTCCGTTCTGCAGCGCATCGGTAAGTGCTGCGGTATCGACGAGAGGACCACGGCCAATGTTGACTAGTGTTGCGGTGTCTTGCATCCTCGCCAGTTCGGGTCTGCCAATCATGCCCCGCGTTTGGTCGTTCAACGGCGGGCAAAGCACGACGTAATCCGAACGTGTTAGCAACGTATCGAGGTCCGTGTAGAGAGCGCCGAGTTCCGTTTCTGCGTCTGCGCGAGGCTTGCGGTTGTGGTACAGGATGGTCATTCCAAACCCGCGAGCTCGGATGGCGACTTGCCAGCCAATCCGCCCCAGGCCGACAATGCCGATCACTGAGCCGTGTACTTCGCGGCCAAGCATGTGGCCCGGGTCATAGTGGTCAAACTCTGCTGAACGCGCGTAGCGGTCTCCTTCGGTCAATCGTCGAGCGCTGGCGAGAAGCAAAGCAAGGGCCATGTCGGCCGTTGCGCCGTCCAGGATTCCCTGCGTATTCCCCACGG
>CAZWOU010000146.1:0-18042 GCA_964635375.1 uncultured Pirellulaceae bacterium | reverse complement strand
CAGAAGCCACCGCAAAGGCGAGCGGCGCCAGTCGAAAGAGCGTGAAGATCTTGGCGCCGGTGCCCCATCCTGAAAAGGTGATTTGCATCGGCCTGAATTACGCAGACCACGCGGCCGAGTCCGGCGTGGAGGCTCCGTCCGAGCCCGTGGTGTTCAACAAGTTCGCCTCGGCGCTGGCCGCGGACGGCGATCCCATCGTGCTGCCGGCGATAAGCCAAAAGGTCGACTACGAAGCCGAATTGGTTGTCGTCATCGGCCGGGGCGGACGCGGAATCAGCCGGGATGACGCCTGGCAACACATTGCGGGCTATGCCTGCGGTCATGACGTTTCCGCGCGCGATTGGCAACTGGAGAAGCCGGGCGGTCAATGGCTTCAAGGAAAATCATTTGATACGTTTGCGCCGCTGGGACCCTATCTGGTCACCCGTGACGAGGTTCCCGACCCCGGCAATCTGTCAATCACACTGCGGCTAAACGGCGAAGTGATGCAAGATTCGAACACGGGTCAGCTGATCTTCCCGATTCCCCACTTGATTGAACACCTCTCGGCCATTTGCACGTTGGCCCCGGGTGATGTCATCTACACCGGCACGCCGCCAGGAGTCGGAATGGCCCGCACGCCTCCGGTCTACCTCAAGGATGGAGACTCGGTAGAAGTCGAAATCCAGCAACTGGGCGTGCTGAGGAACCCAGTGACTGCGGAACCTCCGGCTGAACCGCCCAACGCTTGAGCAAGAGAGACTGGGGAACCGCTGGGGGTTGTGT
Organism: uncultured Pirellulaceae bacterium; assembly: GCA_964635375.1. Classification (GTDB taxonomy): domain Bacteria; phylum Planctomycetota; class Planctomycetia; order Pirellulales; family Pirellulaceae; genus CAZMNY01. The sequence goes on along the minus strand of CAZWOU010000146.1, from coordinate 17,277 downwards.
CAAGTTTTGACGATTGGGCGCTATGACCGATCTGACGGCCACCTCGCGGCTTGGCCCAGGCGGACCACAGTTTCCAGGCTCGGGTTGCCGAACTTTGTTCAGTGGATCCACACCAAGACAGGGAACGTTTTGGGCTGGGCGGCAAGGGAATCGCCAGTGGTCGGAGCCAATTGGGACGGGGAACCTCGATCTGCCTTTGCGCGGGTCAGTCAGCCTCGGCTCAAATCGAGTCAGCGCCGCGAGATGCGGCGGACCAACGCCCTAGGAGCAAGAGAACCCGATGCAATACCGTCGGAGCGGACAACGTGACGGCCGCCGTCGCCGCGTCCTCATGGACCCGTCACTGACACAGCGTGACGCAGAGAATAACACCTCGGAATCATCAACCGGTTCGGCGGCGAGCCGTGTGCGCTACGGGCAATCCGCCCACCATTCGCAACAGCCGTCCGTGACGACCTTGATACCGAAACGCCGGTTCATCTGGGCGGTTCTGTTGAGCCTTGGACTTTCGCTCATCGCGGCCGTCGAAGCAGGATACGGCTGGGTCTACGTTCTCAATCCCAGGTTGCCAAGTTGGGCTGGGCTCAACCCCGCCGCCCCTGGCAGCCTCGCCAGTTGGCTCAGTTCGTCGTTGTTGCTGGTGGGCGCCATCAGCTGCCTCTTGACCTACGTGCTGCGGCGTCACCGCATCGACGACTACCGCGGTGGATACCGCTACTGGCTTTGGGCTTGCGGCGCGTTCGTCCTCGGCAGCATCAACAGCAGTGTGGCAATTCACGAATTATTAGGCGAAGCCCTCGGGTTTTCAGCTCTCTTGAGCGGCGTAGGCGCCTGGGTTCTGATCGGCTCGATCCTGATGTTCCTCTTGGCCCCAGAGGCCCTCAACAGCCGGCTTGCGGCCGCGGGCATCTTGCTAGCGATTCTGGCTTACGGATTCGCGACTGCGGTTTCGCTGGGCCTGATTTGGACCCCGGAGGAACCACTCGCGATCATGCTGGGCACCTCGGCTTTAATGTGCGGCCATCTCTGCCTGGTCTCGGCGACCGGCTTATACGTGCGATTCGTCTATCTGGATGCCCACGATCTACTCGCGGTGGCTGCAAGCGAGGACCGAGACCAGCCGCAAACGACCGGCGCGGACGAGACAAGGGCTCAAAAAAGGGCCAAGAAATCGGCCCCCGCTCCGGCTAAGACGGCGGACACGCCGCTGACGCGAAGAAAGAACAACGGCAAGAAACGAGACCGGGCAAGATCGGACCTCGATGAGCCGCTCAACGGACGCGAGTCGGACAAAGAAACTGACCCGCCGAGCAAGTCAAAATCGTCGGCCGCAGCTGATTCGGAACCAGGCGAAGAAGACGAGATGAAGAGTCTGAGCAAGTCGGAACGCCGAAGACTTCGCAAGCTCAAACGCCGCCGTGCCGCCTAATTCAGATCTTCGCTCGCCAAACCGACGCCAGAGGCGGACAGGCGCCCCCCTTTTTGATCGAGCGGCCATATCGTCTAATCGGCGCTTAGACTCAGCGCCGACCGAGCCAGCGTGCCGAGGCTGGCGGGCGTCGATTACCCGGCCGGAGACGAACGCTTGACTACGGACGCGACAAAGATGGTTCGAACTCGTTTCGCTCCCAGCCCCACGGGCTATCTCCACATTGGCGGAGTGCGCACGGCGCTGTTCAACTGGCTGTACGCTAGAAAGCACGGCGGCCAATTCCTTTTGCGAATTGACGACACCGACCAACAGCGTAACGTCCAAGAGTCGCTACAACCGATTCTGGACGGATTTCGCTGGCTGGGAATCGATTGGGACGAGGGGCCGGGCGTCGATGGGCCGCACGCACCATACTATCAGTCACAAAGAACCGATCGGTACACCTCGGCGGCGCAGATTCTGCTCGAGCGGGGACTCGCCTACCGCGACTACTCGACGGCCGCGGAAATGGCCGAGCTGCGGGAAACGGCGGAGAAGGCCAAGCGGGATTTTGTCTACGATCGCCGTTGGGCCGCGGAATCAAAAGAGGACGAGGAGCGGTTCCTGGCCGAAGGAAGGCGGGCGGTAATCCGCCTGAAAATGCCCCGCGAGGGTCTTTGCGAGTTTCGAGATCTCGTCTGCGGCGAGATGAAGTTCGCCTGGAACAAGGAGGCGGACCACGTCATTGAACGCGCTGACGGATCTGCTATCTACCATTTAGCCAGCGTGGTCGACGATCACGACTTCGAAATCACCCACGTCATTCGCGGCGGCGAGCATCTTTCCAATACGCCTCGGCAGATCTTCATCGCCCAGGGACTCGGCTACGCTTTGCCCGAGTACGCCCATGTTCCGGCGGTCTCAGAACCGGGCGGCAAGCCAAAACTGAGCAAACGCAAGATCGCCCAGTATGTGAAGAACCGCGAATTCAAGAAGTTGCTCGACGAAGGCGTCGCCATCGCCAAACGGATTGGAATCGAAACGACGCCCGATTCATTCAACCCTGTGTTGACGGCTTTCTATCAGCAAGTCGGCTATTTGCCCGACGCCATCGTCAACTACCTGGTGCTCCTTGGCTGGTCGCTCGACGGCGAGACAGAAGACCTGACTCGCGAACAGATGATTGGTAGTTTCTCACTTGAACGCGTCAATTCCGCACCCGCCCAATTCGACCCGCAGAAGCTCAATGCCTTTCAACAGCGCCATATGGACCGACTGCCTGCCGAGACCAAGACAAGAATGGCGATGAGATTTCTACAGGCAGCTGACTTGGTCTCTGACGCGACGAGCGGCGATGTCGATCTCTATTTGGAGCGGATCTTGAAATCGGCTGCAGACCGTATGAAAGTGGCCGGAGACGTACTCCAATTTGACGATTTCTTTGTGGCGGATGACGCCTTCGGCTACGACGAAAAGGCCTACCAGAAACGACTGGTGAAGCCCGACGACGCGGGCGAGCTCTTGCTCAGCTATCGTGAACACCTCGCTCAGGTCGACTTCACCGGACCGGTCGACCTGGAAACCGACCTCAAGGCGTTCGTGGAGGCAAAGGGGATCAAGATTGGGCAGATTATTCACGCTCTGCGCGTCGCAGTGACCGGCAAAGCGGTTGGATTCGGCATGTTCGAAACGCTGGACATACTCGGCAAGGAACGCTGCTTGCGCCGCATCGACCGTACGCTGGCCCAGCTAGCGGACAATTAGCGAACAACAGGGCGCCGAGAAAGACGCTGTGACAGATAGGACCAAGTGATGAATCAGAACGACCAAAACGCTGGAAAGAACGCCGACTCCCAAGATGCTGGCGACGACAAGGCTCGACTCAATTTTGTCGAGACGATCATCGAGCAACACAATCAGGACGGGAAGTACGACCAACGCGTTCATACTCGGTTTCCGCCGGAACCTAATGGCTATTTGCATATCGGCCACGCCAAATCGATCTGCCTGAATTTCGGCCTGGCTGCCAAGTACGACGGCAAATGCAATTTGCGTTTTGACGATACCAACCCATCCAAGGAAGAGACCGAGTACGTCGATTCGATCATGGACGACATCCGCTGGCTTGGATTCGACTGGGAAGATCGACTGTTCTTTGCCTCCGACTATTTCGACCAATTGTTCGACTTCGCAATCACATTGATCGAAACAGGAAAGGCCTTCGTCTGCGACTTGAGCGGCGAGGAGATGCGCGAGTACCGCGGTTCACTGACATCGGCCGGCAAAGAGAGTCCTTTTCGCAATCGTTCCGTGGAGGAGAACTTGGATCTCTTTCGCCGCATGCGGGCCGGCGAATTCGAGGACGGAAGCAAGACGCTGCGAGCCAAAATCGATGTTGCCTCGCCCAATATCAACATGCGGGATCCCGTACTCTATCGCATCCTCCGCTCCCATCACCACCGCACGGGCGACGCGTGGTGCATCTACCCAATGTACGACTTCACGCACGGGCAATCCGATTCCATCGAACGCATTACCCATTCAATCTGCACGCTTGAGTTCGAGAACCATCGCCCGCTGTACGATTGGTTCATTGAGAACATCGGCATCTACGCGCCTCAGCAAATCGAGTTCGCGCGACTCAACCTGAGCTACACGATCACAAGCAAGCGAAAGCTCCTGCAGTTGGTCGAACAAGGCCATGTGCTGGGCTGGGACGATCCTCGCATGCCCACCTTGGGCGGGATGCGGCGCCGCGGTTACACGCCCGAGTCGATTCGCTCGTTTTGCGACCGTATTGGAGTCGCCAAGTTCAACAGTGTGATCGACATGCAAGTGCTCGAACAATCCGTACGCGAGGACCTCAACCGCCGAGCCCCGCGAGCTATGGCAGTGCTCAAGCCGCTGCGAGTCGTGATCACTAACTACCCGGACGGCCAAACCGAGATGATGCAGGCGGTCAACAACCCAGAAGACCCCGACGCCGGGCGACGCGACGTCCCCTTCTCGAAAGTGCTGTACATAGAACAAGACGACTTCATGGAAGAACCGCCCAAGAAGTTCTTTCGGATGGCGCCCGGGCGCGAAGTGCGACTTCGCTATGCCTACTTCATCACCTGCAACGAAGTTGTCAAAGATCCCCAGACCGGCGAGATCATCGAACTTCGGTGCAGCTATGACCCCGAGTCGCGAGGCGGCTCGGCGCCCGATGGCCGTAAAGTCAAAGCGACTCTGCACTGGGTCTCGGCCGAACACGCCTATACCTGCGACGTGAAACTCTACGACTATCTATTCACCAAGTCCAACCCCAGCGATGTCGATGACCCAAGCGACGATTTCACCGCCAATTTGAACCCCAACTCAATGAAAATCCTCTCGGGATGCCAGCTCGAACCCAGCCTGCGCGAGGCCGAACCCGGCTTGCAACTCCAGTTTGAAAGGCTGGGCTACTTTTGCGCCGATCGGGCCGATTCGAAGCCCAATCAACCTGCCTTCCACCGCATCGCCACCTTGCGAGACGGCTGGGCAAAGGTGCAGAAGAAGAAGCCGAGCGGCGGCGGCCAAAAGAAGAAGGAACCGAGGCGGCGCGGGGGCGAAGACAGGCGACAGCGCGGCGGCGCCTGACAAATTTTTTGGGCTGCAAGAAGGTAAGCTGCGAGTCCATTCCAGGCGAATCGACTCAAAGTGTCTCTCTGCAACGACTTGAGACCGTCTACCTAAGCTGCGCTGAATACCCATCTTGCAAGATGCGACAATTTGCCGCGAATGAGGGGTGCTAGCAGGGTTCCCCCCCTTGGACTGGTTAGGCAAATCCGATAAACTCTGCTGGATTGCGGCGAAGCGACAAAAACTACTGTAGTTTTTGGCAACGCCGAACCCTAGTTAGTGTGGATGAGACAATGGCTGAAGGCACGATTAAGAGACTGACGGACAAGGGATTTGGTTTTATCGACGGCGGGACCGGAAAGGACATGTTTTTTCACATGTCGAATCTGGATGGCGTGCGATTTGACGAACTTCAGGAAGGACAACGCGTGTCCTACAATGAAGGCAGCGGCCCCAAGGGCCCCCGCGCTGAGAATGTGCGGTTGATCTGAGCGTCGCACGACAATTCATCGAACGACGAATCGAGCCAGTGTGAGAACGTCTCTGCTGGCTCTTTTTTTGCGCCCGCACAACGTCAGGCTTGCTGTTTCTCCAGCACAGCGGTTGCCGTCTTCGCTGGCACTGAGATGGCTGCTTGCCGAGACGCGCCTGGTCTTACGCGGCGGGTTGTGGCCCGTGATCTCAATCCGCTGGCAGCGATGATCGCGAGAATTGATCGAGGCCATTGCTGCAGTTATGCTGCAAGCTAACTGCAAACGGCCTGCTCGCTGGCGGCGCCCCATGCGTCGTCGATCAAGGCGGCCAGCATCTGACTGAATGCCAACATGAAAACTCACATCGGCTACCTCTGCGTCGCTTCCTTGTCACTCGCCGCCACATCGCTCTGGTCGGCCGAGCAGCCTGTCGATTTTGCCCGCGAAGTTCTGCCTGTGCTCTCGGACAAGTGCTTTATTTGCCATGGTCCCAATGGCCAGGAGACAGAAGAAGGGTTACGACTCGACTCGTTCACTGCGGCGATCGAGGACCGAGACGGAAGACGGGCGATCGACCCAATCGATCCGGAGAAGAGCGAGTTGCTCTTGCGAATCAACTCAACGGACGATCCGATGCCTCCAGAGGATTCGGACAAGCAGTTGACGTCGAGCGAGCGATTGATTCTCAGTCGCTGGGTCCGTGAGGGGGGCGAATACGCACAGCACTGGGCCTTCGTTCCGCCGATCAAGAGGCCGCCGGCCAATCGCAAGCTTGCCGACGATTCCATGATCGACGCGTTTGTTCTTGAGGAACTCGCCAGCAGGCAACAGTCGTTTGCGGACGAGGCGGACCGAGCCACACTGGCTCGGCGGGCCGCGCTGGTGTTAACCGGACTTCCGCCCGACGCGAAACGACTTCGCTCATTCCTGGGCGACAAGAGCCCCGGCGCCTACGGGCGATTGGTCGATGACTTGCTCGACAGTCCGCGATACGGCGAGCACCAAGCGAGGTATTGGCTGGACGCGGTGCGATACGGCGACACACACGGTCTCCACTTGGACAACCGCCGCGGAATATTTCCTTACCGTGATTGGGTTGTCGAGGCCATGAACAGGAATCTGAGGCTGGATGAGTTCATCACTTGGCAGATAGCCGGCGACCTGCTTCCCGAGCCGACATTGGAGCAGTTGGTGGCAACGGGCTATGTGAGAATGAATCCAACAACTGCCGAGGGCGGCGCGCTTCCCGAGGAGTTTCAGGCCAAGAACAACTTCGACCGCGTTGAGACGCTCGGCACGGTGTTCTTGGGAGTGTCGCTGACCTGTGCTCGCTGCCACAGCCACAAGTATGATCCGATTCCGCAAACGGAGTACTACCGGCTGTTGGCGTTCTTCAACAGTACCGCAGAGCGTTCGATGGACGGCAACAAGTATGAATACGGCCCCGTCGTCAAAGCGCCGGCGAACGTCGACGCTTGGGGAGCTTGGCGGGCGTTGCAATCCGCCCAGCAGCAACTCTTGGCCGACGCGGATACTCACGTCGCCAAAGCGCAAAAGAGTGATTCCGCGGCGGTTGAGCAGTGGCGGAGCGGAAAGGAAGAAGTTCGTTTAGCCTTACTGTCCGATGGCGACGGCCTGTTCAAGAAGACGGAACTTCAATCACGGGCTGGCTCGATCAACAAACGTAGGGCCGCCGCGGAGAAGAACTTCACGGCGACCCTGGTCGCCCGCGATCTGCCCAAGCCCCGTGAAACCTACTTCTTGAGGCGAGGCGAATACAACTTGCCCATGGGCAAACCGCTTGAACCCGGCATCGTGACCGTCATGGGCGCCTTTCCCAAGGACAGCCCGAGGAACCGGCTCGGGCTGGCAAAATGGCTAGTCGCTCGCGAGCACCCCTTGGTGGCTCGGGTGCTAGTCAATCGGATTTGGCAGCGATCCTTTGGATACGGACTCGTCCGCACTCCAGAGGATTTTGGATTGCAAGGTCAGCAGCCGACCCATCCCAAACTGCTCGACTGGCTAGCGGTCGAGTTGCACGAGAGCGGTTGGGATCTGAAGCACATGATGCGACTGATCGTGACCAGCAAGACGTTTCGGCAAAGCTCGGCTCGACGAGTTGAAATCGATGACCCCGAAAACCGGTTGTTCGCAAGGGGGCCCAGTCATCGTCTAGACGCAGAAGTCATCCGCGACATTGCGCTTTGGGCGAGCGGCTTGTTGGACGAGCAAATGGGGGGCGAGGGTGTTAAGCCCTATCAGCCGAAGGGGCTTTGGTCGGCGCTTATGCACCCTGCGAGCAACACCAAGAAGTACGTTCAAGACTCGGGTGCGAAACTCTATCGCCGCAGCATCTACGTGTATTGGAAGCGAACCAGCCCCCACCCCATGATGACGTTGTTCGATGCGCCCAGCCGCGAGTCCAGTTGCGTTCGACGCTCGCGCACCAACACATCTCTGCAGTCGCTCGGCTTGCTCAACGAGACTCAGCGGATCGAAATGGCGCGGGTCTTGGCGGAACGACTGTTGCGAGAAGCCGACAACGACTCAGCTCGAGTCGACTTGCTCTACCGCTTGCTCGCCTCACGAAAGCCGAACGAGGGAGAACGAGCAGCCTGCTTGAAACTACTTCGGGCCATGCAATCGCGGTACGAACAGTCGAAAGAAGACGCCCTGGCTCTGCTGGCGATCGGAGACACGCCGCGAGACGAAAAGCCAGACGCAGCCCAACTAGCCGCCTGGTCTCAGCTGGCCATCGCCGTGCTGGCGAGCGACGCCGCAATTTCGCTTTATTGAGCCAAACGGACCCCTCAAGGAAAATCGATAATGAACCCGACCCACCCGCTCCGCGAGTACGACTTGAACGTGACGCGGAGGCAATTGTTCGGCCGCACAGCGCTCGGATTGGGAACAGCCGCGTTGGCCAACTTGCTCGGCGAAAAACTACATGCGGAGCCGGCGGGGTCCCAGGTGGCAAACAAGGGCCTGCACCACGCGGCGAAAGCCAAACGCGTAATCTACCTGTTCATGAGCGGCGGACCGAGCCAGCACGATCTCTGGGATTACAAACCCAAGATGAAAGAGATGTTCGGCAAGCCGCTGCCGGAGCATGTGCGAGACGGTCAGCGGATCACGGGAATGACGTCTCGGCAAAAGTCCCTGCCACTTTGCCCGAGCAAGTACAAATTCAGCAAGCAGGAGAACAACGACCGAGGCGTGTGGGTCAGCGAGTTGTTGCCATATACCGCCAAGGTTGCAAAAGAGCTTTGCGTGGTTCACACCACGTACACCGAAGCGATTAATCACGACCCGGCAATCACACTCATTCAGACCGGCAGCCAAGTACCGGGACGCCCGAGCTTGGGCGCCTGGCTCAGCTACGGGCTGGGGAGTATGAACGAGAACCTGCCGAACTATGTTGTGATGCACGCCAAGACGAGCTTTGCCGAACAGAGCCTGTTCGGCCGCCTGTGGGGGACTGGCTTTCTGCCCTCAGACCATCAAGGCATCCTGCTTCGAAGCCAAGGCGACCCGGTGCTTTACTTGAGCAATCCCGCCGGAGTCACACGCAAGGATCGCCGCATCCAACTCGATGCGCTCGAGGCCCTTAACGCGGAGCAGCACAAGCGTTTTGCAGATCCAGAAATTCTGGCCCGCATCAAACAGCATGAAATGGCCTATCGCTTGCAAGCCTCTGTGCCAGAGTTGATGGACATCTCCCAAGAATCGGATGAAACATTCAAATTGTACGGTGAGCAGGCTCGCGAGCCCGGCACGTTCTCGGCCTGCTGCTTGAATGCTCGACGCCTCGCAGAACGGGGCGTCCGAAACATCCAAGTATTTCATCGCGGATGGGACGCGCACGGCAACCTTCCTCGCGAACACGAGTCGCAATGCAAGGACATCGACCAAGGATGCGCTGCCCTGATCATGGACCTCAAGCGGCTCGGGATGCTTGATGAAACGCTCGTCGTTTGGGGAGGCGAATTTGGCCGCACCGCCTACTGCCAGGGCGGCCTGACGAAAGAAAACTACGGCCGCGACCACCATCCTCGATGCTTCACGATTTGGATGGCTGGCGGAGGCATCAAAGGGGGAATCACCTACGGCCAATCCGACGACTACGGCTACAACATCGCGGATGCCCACGGCGACCCGCTGCGGCCGAAGCCGAGCCCTGACCTGCAAACGTCTGGCGCCATGCATATCCACGATCTGAACGCGACGATGCTGCACCTGCTGGGCATCGATCACAGGCGGCTGACCCATCGATACCAGGGCCATGACTTTCGCCTCACCGATGTCCACGGCCATGTGATGCATGACCTAATCACTTGAGAACCTGCAGCGGCGGTGCGACTCCAGCGACCAGCTCCCCACAGCCAGCTTGCTGACGACCCGATCGGTCTCGTGCAATTCGCGAACTACACTAAGTTGTCACGGCACCAGATCAAGACAGGCGGGCACGATGCTGGAAACACCAGAAACTGGCGGACAGGGCGACACGTCGCCAGCGGCAGCTGGCGAAGCGGAGGTTAGTGGAGCCAAATCGCAACGAATCAACCGCCCCCCCGGCGTGACTGGTCAGATCTTTTGGATCTACCTAAGCGGGTTTATCGTCTTACATCTGCTGGCCCTGCTGGCGTTTGTCCCTTGGCTTTTCAGCTGGACGGGCGTGATTCTGATTTTTGTCGGCAACTACGTATTCGGATCCTTGGGCGTCAATCTGGCCTACCATCGGTTGTTGACCCACGCCGGTTTGAAGGTGCCCAAGTGGCTTGAGCATACGCTGGCGATTCTTGGAGTCTGCTGCTTGCAGGATGCACCGGCCCGCTGGGTTGCCATCCACCGCATGCACCATCAGTATTCGGACAAAGAGCGCGATCCGCACAGTCCTCTCGTCAACTTCTTCTGGGGACACATGGGCTGGCTGATCTACCAAAACAAGTATTTTGGCACGTCAGACTTCTACGACCGTTATGTCCGCGACATTCTGAAGGATCCGTTCTACTATCGATTGGAAAAGAACTTGATGCAGTGGTGGGTCTACCTAGCTCACGCGGTGCTGTTCTTCTTGTGCGGGTTCGGTGTCGGCTGGTGGCTGAAAGGCGACGCTTCGGGAGGTCTGCAATTCGGTTTGAGCATTCTCGTTTGGGGAGTCTTCGTTCGCACCGTCTATGTCTGGCACATCACCTGGGCTGTCAACTCAGTAACTCATACTTGGGGTTACCAAAACTACGACGTCGGTGACGCGAGCCGCAATAACTTACTGATCGGCTTTACGAATAACGGAGAGGGCTGGCACAACAACCATCATGCCTATCCGCGGTGCGTCTCCCACGGTCACAAGTGGTGGGAGATCGACCTGACCTACACCTTCGTCTTGCTGCTCGAAAAAGTCGGACTCGCCAAGGATGTGGTTCACCCCACAGCCGAACATCTCAGCGGCGGTCCGGCGAAGCCTGAATGAACCTCGCCATTCAGCGAGCCCTCTACGCTTCGGCCCACTGCACGTCCTCAAGTGCTGGTGGATACGCGGCGCCCTGGCGACCGAAGATGCCGCAATCGTTTGAATGCGCGCTATCCGTTTCGGCAGACGAGGCTCTTCGTGCCGGCGCGGGGCGAAACCCAGCGGACCGCTGTGATCTGCGCGCTTCCCCGAGGATCCGTCCGAGGATCCTCGCGTGGGGACTGGCGTGAGGCGGTGGGGCAGGTTCAGATAAGCAGCACAGCCGTGCAGGCCATCAGCAGGCCGGAACCCCTCGGAGACGTTTTCAATGTGCCATCATCACACGCGGTTACTTGCCAACGGTCTGTTTGTCGCTGCGTTGCTCGCGATTCTAGCGCCTGCAGTCAGCGCGGATGTAAAGCCCAAGCCGCCAAACGTTCTGCTGATTGTCAGCGATGATCAGGGCTTTCGCGATCTGGGATGTTTTGGCAGCAAGGAGATCCGCACGCCGCATCTCGACGAACTGGCGAAGGGGGGCGTCAAGCTGACCAGCTTCTACGTCACGTGGCCAGCTTGCACGCCAAGCCGCGGTAGCTTGCTGACCGGACGGTACCCACAGCGTAACGGCGTCTACGATATGATTCGCAACGAGGCGCCCGACTATGGCAAGCAGTACACGCCCGCCGAATACGCGGTGACCTTCGAACGCATCGGCGGCATGGACACCCGCGAAATCCTCTTGCCCAAAATGCTGAAACAGGCGGGCTACGCAAGCGGCGTCTATGGCAAATGGGACTTGGGGCTGCACAAGCGATTCCTTCCGTTGGCGCGAGGGTTCGACGACTTCTACGGCTTCTGCAATACCGGAATCGACTACTTCACACACGAACGGTACGGCGCGTCTTCGATGTATCGCAACAACAAGCCGACGACCGAAGACAAGGGCGAGTACTGTACGTATCTGTTCCAACGCGAGGCGGTGCGTTTTCTCAAAGAGAACCACGACAAACCGTTCTTTCTCTACGTGCCATTCAACGCTCCGCACGGTGCGTCTAACCTCGATCCCAAGATCCGCGGCGCGGCCCAAGCTCCGGAAGAGTACAAGAAGGGATATCCGAAACTCATGGCCGAGGCTGGGTTCCGAGAAGGCAAACGCTACGGCAAGCCGGCTCAGGTCGTGAATCGCGCGAAGCGACGCTTGGAATACGCCGCGTCGATCACCTGCATGGACGACGCCATCGGTGAGTTGCTGGACTGCCTGGACCAATACGATATCGCCGACGACACGATCGTGATCTTCTTCTCCGACAATGGCGGTGGCGGCGGCTCGGACAATGCCCCGCTGCGAGGCGGAAAGGGTCAAATGTTCGAAGGCGGCAATCGCGTTCCTTGCATTGTCCGATATCCGCGGCAGATCCCGGGCGGCAAGTCGATTGATGAGTTTCTCACCTCGCTCGAGATCGTGCCGACGCTGCTCACAGTCGCCGGAATCGATCCGCCAGGCGGACTTGTCTTAGACGGATACGACATGATGCCCGTGCTGGCAAAAGGCGAGTCATCGCCGCGGCGGAGAATGTTCTGGCAACGAAAGGATGACAAGGCCGCTCGCGTTGGCCATTGGAAATGGGTCGAGTCGTCTCGCGGGGGCGGGCTGTTCGATTTGTCTAGCGACATCGGCGAACGGAAGGATCTATCCCGCGATGAACCCGGCAAACTAGACGAGCTGAAGAAAGCGTTCTCAGGTTGGCAAGCCGAAATGGACGCCGCCGAACCGAGGGGTCCATTCCGAGATTATTGAGGCGATTACTCGCAGGGAGAAGACAATGAGCCGCTTCGTCCATGTCACTCGCTATCAAAGTTTCAGGTCGGTCGTCGCGGCCTCAATCATCATCGCCTTGGCTTTGCCGGGCGCAAGCCGAGTCGTGGGCCCAGCCGCGGCGGCTGATCCGCCAAACGCGCACGAATGGCCGCAGCTCAAAGGCAATTCAGGATTCACGGGACTGTCGGCCGACGACACCGTGAAACCGCCGCTGAAGCTCCTCTGGTCCTATCGCCTGGACGGAGATGCCTCGGGGGACGCCGGCGCCGGGGTGATCGTGGCGGGAGGTAAAGTTTTTGTTCCCGTCGCCAACAGTCATTCCATCGTGGCGCTGAATGCCGACAACGGTCGTTTTTGTTGGGAACATCGCGATCAGGCGATTGGCCAAATCGGATACTTGGGACATGCGCCCGTGCCGGCTTACCACGAAGGCCGCGTGATTCTCTGGCAACGTCGCCAAGCTTCCGGCGTGATGGCGCTCGATGCCGAAACGGGCGACGTGCTCTGGACGCAACCACTCAGCCCCAAAGGCAGGGACATGAATCGCGGCGGACTTCCCCTCGCCAACGGTTTGGTCTACTGCAGCGAAGGTGGTCCACAACCGGCGATTCGCGCGCTGGACATCAAGACGGGCAAGAACGTCTGGCGGACAGAATTGGGACGCGAGGTCGGCGAGTATGTCACGGGGCCGACTGTAGCGGGAGGTCGCGTCTTTGTCTCGACTCGCGCCAACACTCGCCGCGGGCCAAAGCCAGACAACTTTCGCGGCGCCGTCACCGCACTCGACGCGAAGACTGGCGAAACGCTCTGGCGCCGTAAAGATGTCTACTCATGGAGCCCTATGGCATCCGACGGAAAAGTCCTGGCATGCCCCATGTGGTCTTCGCCGGATGAAAAACTCTACCTATTGGATTGCAAGAACGGCGAGACCATCTGGGCTACAACTCGCGTCTCAAACCACTACAACCCACCGATTACCTTCGCCAACGATTTGCTTCTCTATCAGCCGTGGGGCCCGAAACTCCACGCGATGTCACGGACGACCGGTGAACCGCAGTGGATGTTTCACAACGACTTCACCAGCGCTGGATGCTGCACGCCTGTCGTTTCGGGCCGGTACGCGTACATCGGCACGTCCGTTCCCAAGCGGTCGGGAGACTTGGAATCGTTGCGAGGTTTTCGCTTGGCCGACACCCCTAGCAGCACGGGAAAATACGGGACAGTGAACGCCATCGACCTATCGACCGGCAAGTCCGTCTGGCGTTTCCCGACGACGAATACCGTCTGCGGCGATCCAGCGATCGCCTACGGGCGTCTCTACTTCGCCAGTCGTGATGGGAGGGTCTACTGTTGCGCCCCCGCCGGACCGGGTGAAGTGATGACGCCGGAGGCCAAGGACCCATCGCCCCCTGCCCCGGAGGCCGTTGTCGCCAAGCTCCTTTCCGAGCGCGATGGGCAGGCGAGGGTCGGCTCCGACTGGCCGATGCAGGGCGGCGGACCAGATCGAGCGGGCTTGGATGGCATCGCACTAGAGCCGCCGTTGGAGCTTGCCTGGAAATTCGATACGGGAGGACGCGTGCTGACCTCCGCTGCCATTGTGAACGGTACGGTCTACACCGGCTCAGAGTCGGGCAGGATTGTCGCCTTGGACGCCCAACAGGGAAAGAAGATCTGGGAGTTCGATACGGGCCGGGCCATTCGGTGTTCGCCCGCCGTCGCCGAGCAAACCGTCTACTGCGGCTCGGACAACGGCCGCATGCATGCGCTGAATTCGAAGACAGGAGAATTGCTCTGGCAATTTGAAGCGGGCGGACCGATTCAAGCCTCTCCCGCAGTTGCCGGCGGCCTACTCGTGTTCGGCGCCAACGATCACAATCTCTACGCGCTCGACCGGCGAAGCGGCAAGAAACTTTGGAGTTTCCGGACCAGCAGTTTTTGCGTTCAGGCCCCGCCGGTCATTCATGGCGACCGAGTCTTTGCGGCTGGCTGGGCCGACTGGGTTTGGGGCCTCGACCTGAAGTCCGGCAAGCCGGTTTGGAAATCCTTTATCCCGGTCTCGATCGAGGCGATCTCTTGGCGCCGCGATCAACTTTGGATCCGCAGCCCTTATTTTCTCGTCAGACTCGATCCGCACAGCGGCGATTGGATTCACATCGCTGAGGCGTCCTACGGATATGGCGGGATGGCGTTTGCGGGCGGACGGCTGTTTCAGTCAGGCGTCCAAGGCCAGTACGGCAACGAGGGAGCAACCTACGTGTCGATCGACGGCAAGACTTCGCCTCCGCCGGAGCAAGTCGCCCCGACTCTTCAAGGCGTTCGCATGCTCGCCCCGCAACCATTGGCTGGAGCTGCCGAGCTTGAATCGATGGCAGCGCCGTTGGCGATTGGAGACAGACTTTGCATCGCGACATTGGAAGGCAAGATCGTGATTACCGACCTCGATGGGAAGCAAGTTTGGAAGCACCAACTCGGCGGTCCCAGCCACGCTCCGCCAATCGCCGCAAATGGTCTGTTAGTTGTCGGCTGCGATGACGGCTACCTCTACGCATTCCGAGAAACGCCGCAATAAGTCGCCTTCTGAGATCGCAGTGATTTCTAGACAATCTGAGACTTGCTCAGGTCCGAAAATTTGGTTGTTGCTGCTCAGCCCGGCAGTGGCGACGCGCGGCGACGTCTGCGCGTTTCTCATGAATCACTGCCCGGAAAATGTCTGTCACGAGCTAAGATATCAAGCGTCCCCTCGTCGAGTGCTTCACGATAAACGCGGACTTCATCGAGCATTCCTTCAGTTCCGCCCAGGGCGGCGCTTCGCGGCGAACGCCGCGGGAAGCTCTACCCAGGGCTCACATACAGACGACCCTTCGGGCCTCCGGATGTCGTGTTGCGGTTTGTTGTCTCAAGAGGTTTGGGGCCACTGCGATCGTCAAACAAGAACGAGCTGCCTCTCCCCCGAATCGTCCGCGCTTCCATGCCTCCATTCCGCAGCCACATGCCCGCGGCCTCGCCTCCAGAAGCCGACCTGAACGAAGACCTCACCGTTCCCTAGGCTTGGTGGGGAGATCGCTCAATTCTTGGCCCAGTTTGTTGTGGGCGGTAAGATGTTGGCACAGGACACGTCCGGACTCAGGTACAGCGAACGATACCACGCGGGGCATGCGCATCGGGCAAAGAACTTCTCCCAAGTAGCGGAACTCTTGGAACACTACGCAGAGTACCTGCCGGAGAGGCAGTTGGCTCGATTGGACAATGCCCGCAAGCAATGTTAGTTGCATTTCCGTGAATCTCGGAGACGCGACTCTCGCTCGAACGAAGAGCGTCAACCCGCCGGCGTACGAGTCCCGCGTCAACGCGCGCGTCGAGCAAGTATCTCAGTTGGCCAGCCATCTCAGCGGCGAAAGCCGACGTTGCCTCGCGCCACTGAATCTGGTCTAGCACAACGAAGATGATCCGCCTGCCGGCTATTGAATGGCCGAATAGTCAGTTGCCTTCATGTACGTGGATTCCGGAGGTTTGGCGAGCGGACCAACGCCGGATTCGCGGGCTGCTTTCTTCCAGGCGGGATCGGCGCCAAACGCTCGCCACGACTTCTTGGCGTCGCCGCGGCTATTGTGCCGGATGACATAGATTAGATGATCCTTAGAATTCGGCTCGTCCGTCGGATGCCAATAAGCGACGTTCTGAATGCCATGTTTTTCAAACAAGCTGCAAGTGTGATCGCGAAACCGGGCGTCTAGTTTTCCAAGTCTGCCTGGGGTCGCTTTGTAAATTCGCAGTTCAAACACCGCATCGGGACCAGCTTTCCCTTGCTTCCATGTTTGTGAGTAGTCCGTGGCTTCCATATAGACCGACTCGGGGCGTTTGGCCAGAATCTGGCCGTCTCTTTGAGAATCGGCGGCGACCTTCTTCCAGGCTGGGTCTTCAATGAAGGCCTTCCATGAAGCCTTCGCGGCGTCGCGACTCTTGTGCTTGATCACATAGATCAATGTGTTCTTCGATTTGTCTCCGTCCGTCGGAACCCAGTACCCTACCGATTGGATTCCATGCTTCTCGAATAGCTTCACCGTGTGGTCGCTGAATCGGGCGTTCAGGGCGTCGAGTCTCCCCGGTTTTGTTGTGTAGGTGCGAAGTTCAAACACATCTCCATACGAAGGCGCGATACTGACAGCCCCAACAAGCGCGGCCGATGTGAATGCGATAAGAAATCTGCTCATTGAAAGTACTCCTAGCTTTTCTTGCGATGACTTCCCGTAATGTAACAAGGAATCTGAGTGGCTGCCCCATTGGTGCGTCCGCCGAGAAGGCATGATTCGAGGATAACCCGGCGCCCAAGCGTTCCCACCGAGGCCGGTCGGCAATTTCGGGCCGGCGTCAGAGCCGAGAAGAGAATGACGCGAAGCAAACCGAAGTCGGGGAACGGCACCCCTAAGAAAGAAAAAAAACCCGCAAAAACCGGGGGCGTCTGAGTAGCCGAGGCGGGGGTCGAACCCGCACGCTCCTTGCGGAGCACAGGATTTTAAGT
>CAZWOU010000145.1:0-18130 GCA_964635375.1 uncultured Pirellulaceae bacterium | reverse complement strand
GGATTTCGGGGACAGGCCCCCGCGTGGAGAGGAGTCTGGGTGGGGTGCTGAGTGGGTGTGGGGATGGACGCCGGCGGGGGAATGGCGCCGGATGCGCGCAGAGGTAGCGCGAGAGGGGCTGAACTCGGCTCAGATTGACGGGGTGAGGTCAGGTGTGGCCGGTTGGATCGCTGGGCGATGAGGGCGGAACATCGACTGGTCCGGCGTCAAGGTGGGCGTGGCGATCGAACAGACGGCCCAACGCCGAGGCTGTTGACTCGATGTGGTCGAGCCTCAGACGCTCCATGATCGGAGGGAGATCGGCGGCGATTGATCCTCGCTTGCCCTCGACTACCTGGCGACCGACGGCGTCAAGCAACTCGACATAGGCGTCCACCGTCATCGGCAAGAATCCGTGACGCCTTCTTTGTCGAATAAACTTGGCTCGCTTTTTCGAGGGCTTCGACTTAGCTTCTCTCCGCTCGTCGCGCGGACCTTGCTTGTTCGCCACCTTTTCACCAGCCGCTTGGCAGGCAACATCCTCGCCACGCCCTGAGTCCTTGGTCGACTGAACTTCCTCAATTCGCTCGTCGTGAACACCGAGATCGTAACCAGCAGGGAAGACTATCTCGCTCAACGGAGGCGCAGAGCCCGCCTCGTGGATCGGAGCAAGCCAGATGTCGGGGTCATCCTCTGCATAGTATTCCGCCTGCTCAATGTCCCCCGCAATCAACAACCGCTCCCGCTTCAACATCCTCGCCACACGACGAATGGCCGACGAATGAAACGAGTCCTCGGGACCACTCGCAATCCTCGCTCGCATCTCATTCAAGTCGATGTACAACGTGCAAGCGATTGCCTGGGAGAGCTGAGTGAGACGCTTGGACCAAAACCGCTCCATGAAGAAATGGCCTCGAGACCCGTCCTCATCGTTTCCCATTCGAGCGATTTTCTGGTTCAGATGTTTCATAAACCAAGACGGGCTGGATAGGCGACGCCGCAACTCCGCCATGCGGCTGGAATCCGATAGCATCATCGAAAGCACCGACGGCTTCGGTATCGCGTTGAGACCCTCTCTCGCGCCGTCACTCGTCTGCCGCCACCAACGAATGGCCACCTCCTCTTCACACCACGATTGGGCGATGTCGACCCGGTTCCGCAAGACAATATGGTAATGATTCGAGAGTGTGGCGAAACTCAACGCGTCGATCGCGTAGTGCTGAGCCAGAAAAGCCAACCCGGCCACTACCCACTCCCGGCGATGGCTGCAGTCGATCCCCGTCTGAGCGTTCACGCCCATTAAGAAGGAGCGACGCACACATCGCGAGACGATGTGGTAGACCCCAACCTCCGACTCGTCGATTATTGAATGCCGCGGCGCCCTCGCCATGAAACCTCTCCCCCCAACTGCCGTCAAACCGCATCGCCATGCGATCAAACCATCAAAAAGAACCGGCGAACTTGACGCCGAACAAACGTCAAAGACGACCCCGGGGGAGAACAACATTTTTCCCAGAAAACCAACACAACACAAGATCTGACAGCACCTTGTCAGCCCCAGGTAATGAAACGATCCGCGAAGTGAGTTAGCCACGAGAAGGAAAGTCACATCCGGACGCGGTCTGCAGAGCGGTTTGCGCGCCTACGGCACTCTCGCCGTTCCATCAATCACCGTGCTCCTCGCCCGTCTCGAATTGACCGCCAACACCGCTTCATCTCAGATTGCGCGCGCAAGGCTCGCCCTACAACCCGACCGAAACCGAAGAACCACGCTGTTCGCGAGCCTCAGGAGACGGTAGTGTAGGTGTCGCTACTGACCTTCACGAAACGACTAGGCGCCCGCCGTATCGAACCACGCGAACCACGCGAGCCAGCAAACAACTTTTTCCACTGCGAAACGGTCGCCGGCGCGAGGCTTTGGACAGGCGTGCTTCAAACGGGCGTGCTTCAATTTGCCCTACAACTATGACCGATTCTTCACCGACGCCGTTGCACCTAATCCCAGATGCGCCGATCACGAACTCTGGGTACGATCGGCTTGATCGAATGTCGTTCGTACGCTCCTTCGCCGAGGCGATCGGAGCCGTCAAAGGCATCGACTCAGTCGTCCTGGCTTTGGCCGGTCCATGGGGCAGCGGCAAGAGCAGCCTGCTCAACTTGGTCGCGTTGGAACTCGATTCCAGCGCCGCCCAGCCTCCACTCGTAATGCGATTCAACCCCTGGTGGTTCTCCGGATCCAACCGTCTAGTTGCGGCATTCCTGCAACAGTTGGGCGCCGCCATTAGCCGACCGACAGTGAAAGAGACACTAGGCACCGCCACCACAGCTCTCGATCGTTTGTCTGTGGCAGTCGCCAAACCTGGCGCAGGCGGTCTCTCGGAGGACCCAGCGGCTCGCGACATCGAGCTGATTCGGAACGAAATCGATTCGATCTTCGCCAAGTCCGAAAGACGCGTGTTGATCATGATGGACGATATCGATCGGCTCACGCCAGATGAAATGAGTCAACTGCTTCTGATCGTCCGCGCCGTCGCCGACTTCCCCAATACGACCTATGTGCTGTCGTTTGATTACGAGGTTGTCGTCGAGGCGATTGGCAACAAGCTAGGCGTTGACGGCCGAACGTACTTGGAGAAAGTTGTTCAGCTGCAAATCGACGTCCCATTGCCTGGCCGCATGACCTTGGAGCGAATGGTGGTCGGCCAATTGGCGGCGATCGATCCGGACGCCACGGCGCTAGACAGCGAGGGGCAAAGATGTTTCCGGATTTTGTTTGAGGGCGGCGTCAAACACTTCTTGGCCACTCCCCGCGCTTGCACTCGGCTACTAAACGTATTGCGATTCACGTATCCAACATCAGCAGGCCAGGTCTACTTCCCAGACCTGTTGGGCATCTGCTGCCTGATGGCGTTCTCCTCCCAGGCAATCCAAGCTATCCGCTCGTTCAGCGAGTCATTCGTCGGCCATTGCGACCACCGAGGGCGAGGTTGGTTGAGCCTGAAGAAGTTTCACAGAACTTGGCTGTCGGAGATTCCTCAGCGTGATCGTGGAGCCGTCGAAGCCATCGTGCGATTGCTGTTCCCAAAAGTCTCCTGGGCTTTGGACGGCCCTGAGAAAGGCGAGGAGTTCGTTCAGACCTGGCAACAGCAACAGCGAATCTGCTCGGAGAGAAATTTCGACGCCTATTTCCGCTTGGGACTCACCGCAGGCGAAGCTGCGGACCGTCAATGGCAGAACATGGTCGCGTTAATGGATGATGCGACGTCATTCGCTCAAGCCCTACAGCGATTTGGCCCTCTCGAGGAAGGACAGGGGACTGGCTGGGTTGGCGAGTTGCTGCAGCAGGCCAGCGATTTTGTCAATGAGCAGGCGACGCCTACTCAAGCTCGCGATCTATTCCGCGCCATCATGCGCCGCGGCGACCAAATCGCCGCGGTCAAGGATGACAAGTCTCAACACCGTTTGACGATCGAGCCCGTGCATTGGGCCGTTGGCGTGCTGGTCGACTGCCTACAGAAAATCGAAGACCCCAAACAGCGACTCGACGTGCTCCACCAGTCGGTTACCAGCGACGCCGGCCTGCTCACAACCGCCGAACTGCTGGAGTTGCTGGAGTTTCGGATCGACCTGTTCGGGGACGGCCAGCATGCGCCATCAGTAGAGGCGAACACCGCCAAACTCGTAAAACTACTGAAGAAGCTTGCCGTGAGGATCGAGAAGTCCAGCGAAAATGGCGAACTGGCCGAGCACCCGCTGTACATGAAAATCGTGCAGAAATGGCATCAATTCGGTCGGCGAGTCAAGTCCAGGAAGTGGGTGCGAGCAACCTGTGCGACGGACGAATGTTTTGTCGGAGCGTTAATCCAAGTCGCGCCCAACATTGCCTTAGAATCCGCTAACCTCTCGGCAAGTACCGCAAGTGAATTCCCAATTGAGATGATCGTCGACCTTTTTGATCGAGACGAGTTACTTAAGCGCAGCAAGAACATCCTCGACGAACAACCTGATTGGCTCACGACGGATGGTGAGCAAACGCTGCATTTGCTCGCAAGACTGCTGTGAACTAGGATGATATCATTCGGAAGGTCGCTTGACTCGTTCTTCGCCACTCGTCACTCAGACAGCGTCCATTCCCTGACAGGCTAACAGGAGCAATCGCATGGAAAGTCACGATATTGACTACGAAATTTTTGGCGATGATATGCAAATCGTCGAAGTCGAGCTCGATCCGGGCGAGACAGTCGTGGCCGAGGCTGGGGCGATGAACTACATGGAGGACGGCATCCGGTTTGAAGCCAGGATGGGCGACGGTTCCGAACCGAACCAAGGGTTTATGGGGAAAGTGCTTAGCGCTGGGAAGCGAGTGCTAACGGGAGAGTCGATCTTCATGACCCACTTTACCAACGATGGAAATGGTAAGCGCCGAGTTGCCTTCGCCGCCCCTTTTCCGGGGAAGATTCTGCCGCTGGATCTAGCCAAAATCGGCGGTTCGGTCACCTGCCAAAAAGACTCGTTTCTGTGCGCCGCCCAAGGCACGGGCATCTCGATCGCCTTCCAGAAACGACTCGGCGCCGGTTTCTTCGGAGGCGAGGGGTTTATTTTGCAGAAGCTGTTAGGTGACGGAAAAGCCTTCGTTCACGCCGGAGGCACCATCACGACAAAGAAGCTTGACAACACTACCATTCGCGTCGACACCGGTTGTATCGTGGCCTTCACAGAGGGAATCACTTACGACATCGAGCGTGCCGGAAATCTAAAGTCGATGTTCTTTGGAGGGGAAGGACTATTCCTGGCAACACTAAGGGGCACGGGGACCGTTCTCCTGCAGAGCCTGCCCTTCTCGAGACTCGCTGACCGCGTCTTGGCCCATGCTCCATCGCAGGGCGGTTCAAATCAAGGCGAAGGATCCGTCCTTGGCGGGCTCGGCAATCTTTTTGGCGACTAGCAAACGGCATATTCAGACAGCTCGTCCAACAGGCATCAATCAGCATGAGCATATTTGACCGATTTCGTCTCGACGGCAAGCGTCTGTTCATAACTGGCGGCAGCCGCGGACTGGGCCGCGAGATGGCTTTGGCGATTGCGGACGCGGGGGCGGATGTCGTGCTGGTGGGGCGGGATGACGCGAGCCTTCAAAGGACGGCCGAGGAGATTCGCGAGTTAGGTCGAGACGCGAACACGATGCAAGCGGACATGAGCAACATGGCTGAGTGTGAGGAGACTTGTCGGCGAGCTGTGGCTGATTTCGGTCCAATCGACATTTTGATCAACAATGTGGGTGGCCGCCGAGAAAATATTCCCACGGAGGAAATGCCGCTGGAGAAATGGCGGGAGCTGATCGACCTGAACCTGACAAGTGTGTTCGTTTGTACGAAGATCATAGGCGGCGAGATGATCCGGGCAGGGCAGGGCGGCCGGATTATCAACATCTCGTCAATCAACGCGTTCGTTAGCGGCCGCTTGATTCGCGGGCGCCATTATGAAACCGCAAAGGCCGCCATCGTTCAGTTCACTCGCGCAACAGCTGTTGACTGGGCGCCACACGCCATCACCGTCAACTCGATTTGCCCCGGAGGGTTCATGACCGAACCCAACATTCGTTGGGCAAAACTCCACCCCGAAATCATCGAGACATTCCGCGAACAAGTCCCATTGGGCGGCCACGGTCAACCCGAAGACCTCGGCCCGCTTGCCGTCTACCTGGCAAGCGACGCCGCGCGCTACATGACCGGGGCGGCAATCGTCATCGATGGGGGCTACACCTTAACGTAGCCCCAGAGAGAATGTCCCGGTCCCGATCGCCCGGCTCACTTCTTCAGATCCAGTTCCAAGAGCTTGACGTTCTTGTACCAGACTTTGTGGCCGTGGTCTTGGAAACCTAGAAATCCGCGACTCGCAAAGTCGCTGACCGCACGCGGCTTGCCCTTCAGCTTGTACTTGTGTTTCTTTCCGTCTGGACAGACGCCCGGTTGTTTGAACTTGTCGCAATTCATCGCGGCCACTTGCTTGCCGTTCACCTTGACATTGATATACGGCCCGTAGCAGCGGACTTCGACTTCATTCCATTCCCCAATAGGCTTGCCGGCATTCTCGCTCGTGCCCGCCAGATCGTAGATCGCGCCAAACTGATGCTTCCCAACACCGTCGCCGCTCATTACTTGAATCTCAAAACCCGTGTGTACAGGGTTCTTGGGATCTTCGACGCGAACAAAAATCCCGGAATTACAACGAGAATCCTCCCAGCGAACGTCGCACTTCAACACAAAATTCTCAAACTGCTTCTCGTGCATGATGATATAACCGCCCGACTTGTAGGGAACAAGTGAACCACTCTCCACCGGGGTTGCAATCGCTTTGCCGTTATTGCACTTCCATCCGTTTAAGTCCTTGCCATTGAACAGCAAGCGCCATCCATCCTCTTTCTCCTTTGGCGTGAGTTCGTTATCGCCGGCGATGGCAGACGAGGCAAGGCACGACGCGACGACTATGAGGCAAGCAAGATCTTGTCTTCGTGGCATGGGAATTTCCTGTTTGGATCGATGGTTGCGAGACAGTCCGTTTCAGCGGACCGGTGGTGTGAATCAGATGAGGCAAGACAATTTCAAAGCGGGCTTGAGCCCGTAGTCTACCATTCCGTACCGGCCCTTGCGCGGCGATCAGGTCGGCTACGAACAGGCTTCGAAATCAGTCCCAAATGGCGGAAAGCGAGCCGATCATGTCTGTGGTGGCTGCCTCCACCGCCCGCTGCCAATTCGCTTCCCCAAACGACGAGTACTCCGCTCGGGCGTGGGCAAAGATTATGCCTCTCGAACTATTGACGATTGCGCCGCTCCTGTCGTCTCGAAATGCCCCGGAAACAGACTCTGCAGACCCGCCTTGAGCACCGAATCCGGGAACGAGGATCCAAGCATGCGGCATGGCGACACGCAACTGGGCCAACTGTTCGGGATACGTTGCTCCCACGACGGCGCCGACGGCCCCGTAGCCGCTGCTGTCCACCGTGGCAAGAGCGAGCGATTCGACGTGGTTGGCCACACGCTCGTAGACGGCGAGGCCGTCAACATCGCGCACGTCCTGCAAATGTCCGCCACCCGGGTTGGAGGTTTTAACGAGCACGAAGATCCCCGCGTCCTTGGCTTGACATGCATCAACAAACGGATCCAAACTGTCGCCCCCTAAGTAAGGACTGACCGTCAACGCATCGGCCTGCCACGCGCTCTCTGCACCAAGGTAGGCGCTTGCGTAGGCCATCGCAGTGGATCCGATATCGTTCCGCTTGCCATCGAGTATCACGATCAGCCCACAGCGCCGTGCATAGTCGATCACCTTTGCAAGCGCGGCCGTGCCAGCCGGACCGAGCGATTCAAAGAACGCCGCTTGAGGCTTAACGGCAGGCACAAGCGGGGCCACAACGTCAATCACCTCGCAACAGAATTGACAGTAGGCCGCCGCAGCCGCTTGATAGTCAAGTGGTTCGATTCCGCTGCTCAGCGCGCTGGGAAGTTGAGCCAAACGCGGATCAAGTCCGACCAAGACTGGGTTGCCGCGGTCCTTCACTGCCGAAAGTAGCCGCTCGCCAAAAGCCATGCCATTCCTCTTTGGTCCATTGTCCGCGAGCGGACCGACGCCGCCCTGCCTGGATAATTGTTTCAAGGCGAATCTAGTCGATTTCGGGCGAATCGTCACCCGGTCGCAGTAGCGCGAAGTGACTGTTGGTGTAGAATTGGCGTTACAACTCTGTTTTTCTTCTCAATCTGGGCTGGAACAAGAATGAAAACGTCTGTCGCTCGCGCCCCTCGTCTCCTCAGGCAGCTTGCCCTCGCGTGCATTATGTTCGCCTTGCTCGGAAATCTTGCGAGCGGCGAAAACGCCTCGCTCGACAATGCACTGCGAGACTACGTCTCCAAGGCCGACCGCTCCTACGGTTGGCGTGTTCGCCGCACGGGCAAGCTGGCAGGCGCCACCTATGCCGAGTTGATCCTTACGTCGCAGACTTGGCAAACTATCCGCTGGAACCATCAGCTTTTCATTCTAACGCCACCCAACGCGGCCAAGGAATCGAAACACGCATTACTGTTCATAGGGGGCGGGCGGTGGAGAGACGCGTACAACGAAGCGGCTAAGGAGGATGACAAGTTGCCGAGCGAGGCCACGGTCCTGGCGCTGCTGGCAAGTCGGCTCAAGACTCCCATCGCGATCCTCCTGCAGGTGCCTCAACAGCCCATTTTCGATGGCAAGTATGAGGACGAGATCATTGCCCACACGTTCAAGCATTTCCTGGAATCGGGTGACCCGAATTGGCCGCTATTGCTGCCAATGGTCAAGAGCGCAGCCCGCGCAATGGACGCGACCTCCGAGTACCTCAAACAAAAGGCCGACTATAGCGCGCAGACCTACACAGTAACAGGAGCGTCGAAACGGGGCTGGACCACTTGGCTCACAGGCGCTGTCGACAAACGAGCGACGCTGATTGCGCCGATGGTGATCGACATGCTCAAGATGGATACGCAGATGAAACACCAAGAGGCAGCCTGGGGCGGCACGTCCTACAAGATCTCCGACTACACCGAACTGAATCTGCACAAACAGCTCGCTACGCCACGCGGGAGAGCGCTGAGGCAACTTGTCGATCCCTATTCGTATCGCGACCGACTACTTCAGCCGAAGCTAATCATCATCGGCACGAACGATCATTACTGGCCACTCGACGCGCTCAACTTGTACTGGGGCGACTTGAAGGGTCCGAAACACATTCTCTATGTGCCCAACAATCGTCACGGCATCAAAGACTTGGCGCGAGTGATGGGCAGCCTAAACGCCATGCACCAATCGGTCGTTTCAGGTACTCCCCTACCCAAACTTGGCTGGAAGTTCCAAAACCGCGGCGAAAGTACGACCCTGAGCGTGACGTCTGACAAGCGGCCGGAGACCGTTGTCGGCTGGATGGCCAAATCCAACTCGCGAGACTTCCGCGACGCTCGATGGACGGAATCGAAGATGACCCTTCACGGGGACAATTGGACGCTAACCGCTGAGCGACCCGAGGCCGGCTATTTGGCGTTCTTTGCCGAAGCGCGGTATAACGATTACGGCCCAAGCTTGGCCTACTTCTCAACAAACCTGCGTATTGTTGGGCAACCAGCCAAGCCGACAGAATGAAGTGCGTTCGATTGCCAAACGCATTTCGGCAAGCATGGAAGGCGCGATAATCTGGCCCGACGAGCAGAGGAGATTTGCATGAGATGTCGAGCGTGGCTGGCTGTGGCGATTCTAGTCGCCTCCAGCGGGTCCGCTTTTGCATGTCTGTGGGACTATGACACTTTGGCGATAGAGCTGAAACGGTTTCCCTCTACGCTTGAGTTGATCACCGGCAAGTTCCTGCGGCATTCGGAAGCCTTCTACCGCTGGCGAGTTGCCGATAGGCTCGCACGACTCCAAGATTCTCCCGGCGACTTTCGCCTCACTGACGACTTGTGCGTGGCCTACGACAAGTTGGGCGAGCACGAAAAGGCCATCGAGCTGATGGAAACCCAGTTGGCCGCCTCGCCAAAACGATACGAATCGCATGCCAATTTGGGCACGTTCCTGATTCACAACGGCCAATTGAAAGAAGGCATCAAGCATATTGAAAACGCCATCGAGCTGAATGCTGACGCCCACTTTGGACGCGAGATCTATCAAGTCCAACTCGTCCGCTACTTATTGGCCAAAGGGCACGAAGAAGGCGAACAACTCTCGCTGCCGCTCGACCAAAACAGCGATGTGTTTCAGCCGATTGGTTTCGCCAAGTTCCTCGCGGAGCAAATTCCGGAGCCAAAGAGCGGAGACGCCCGCGAACAATTTGACTCTGAAGCGGCGGTCAAGGGCGTGGCTGGCATGATACGGTTTGGCAAGCACGATTCGCCCGTTTTGCTTGAAGCGTTGGGCGACCTGCTACTCGTTGGAACGACGGATGACGGTAAACGCCTAGCCACGCGAGCCTACCTGAAAGCAGCTCTGGAAGTCGAAGGCGAGGCCCGAGACAAATATCGAATGAAGGCTGAGAAAGCCCTTTCAATGCAAGTCAGCGGCCGCGGATCGACGACCGAAATCACGCTCGGCTCAGTGGAGTCGCGGTTGGAGAAGGAAATCGCCTTGTCGGAGCAGTGGGTGGCGGCTGTCTTTGCGGACGAAGCGGCCTGGATTGGCCTGGGCGGCGATGTCGATGCTGCTTACACGAAGAAATACTACGAAGAACCCCGCGTCTATTCGGCCAAGATCAGTCCCCACGAGCCTCGGTCCCCCTGGCAAATCGCCATCCTGGCATCGCTTGCCTTGATCGCTGTTCTGGCCATCGTGATTCTGCTTCGAAAACGTGGATCATGCCCGCCCGCAAAGATCGTTGGTCCAACCGATTGAGCAGTGGGTGGCGGCTGTCTTTGCGGAGTTGCCGCAGAAACTGGCGCAGAATCTAGACGGAGTAATGTGAGTCGAATTGAAGATCTGGGTTGATGCCGACGCGGCCCCGCGAGAGGTAAAGGAGATTCTGTTCCGTGCGGCAAAACGGCTGGACATTGAAATTGTGCTCGTTGCCAATCAGCCGATGTGGACGCCGCCGGGCGACGCGGTTTCAAGCGTTACTGTGCGCGAGGGCGCCAACGTCGCTGACCGATACATTGTCACCCATAGCGAGGCCGGCGACCTGACGATCAGTGCGGATATCCCCTTGGCTGCCGACTTGGTGGAGAAGGGTGTGGCGGTGATCGACCCCAGGGGCGACGAGTATACTCGCGACAACATTGCCGGCCGACTCTCGACGCGCAATTTCATGGATGACCTTCGCGGGGCGGGCGTCACCACACGGGGAAGCCGGCCTTACGACAATAAGGACAAACAAGCTTTTGCATCGGCCCTCGATCGTTTCCTCACCAAGGCAATGAGAGAACGCAGCAAGCGAGATGGCGGCTAGCCCGACCCTGATTACCGAACGACGGCTATGTCATGAGCTCGAGCGGTATTTCGTACTTCTCCGCGATCGTTCGCAGGTCAACGAGAGTCGATGGCGAAAGTGGAATGCCTTCGCGCCGGCGGGTTCGCTCGGTCTCCTGCTCAGGCTGCCCGGGCGACATGACTCGTTCCACACCCGATTCCGCAGGCGACTCATTGAGTGTGCGAATCATCACGTCGAGACCCGTCTTAATCAATTGCGGATCACCAAAATAGTCGAGACGGATGGCAGCGAAGCAATGCCCCACGCCCTCTTGGGCATAATCGTACTTGGTGCCCTTGTTCTCCCCCAGAATCCGGTCTCTTTGCGGCGACGTCCGCCACGCGCCTGAGATGAGTCCCGATAGAATCCAGGCCGCCAATCCAAGGCCGTAGCCCTTGTGGCCGCCCGACTCTCGCGAGCCGCCAAGCGGTCTCATCTTGGCCGCATCGGCGGGAACGTCCGTTGGCGCATGTTCTTTGTCGAGCGCCCAGGCGAGCGGAAGCGCGCGGCCAAGTTCCTCGGCCATCTCCACCCGATTCACGGGCACGACCGAGGTGGCGACGTCCAACACGAAGGGCGCTTCTCGGTCGCTAGGACAAGCCATCGCGATTGGATTGGTAGACAGCATCGGCAGCAGTCCGCCAAACGGGACGACCGCCTTGGCTTGGCCAAGCGGGAAGATGTATCCGGTGGAAGCGAAGCCGATCATGTCGTGTTCGATCGCCATGTGGGCGTAGTAGCCAGCCGCGCCAAAGTGAGTCGAGTTGCGAACAGTGGCGATGCCGATGCCGTGGTCGCTCGCCTTCTCGATCGCTTTCCGCATGGCCCGCACTGAAGCCGACAGGCCAAGTCCGCCGTTGGCGTTCAACGCCACGGTCGTTTCCGATTCCTGATCTGTGGTCAGCTCAGCTTGCTGGAGAATCACGCCGTCCCGCTGGCCTACGCCGCCAATACTATCGACATAGTACCGCTTCAGATTGCGAATCCCGTGTGTGTCGACTCCGCGCAAACTCGCCCATACCAGAACGTCCATTGCCAGAACCGCATCATCATCTGAGAACCCAGCGGCGTTAAACGCAGCTCGAGTGAACTGCCTCAGGGGTGCCTCAGCTATCAGTGTTTCCGTCACAATTGCTCTCAATATCTAGTGTGTGTTTCCGCCAAGACGATGGAAGGCAGAGGCCAAGGAAATCCAATCTTCTCGCCCGCTACTCTCCCGAGTCAACACTCGCCTACCGCAACGGTCTGACCCGTTTTCGATGACTCGAGCATCGCCAGCACGCCTGCCACTCCGGCTCGACCATCCCGATCGTTTCCTTCGCTGCCCGCTTTGCCGTCTCTCCCCTGAATGGAACAAACAAACTGGCTCATTTGATCACAGTACGCTTGCATTCGATTCATTGCGAAGGCGGAACTCGAGTCGTCGTGCCCAACGGCCGGTTGTTCGAACACGACTTCGGTTGCCCCGCCTCGCCCCAGCCGCAACTGTCCATAGGGATCAAGGTCAAGGATCCCATCGTCCCCCATGATCCGAAAGCGAAACGACTCGCCTTCAAACCCTGGGGCGGGCAGGACGCTCGAAGACCAGTAGGTCGCCATGGCGCCCGTGTCGAATTGCAGCAGAGCCATCGTCGTGTTTTCGTTCGGGTTCTCCTCCCGGTACGTACCCCCGTGCGCGGCCACCGAAACGAGATCGCCGCCGATCCACCACCGGCAGAGGTCAATATTGTGCGGGCCGCTGTTAAGCAAGTGGGCAATACTGCGAGAATCAGTCCACCAATCCCAGGTACCGCCGAAACCGGAATCGTCGCGCATCGCGGTAATGTCAAAAAGGGCCGACATCTGAATGCAGCGAACACGCCCAATCGCCCCGCTCTCAATCAACTCGCGAGTGCGGTAATTCGACTCACGAAATCGCTGATGATATCCAAGCGAAAGCGTGAGTCCTCTCTGTCGAAAGAGCTGCGACATGCGATCGCAATCCGCCAGCGACGTCGCCATCGGCTTCTCGACCAGTACGTGCTTTCCGGCTTCGCCAGCAGCCAACGCCTGTTCGCAATGCAGCCAATGCGGCGTGGCGATGACGATCGCGTCGATGTCACCGCGGCGAAGCAAAGACTCAAGATCGACTTCGCAGTCAATGTTGTAATCGGCGGCGAGCAACGGGGCGCGACTGCCTCCAGCGACCGCGACAGGCTTGGCTTGGGAGATCTTCTGGGCAGCGTCGACATGAGTTCTACCCATAAACCCCGAGCCGACCACGCCGATACCGATTGGGTTCATGCTTATCTCCCTTGGGCTGCTGTCTGGCGCCTGCGATGAGCTCGCGAGTGGTGGAACCGAGTTCGCCGGGACGCCCCCAGGCGCGTTCAGCATGGATGAGCGGCGAGAATCGCCTCGTTTCCTGCTCGTTTTCGCTCGTCTACTGTTATCGTCGCTCGCAGTTCGTCAGAATAGGCCCCTGACTGGCGGCGAAACACTGTTTGCTTACGACTCGACAGGTGGGTGTGGGATATGAACCGGACGTCTTTGTCAGCCTTCGCCATAACGATATTGATCGCCAGCGGTGCACAGGCCGCTGAGTCGGATGTCGCCGATGGCGCGTCGGCGGGCCTTACCATTCTGGACTGGGCAATCATCGGCACCTACGGCTTGGGAACTCTCTGGTTGGGCTGGTACTACGGACGGCGCCAAAAGTCGACGAAAGAGTACTTCGTGGGGACCGGGCGAATGAACCCGCTCTTGATCGGCGTGTCTCTATTCGCGACATTGTTGAGCACGATTTCCTACCTCTCGATGCCCGGCGAAGCGTTAGGAAAGGGGCCTGTGAACATGATGGCCATGTTCGCATTTCCGCTCGTCTTCGTTGTCGTTGGCTATGGCATTCTTCCGCTCTATATGAAACAGCGGGTCACAAGCGCCTACGAGTTATTGGAAGAGAGACTGGGCAAGAGCGTTCGACTGCTGGGCGCTTTCATGTTCATTACGCTGCGGCTGTTCTGGATGTCGCTGTTGATCTTCCTGACGGCCAAGGCGTTGACCATCATGTTGGGAGTTGGTGAAGATTGGATCCCCGGGATCGCCATCGCGACCGGCTTGGTGGCTGTGACGTACACGAGCATGGGCGGCCTGAGAGCGGTTGTCGTGACCGACTTCGTTCAAACTATGCTGCTGTTTGGCGGAGCATGGTTGGTGATCGCAACCATCTCCTACCGCCTCGGCGGGTTCGGTTGGATCCCCACCGAGTGGAACCCGGCGTGGGACACGCAGCCAGTGTACAGTCTTGATCCCGCAACTCGCGTGACTGTCATTGGGACGTTGTTAAACTACACAGTCTGGTATATCTGCACCTCTGGCGGCGACCAAACTTCGGTGCAACGTTTCATGGCGACCAGCGATGCGAAGGCGGCGCGAAAAGCGTTTGCAACCCAATTGTGCGTTTCGATTTTTGTCGCCGTCACATTGGGGCTCGTTGGGTTCGCGATGCTCGCATACTTCGAGCAGTACCCCGAACGACTTGGCGCAGGCTTGACGATTCAAGACAACGCAGACGCGATCTTCCCGCACTTCATCGCCTTCCATCTGCCTCCCGGCATCTCGGGGCTCGTGGTCGCCGCCATGTTCGCTGCCGCCATGTCCAGCGTGGACTCAGGAGTCAACTCCATTTCGGCGGTGTTGATGACCGACGTCGTCGAACAGGCTGGCCTGGCGCCCGAGAGCGAGCGAGCCCACATGTGGTGGTCCAGGGGGCTAGCCTTCCTGATCGGCGTGGTTGTTGTCATGGCCAGTTCGCTAATGGGCGAGATTCCCGGCAACATCACGTCGGTAACAACCAAGACGGCAAACCTGCTGACCACTCCGATCTTCGGCCTGTTCTTCTTCGCCATATTCGTCCCCTTCGCGACTCCCCGAGGCGTTTGGGTCGGAGCGTTCTTTGGCACGACCACGGCCGTCTTGATCGCTTTCTCAGGCCCCATCTTCGGATTCGTCGAAGGCAGCGATCAACTTGACCCGATCAGCTTTCAGTGGATCGCGCCAGTCGCCTTCATGGTTAACGCCACGACGGGTTCTATCGCGAGTTTGCTGCTGCCAAGAGCACGGAGAACGTCATCGACCAAGGAGAGTTCATGATGGATTTGCGAGGCAAGACAGCACTCGTCACGGGCGCTGGGCGGGGCATCGGGCGAGGCTGTGCGCTCGAACTGGCTAAACGAGGCGCCGACTTAATCCTCAACGATCGACCGGGAAGCGACAGCCTGCAGGGCGCCGTCCAGGCGATCCGCGACCTGGGACGACAGTGCGAAGGAATCGAAGCCGACGTATTCACTCGCCCCGGATGTGAGCAACTAGTTGAACAGGCCCAGGCGGCGGCCAGCGCTATCGACATCTTCGTTAGCAACCCCGCCTATAGCGTTCGCGGCGCTTTTCTCGAATATTCGCCAGACGATTTTGAGCGAACGCTCAACGGCACATTGGCCAGCGGCTTTCATATGAGCCAACTCGTGGCCCGAGGGATGGTGGCGAGAGGGCAAGGCGGCAAGATTGTGTTTGTTTCGAGCGTGCAAGCCGAGCTGCCGACGGCCCATTGTTTCGCCTATTGCGCATCGAAGGCTGGGTTGAACCATATGATGCGATCCATCGCAGTCGAGCTCGCGCCCCACCGCATTAATGTGAACGCAATTGAGCCGGGCTGGATCGACACTGGCGGTGAACGAGAAATTTTCGGCGACGAGACAATCGCGGCTGAGGGACCGCGACTGCCTTGGGGCCGGCTGGGCCAACCAGCGGAAATTGGAAAGGCCGCAGCGTTCCTGTCATCGCCGGATGCGGATTACATCACCGGTTCCGTGCTACCAGTCGATGGACTATATCGATTTCGAGACAGCATGCTCGACGCCTCAATCACGACAGACTGAGGCCGCTGTTTCCTTGCTTTGCAACGCTCCTAACTCGAGAGGCTTCATTGGACCAGTTGATTCAACGGTGGACTTTCGGCGAAGGCCCTGGACCCCATTTGCTGATCACCGGCGGCGTCCATGGCGACGAGTTCGAACCGCTCGCTGCGATTCGCAACCTACTGCTCCGCATTCGTTGCGGTGAACTTGACGAACGAGCGTTCCAGGGTCGGCTTACCTTAGCACCCTGTGTCAATGAGCCCGCGTTCATCCGCGGATCGCGATGTGCAGACGATAACCTCGACTTGGCCCGCACCTGTCCGGGAGACGCCAGCGGAAGCATCACTCAGCGGATTGCCCACGAGTTGAGCGGTTTGATCGAGTCAGCCGACTTTTATATCGACCTGCACTCAGGCGGCAGCGACTTCTGCATTCAGCCGTTTTCCGGATACACGTTACACTCCGACCATGCTATTCGCGATGCCCAGCGGCGGATGGCTATTGCCTTCGGCCTGCCGATTGTTTGGGGCACTGCCGCCAACCTTGACGGCCGCTCCTTGTCCGTCGCGCGAGACGCCGGCGTGCCAGCAATTTACGCGGAGTACCAGGGAGGCGCAAGTAACTGCCAACAAGGCGCGGACGATTACGAGACCGGCTGTCTCAATGTAATGGACGAAATTGGCCTGTTGAAAACAGCTTCTGCACAAGAGCAGGCGCCGAGGCGCGCTCAAGGCATTCTCGTGGAGGATGCTCGAACCGGTGCGGGTCATCTGCAGATTCGCCACCCCGCGCCTTTGACAGGGTTGTTTGAACCGCGGGTCGAGTTGGGGGAGCGAGTTACAGAGAGCCAGCCTTTGGGCGTTGTCCGTTCCTTGGATGGCGGCGCGGACGCCGTAGTGCGAGCGGATTCAAACGGAATCGTGCTGGTCCTGCGGTCGTTCCCGAGAGTTGTCGCTGGAGAGTCGATTGGAGTTGTCTTGGATGACCAGTCAGGTCTAACTTCCGGAGTCGAAGCGTGAAGAAGATCCTAATACTTGGCGGCGGTTCAATCGGCGAACGGCATCTTCGATGTTTTCTCGCCACCGGTCGCGCCCAGGTCGCTTTGTGTGACATCTCGGAAGCCATACGCAGCAAGCTTGCGGCCAACTACCCAGTCGATGATCTTTACGCGTCGTTTGATGAAGCGGTCGAAGGCAGTTTTGACGCCGCCGTGATTTGCACGCCTGCCAATCTCCACGTTTCAATGGCATCGCGACTGGCCGAGCGGAAGATCGGCGTGCTGATTGAAAAGCCGCTGAGCACGTCTCTTGACGACATCGACTCGCTGCGGGCGTTGTGCGAGAGCCACAGCCTGGCGGTATCGATCGCCTATGTGTCTCGCCACAACCCGGCCCTCATCGCACTCAAGTCGGCACTCGACGGCGAACGGTTCGGCCGTCCCGTCGAGATTGTCATCACCGGGGGGCAGCATTTTCCACTATACCGCCCCGCGTATCGCGAGATCTATTACGCCGATCCCGGCCAAGGGGGCGGGGCGATTCAAGATGCATTAACTCATTTGCTGAACGCAGCCGAGTGGCTCGTCGGCCCCGTAACGCGACTCGTCGCAGACGCTGAACATTGTGTGCTCGATGGCGTCGATGTCGAGGATACCGTGCACGTCATTACGCGACACGGCTCGATACTTGGCTCATTGAGCTTGAACCAACATCAGCCTGCAAACGAAACGACGATCACCGTGATTTGCGAGGGTGGCATGCTGCGAATGGAAGGTCATCGATCGCGCTGGCTCAGCTGCCAACAACCGGGGTCGGACTGGCAGGTGGAGGAGACATTTGAGCTGCAACGGGACGACATGTTTGTGCGACAAGCCAATGTATTCCTTGACCAACTGGACACCCGCGCTGAGGCGGCTTGCTCACTGGCGGATGGATTGCAGACGTTGCGAGTCAATCTCGCCGCCATTAGTTCGGTGGAGAAAGGACGGTGGGTGACGCTATGAGTGAGTCGACGATCCAAGAACTCTTTGACCTAAGCGGGCGAGTCGCATTGATCACGGGTGGTTCGGGCCATCTTGGCCAGTCGCTAGCCAGGGCGCTCGCGGAAGCAGGCGCGAACGTTGTCGTGGGCAGCCGCAAACGTGACCGCGCGCAGTCTGTGGCCGACGCACTGCCGGCAGGGTGCGCTGGGGCGCGTCACTACGCAGTGGAATTGGACCAGTTGGATGAACAATCCCGCGAACTCGGATTCGATGACGCCGTTTCCCAAGCCGGGAAGCTCGACATCC
>CAZWOU010000144.1:16204-18147 GCA_964635375.1 uncultured Pirellulaceae bacterium | reverse complement strand
CTGGGTAAACGCAAGGGAGAGCTTAACAAGGTCCTGTTCGTGAAAATCACCGCGGACCGTTCGTCACAGTCAACTCGCGACCAATAGAACTCTCGCACGGTCAAGAAATACCTTGACCTCCTGCCGGCCGGCAGCACGACAGAATTCCATTTTGGCGACGAGCCGTCGACGATGGATGACTACGCCTGGTTTGCCGGCAACATGATCTGGCCTGGCGGCGGCAGAACATTTCCCGACGGCACGCCGGCCAAGGGCGTGCACTACCACGACGTGGGGCAGAAGAAGCCGAATCGGTTTGGGATTTACGACATGCACGGAGGGAATTGGGAGTGGTGCGCCGACTACTATGACAAGGACTACTACACCGATTCGCCCGTCAAGGATCCGAGCGGCCCGAAATCGGGGCGATTCCGCACTCTCAGGGGCGGCTCTTGGTTTCGTTACGATAAGTACTGTCGCAGTGCCTACCGCCGTTTCTTCTATCCATCATCCAACGGCGACGGAGTCACGGCGTACATCTCCGATTTTGGCTGCCGTCTTGTGATCAATCTTGCTGCGCCGCGGAACCTGCAGAAATAGGGGCTGCGAGGGGCTGTCGATCGCGCCAGCAAGGCCGACCGTCCGGCCGGAAGCTGAGACAAGATGACAGTACAAATCGGCTAGGGCGCAAGCCGTTAGGCGCGGCAGATGCGTCAAGCGGCCGTTGCCAAACAACTCACACCTTGCCGTTCAAGTAGCGCTTGCGCTTCGCTTCGGGGAATTTCTCGATGGAGTAACGGAGCATAGTCCGAGGCATGTCATGGTAGTGGGTCTTGAGAAAGGACTCCTCGGTCTGCCGGTCTCGGTTGCCCACCTCACGCAGCATCCAGCCGACGGCCTTATGAATAAGGTCTTCTTCATCGTCGAGCAGGGTTTCGGCGATCTTGAGCGTCTCCCCTTTCGTACTGCAACACGAGAATGAGCAGCGACAATAACCGCTCTTCATGAACTGGCGAGTGAAGGAGCGATTCTGCATCGGCCAGCGACTGGTCTCGATGTTGTTTGGCGACTCGCCTCAGAACGGGAACGCGAACCCCAATGAACTTGTCACCCTCGCCATACTCGCCCGGTCCCGTCTTGAAGAACCCTTGTGAATGCTCGGCAATCTTCGGGTCACCCAATTCTCGCAGTTGGCTACGAATCTCGGAAACTCGTTTTGTGTTCATGTGTCGAATCTCAAAAGACCATTCCGGAAATCTACAATCGCGCGATCAAAATATGATAAAGTCGAACCAGCGAGCCTATTCATGTTGCCGTGCACGTGTCGGTCCCAGATGGCCGGACCAAGGATATCGGTTAACAACGGACTCGCCTACAGGTCGGACGGCATCGTGATTTCGCACGACCCGAGCCGAACGATGATAGAATTCGAAGCGTGAACAAGAGGAGAGACCAACCTCGTGGAACTCGACGATGTCACTGTGCACTACCTTGAGATGCATGCGGCGCCGCAGCGGACTGTGCCGGCGCCGAGAGACGGCCTGACGGTTCTCTATGCTCGACAACCCTCGGTGCCGTACTACCGCTATCTCTATGACGCCGTGGGTAAGGACTACAGTTGGTTCAACCGGAAGCGACTCTCCGATCCAGAATTAGCCGCCGTCATTACTGACCCGCGGGATGAATTGCATGTTCTGCATGTCGATGGTTCGCCGGCGGGTTTTGCGGAATTCGACAGGCGCGAAGACGACGAAGTTGAGATGGTGCAGTTCGGCTTGATGCGAGATTTCATCGGCCAAGGGCTGGGAAAGTGGTTTCTGCAATGGACGATCGACAGAGCCTGGAGCTACGAACCCGAACGGTTCTGGCTGCACACTTGCACGCTCGATCACCCCTCCGCCCTTCCCGTCTACAAAAAGGCTGGGTTCGTACAGTTCAAAGAAGAGACCATTAGCAGGGACTCG
>CAZWOU010000144.1:0-16104 GCA_964635375.1 uncultured Pirellulaceae bacterium | reverse complement strand
TAGATAACAGGGACTCGTAGATAACAGGGACTCGTAGATAACAGGGACTCGTAGATAACAGGGACTCGTAGAGACGCCGGCCAATACCGATTTGATGTCGGCAATCGCCTGTGAGAGAATAGAGACGTCTAACGCAAACGGGAAAGGGACATCATGCAGCGAGAAAAGCGACCGGTAGGCGAACAACGGGGAATCTCACGGCGAAAGTTCGTCAAGAGTGCGATGGCCGCGGCGGCGGCGCCAACGATTGTTTCGCCGCGAGTCTTTGGCGCGTATGCCCCCAGCAAACAAATCACACTGGGGCTGATCGGCACGGGTATCCACGGCGGCGGCTGGAACCTGAACGGGTTCAAACGCTGCGCGGATGCGCGCATCCTAGCTGTTTGCGACGTGATGAAATCGCGCTGCGAAGCGACGCGCGACAAGGTCAATCAACACCACGGCAACAAGGACTGCGCCGCATATGCAGACTGGCGAGAGATCCTCGCGAGGGGTGACATAGACGCCGTGATGATCTCGACGCCCGATCATTGGCACGTTCCCATGGCAGCCGCCGCGTCCAAGGCCCGCAAGGATGTCTGTTGTGAGAAACCGACGCTCACGATCGCCGAGGGTCGCGAGTTGATCGGGATTATTCGCAAGAACAAGACCGTCTTTCAAACGTCAACTGAAGATCGTTCGATTCCGGTCTATCATCGCATGGCTGAACTCGTTCGAAATGGAGCCATCGGTCGCTTGAAGTCGATTCATGTCACTTTGCCGCCCGGCGGCGTTCCGCCAGAGAGCCCCAAAGTCGCGCCGGTTCCCAAAGGATTCGATTACGACATGTGGCTTGGCCCGGCGCCCTTTGCCCCGTATTGCACAAACCGCTGCGGAGCTCAGCAGTGGCGGAATATTTTCGACTACTCCGGCGGCAAGTTCACCGATTGGGGCGCCCATATGCTCGACACCGCCCAGTGGGCCAACGACACAGAGCGAACCACTCCGGTCGAGGTTAACGGAAAGGGCGTGTTCCCAGACAAGTCGAGCATCTACACGGCGGCTAACGAGTTCAAGTTGCACTACAAGTACGCCAATGGCGTCAACTTGTTCGTGTCCTCCGGCGGAACGGGGATCCGAATGGAAGGCGACGACGGCTGGCTTGACATTGCCGCTTGGCGAAAGCCGCTCACGGCCAGTTCGCCGAAGATCCTCAAGACCGTGGTTGGGCCCAATGACACGCAGCTGTTTACCTGTCCCCAGGGTGAACATCGCAACTTCCTGGACTGTGTCAAATCTCGCAAGGATCCATACTTCCCCGTCGAGGTGGGCCACGCGATGGCCACGCTGATGCACATCGGCAACATCTCGATGCGACTCGATCGGCCGTTGAAGTGGAACCCAGACGAGGAGGCTTTCGTAGACGACGCCGAGGCCGACGGAATGCGGTCCCGCGAAATGCGTAAGCCGTGGACGCTGTAGCGACCACCTAGCTTGTTACTTATTCAACACTGACAAGGCGCCTACGATCATGGCAAGAAACTTGTGCACGTTCGCTTCGCTCGTCGTATTGCTTGCCGCGCCGATTCTGGCCGAGGCAGCCGAACCCCCCGCGTTTGCCCCAAAGTTTTATGCGTTTGAGAACGGTGTGGGATTCGGTTCGGTCGAGAGCAATGCGAAAACACTCAGGGAACTGGGCTACGATGGAATGAGCCAAGCCCACGTCGGCGGCGAGAAGCTTGCACAGCAAGTGAAGGCGTTCGATAAAGCCGGGCTGAAGGTTCTCAGCGTCTACCTGAACGTGGACGACAAGCCGCTTACCGCGGACCTCGTCAAGCCGTTGGCTAATCGCGATGCGCTGATCGAACTCACCGTGCGCAAGATGACGCCCAAGACGGTCGACGCCGTGCGGCAAACTGCGGAGATGGCCAGCAAGCTGAAGATCCGCGTAGCGCTCTATCCGCACCATGGATTCGCGGTCGCCACGATGCCGCAAGCGATGGACCTGATTGCCAAAGTCGACCACTCGAACCTTGGGGTGATGTTTAACCTGTGCCATTTTCTTAAGGGCGAAAAGGCCGAGGACATGGAGCGGGCGCTCAAAGGAGCCGGGGCTCGCTTGTTTGGGGTGAGCACGTGCGGCGCCAATCTGAACGGCCAAGGTTGGAACGAGCTGATCCAACCGCTGAACCAGGGCGACTTTCCTCAATCGCGGCTCATGCGAACTCTCAAGAAGCTCAACTTTGCTGGTCCCGTGGGCCTTCAGTGCTACGGCGTGCGAGGCGACAAGCGCACGAATCTGAGCAATTCAATCGCTGCCTGGAAGAAGATTCTCACCGAACTGTAAGGTTGAGGAGCGCGTCGCGTGGCAGATGTGAAAAGGTGGAGACCTTGGCTTTCGCTGCGCTTGGTGCTTGTGCTGATCACGTTGTTTTGTGCCGCCTTGGCGTGTTGGCGGGCGACGAAGAAGTACGGGATCCAAGACGTTCATACGTACGTCTCGAAACGTGGCATCGGAATGGATGCGTCGTCCGATTTTCCTCTCATTGTCGGGGTCAGCGAAATCGATGGCCCAGCGGTTGTCAGGACAATTCCTCAGAGGAATGCCGTCATCACCCGTAGATACTACATCTGGCTCTTCGGCCCTGTCCTGCGGTTGCCGTATGAGCGCGACCTTTCCAGGCGGTGATCCGCTGCGGCGGTCTCCAACGCCATGTTAGGCCCCGTGCTGCCCAGCGAGTGTTTCTTGGCGTGCGGAAGACATCGCGTCGCGGGGTGAAACGAACCTTTTTCCGCCCTCGGCGTCTAACTTAAAGACCAGTCAGAAGGACGCGGATCAACTGGCGCCGCATAGCTGAGGAAACCGGATCAACCATGTCCTTGCGATCAAGCATCAACCGCGAATCAGAAGGCACAAAGCTGGGTGCCGCCTTGTTCTTATATGGACAACAGCAATCAGCGACGCGCCGCTTCATCTCGGCGTTATCCGCGACGCATTTGCGATTGTGACACTCGGTCGACCTCCACTGAATCAACCACAACCCGGTGTCGCAAGGCAGCGGGTCTTTTTAATGCATACCCAGACTGAAAGATGCGGTGGGGCCTGTGCTGGTACGGGCAGGCGGCTCTGAACCGTCGTGACGTAGGTTCGATTCCTATCACCGCGGCTTGAACACGAAGGGAAGTCATCCGGCCGGATGAGGAGCCTGTCTTGAAAACAGGTGGCGGCGCAAGCCGCTTGTGAGTTCGAGTCTCACGGCTTCCGCTCAGCACATGAGGATAGCCTAGGTACGCCAATCGGCAGAGCGGTCCGGCTTAAACCCGGATGTTTGCGGGTTCG
This sequence comes from uncultured Pirellulaceae bacterium, assembly GCA_964635375.1. Taxonomy (GTDB): domain Bacteria; phylum Planctomycetota; class Planctomycetia; order Pirellulales; family Pirellulaceae; genus CAZMNY01. The sequence goes on along the minus strand of CAZWOU010000144.1, from coordinate 12,785 downwards.
ACTCCTGCTCTGGGCACTAACACAAACGCAGAGGCCCGGTAGGCAACCGGCAGACCACCTTGGCTTAGAACCGGGGATGCTGTGGGTTCGACTCCCACCCGGGCTACTAAAATCACAACGAGTCGGCTGGGCAATGGCGAGCCTCGGTGGCTGTAACCCACCCGCCTTCGGGCATTGCCGGTTCAACTCCGTCCCGACGCACTGACAACATGGCCCGCTTGTCCACAGGTCGGCGAAATCACTTCCATTTCTTGGTCAAGCGGCGCGCGATGCGGCGGGAGAATTCGTAAGGGGAGTCCTGCGCGGCCGCGATCTCGGCCTTGTGCGCTTTGCCGGCGTCGCCGAGTTCCTCGATAGCCCGCAGGGCGAACATACCGACTAGCAGATTGGGGTCGTCGATGAGGTCGACGAGCCGTTTCAGCTGCGCCGCGTCTCCCAGTTTGACCAAGGCCTGAGCGGCGGCGACTCGCACCGCCGGAACGTCATCAGTGGCCAGCTTCTCGAGAATGTCTTTGCCGCGGTTGTTGACGCCCAGCCAGACTGCCGCCCAGTAGCGGGTGGCCGGATCTATCGATTTCGCAAATTCAGCCAACGCTCCCGAATCGCTTTCCTCTCCGGCTGTGATGACGGCGACCAGGCGTTTCGTCTGCTCGCTGTGCTTGCCGGCCTTGAAGGCTTCGTACTTGCTGCCCGCTTTGCGCCCAATGTCTTCGAGGATCGGTTCCGGTATCAGTCCCATGTCGCGTTCTTCGAACATTCGTTGGTAGAGCACGTTGCGCATCGCCGCTAGTCGCTGAGCGTGCTTCGTCGTCGTCGCCAGGTTGACCAGTTCGTCTGGGTCGTTCTGAAGATCATAAAGCTCTTCGGGTGGTCGCTGGGGCGCGAACGGGCGGGCTTGAATCTCGGTCAATCGACCGGCGGCATGCAGCGAACGCATGGTTTGCAGGATCTTCTTGGCGTCCTTGTACTGACTCGGCTGGGCGTGGGAGACGTGCGACATGAAATTGCGGATGTACTTATAACGCCCGTCGCGAGTGGCGCGGATGATATCGACCGTCTCATCACAGCGATCGCGGCCGGCGAAAAGAAATTGCCGAGGCGTGTGATTGGAGGCCAGGAAATCGCGTCCTTGGACATGATCCGGGATGGCGATGCCCGCTAGCGCCAGCGACGCCGCAGCGACATCAATGTGCTCGATGATATCGTCGCGTTCAGTGCTGGCTTTGGCTCTCCCGGGCAGACGAACAATCATCGGCACGCGGATTCCCTCCTCGTAGAGAAACTGCTTGCCGCGCAGATGGCTGACGCCATGGTCTGTCCAAAGGAAGACCGCTGTCGAATCGAGCCGTCCCGCCGCCTTCAGGTCGTCCAGGATTCTGCCCACGTCATTGTCGGTGCTGACCCATGAGTCGAGGTATTCAGCCCAGTCTTGGCGAATGATCGGATCGCCTGGGTAGTAAGGCGGCAGAGTGACCGAGTCGGGATCGACGTGTTTGGCCGCGCGCCGATTTTTGCCGCCCTTCAACTGGAATTGCGCGAATATGGGTTGGTCGGCCTTGGCCTTCTTCCAGTCACTGCCATGATAGACTTGGCCCAACGGGACAAAGTTGTAGTCGGTCTTACTCTTGTTGGTGACATAGTAGCCGGCTTCAGCGAAGAGTTGCGGGATCAGCTTGATCGGCCTCGGCACTCGGTAACTGTCGTAATACAGTTTGTTGCCGCCGCCCTTCCCCGATTTCACCTGGCTTCGGTGGTTGTGGGCCCCAAGGGTCATTTGGTACATACCGCTGACCATGGCTGAGCGGCTCGGCGAGCAGACCGGAGCTGTCACAAATGCGCTAGTGCAGCGAATACCGTCGCGCGCCATCTGGTCCATGATCGGCGTCTTGATAGCCGTTTCGCCGTAACAACCAATATGCGCCGAGGCGTCCTCGATGACGATCCAGACGATATTCGTGGGCGCTGCCGATAACGGCACAGCCGGCAGAAAGAAGAGTATCAAGAAGACTGGTGTGGCGAATCGGTGCATAATGCGGTTCTTCTTTTGTTCTTGATTGGATGGGACGCCAAATTCTCTCTCGCCCACCACCGCGCTTTCGGTGCGTGACATAAAGAGCAAACGGCCACGGGCTGACCCGTTTGACGCCCCTTGGCGGCAAGGAACCGAAACCGGCTCCGACAGCATTGTCTTCTCCGCCATTTCCGCAGTCAATTCCCAGCGTGCGATCACCGATTACGGCGTCGCACAGCTCCACGGCCTGACGCAACTACGGACACTCCAGCTCAGCGGCACTCAGTTACGGATGCGGGGCTGACGCACCTGAGTGGGCTCACGCAACCGGAAGATTGCGATACGCCCAGCCTCGCTCTCTTGATTCGAACAATCTTTGCTCGGCGATCTCCGCCTTTGCCGCCGCCCTTAGCTGTTCAACGCGTTTCTGATTGGATCGCACGTGCTGAACGGCTCGTTCGACCTCTGACCAATGGTCGCTCGGTTGTCGTGCGAATGTCATCTTGTCTTGGAACTCCCGCTCTGCTCTAGCAACCACGGCAGGTGCGAAACTCAGATACAGAATTGTTACCAGGGCGGATAGAGCGAGGAACGCGCGTCCGAGGGAACCAATCCAGGCACCGAGGAAGTTGGGGAAAGTGGGAGCAAGGCCTCCGGTTCTCGCATGGAGTCTACGTAGTTTGAAGCGGAGCAGCAAAGCGGCGATCGCAGCCCACGCGCCAAGAGTCAGGTATTGTCCGTAATAAGCAGTCCACTGTAGTACGGCCCAAAGTCCGCTTCCGAGAGGAAGCAACACACGCTCCAAACTTTCGCCATCCACGCCCTCCCAACCGCGGGCTGGGATCGACAAATCAAACGGAAGCTGTGCGAATGATCTTGCGCTGGGACTCGTCGAGACAACCACTCCGAACAGGACGCTGAGGGCGAACATACACGTCAGCATGGCGCGAAGACTGAACTTGAAGGCTCGACGACGCAACCAGCTCCAGCCGACCCACGATGCCAGGACGATCGGGGAAGCGATAACTAATGTGGTGAGCACCCAGGCCTGGATCGAGGGAGGGATGATCTTGGATGGCGCCAGGCCGAAGACGACGACTGAATATAGGAAAGCGGCAGCAAGAGAAAGGGAATGCCCGATTGCGCCGATCCTTGGCAGATCTCGGTCGCGCCCAATCCGCGAAAACCCGATCGCCAGAAAGCCTACCAACATCAAGATGACGACCAGCGAAGGCGATATCTCCACAAAGAGCGCACAAATCACCGTCGTGGGGCTGCCCGTAATCACTGTGCCTGCCTGCCGCTGAGGGCCGTTCTTAACCAACTTGAGTGCTGACTTAACCACCTTGCTCGTCAGTCGTGCGCTCTCCTCCAAGGCTCTGGCGTCGTCAATTTCCGCCGCAGGGAATAGCTCTTTGTGCTCATTCACAAGAGTGTTTATTCGATACGCGGTAGCGCTCCGAACCGCGATCGCGATGCTGTCGTACTTTGTCGACGCGCTGGCGCCTGTGAATTGGTCAATCAAACGGAGATTCTTGCGTCGCATAGCCAGGGCCTTCTGAATGTCGCCAGCCTCCACCTCGCTTGCACGAGAATCTTGCCATTGCCAGACGCTTAGGAGTAACGATGCACGTCGTGCGTGAATGAGGCGACTCTCTATGATCTTGTCGTGGTCTGTGATTGGGATGGCCGTATCGCTCAGGAATTCCGCAACAGCAGAAAAACCCGCATCTCCGACTGCAAAGTATGGTTTCTTCTGCCCTTGCTCAAAATGACTTATCCCACGATTGAATCGCTCCGCATCCTGCACCACGAGTCGTGCGTCTGTGCCGGAGAGATCCATCTCGAAGAATTCCACCTCGGCGCTGGCCCAGTAGAAGTGAGCAGCCAAGTAGTCGTAAAGCGCATTATCGGCATCGTGCTGAGAGGCCTCTTCCAGGATCTCAAGCCAATGGTTTACACGTGGTGCGTCGTCGAACGAATACGTCGCTTCGCGCCACAGAAGCAGCGCACGCAAACGCCACCACTCGACGTTGGTAGGATCGAGTTCCGTCGCCTTTGCCGCCAATGCGAGACATTCCTCTTTGCATTGCGCTTCAAAGTCGTCTTCGGCAGCTTTGAGTCCGTCCGTGCTCCACGCAAGGGATGTGAACGTCCGTAGGGTATCGATCCTCTTCAGATACCTAATCTTATACCCGGCGCTTGGACTATCGAGTACGAGTGCTGCGCCCATTGTCGATTCGGCGTCACATCGCTCGGAATGTAGGACCCGGTCTATTTCGTCTAGCCACTGGCGAGCCTGCACCGTGGGATCTTCAGAGTGGATTGGCGTGCGCTTGCCGACCACCAAGCCCCATGTCGCGTCCCGCCACTGAAGGCGCAGCGTTTCAAGGCCGGTTTCCGTTCTTGATGCCTGCCACAGCAAACGACACGTCAGGCCCACCAGGAGCAGGAGCGTGCAGATCCAGAACGTTTTCTTGGCAACTCGTTTCACGCACACCTCTCGAATTGGTTCAGAATGTTCTTCGGTGCCCGTGTCTCTTCCGCTTGATGATTCAGGTTGTTCTTCTGACTCAGTCCGCTTTTCAATGCCAGTCTTTGATCGCTCGCTTCAGTCGGTCCACGATCTGGGGATGGGTCTCGGCCAAGTCGTTCTTTTCGTGCGGGTCTTTTTTTAGGTTGAACAGGTGGACGGGCGCCTTGTCCCACACGTGGACGTTGCGGTACCGCGTTGTGTCTTTGCCGTGGTAGCGCACGAGCAATTTCCATTCGTCCTCCACGCACCAGAGATACTGTTGAGTGCCATCGGGATCGCCGACGGTCATGTTGTGGATCGAATGGGTGACGCCGAACACCTGCTTGCGTTTCTTTCTCGCTTGGGCATCGAGGAGATTGATTCCGGGAAGATTCGCTGGGGCCTTCACGCCGGCAGCTGCGGCAATCGTCGGAAAGAAGTCGATGGCGTGGGCAAAGTCTTCGACCCGCTCCGGTTTCACTCGACCGGGCCACGAGAGCATGATGGGAGTGCGGATGCCGTTCTCATAGGGCGAGCCTTTCGATCGTTGTGCGTAGCCTTTCCACAGTTTCTGGTTCGGATTTTCGGCGTTGGTGCTCGCCGCCGACCAACCGTTGTCGCAGATGTACAGAACTAACGTGTTGTCCGTGATCTCGTTCTTGTCGAGACAGTCGAGCAATTCGCCACAGGTTTCGTCGAACCATTGGCACATGGCGTAATACCTTGCCACGTCCGTCGCACGGCCATCCTTGGCGTATTTTTCCAGCAGACGCTTTGGCGGATTGTGCGGCAGGAACGGCGCGTACCAGACGAAGAACGGCTTCTTCTCCGCGACCGCGAACTCAATGAAGTCCGTCACGGGCTTCATCCCTTCGCGCCCGATCTTCAGACCTGAATCGCCGTGCCGACCCCCTCGCTTCGGATCGCCATGGGTCATGCCGTGGGTGAATCCGCCATCTTTGAAGGATCCCTCCCACCACTTGCCGGACTGGTGGGCAAGATACCCGTCCGCCGTCAACGCCTTGGTGAAGCTGGGATGTCTGTGGAAGGCCTCGCGCAACGGCACGTCGAGGGCGGCCCGATTGTTGCGCCCGTCGACGTCGTTCCCAGCGATCCCGTGATCAAAGGGGTAGAGCCCGGTGAGGATCGAGGCCAAGGACGGGCGACACAGAGGCGAGGCCACGTAGCCGCGATCGAACAGCAGGCTACGCCTGGCTAGTTTGTCGAGATGGGGAGTCTGGATCGCGGGATGCTCCATGAACCCGTAGTCGGTCCACGCCTGGTCATCGCTGAGGATCAGAACGATGTTGGGCTTCGTCGCGTCGGCCGCGAGCACTGAGGCGGCGAACCCAAGGCATAGTGTAATGAAGGTAGCGGCAGTCTTCATGTGGAAACTCTCCGTCTGTTTTCGCCAGCTCGTTTGCTGAGCGTCATGGCAATTTTGATTGGCCGGATCGAGGTCATCGATTCAGCCACAAGGTCCGCTTCTCGTCCACCTTGCGATTGACGGCTGGTCCGCCAAGAGGAATCGAGTTGGTCTCGATATCCGCAAGCCGTTTGACCGCCAGCTGCTTCAGTGCTTCGACCTTTTGCGGATGCTTGTCGCTGAGGTTTGTCAGTTCAGCAGGGTCGTCGGCCAGGTTAATCAGGACGGGGCCCTCATCCGAGCCGCTCATTTCTTTGACCTGATCGAAGTATAACTTCCAGTCGCCAACTCGAATCGCTTGCGGCGCGCCCTTCCCATGCCAGTACAGAAGGTCTGTTCTGGCGTGGGGGCCATCCGCTTTGCCGATCAATGTATTCCACACGTTGACGCCGTCGATCTTGGGGCTTGCGTTGGCGATTCTTGTCAAGTCGATCCCGCACGCGTGGGCGAGTGTGGGCAGCCAGTCGATCGCCGCGGTGATCTCGCCGTTGACTTGACCAGCTGGGATCACGCCCGTCCAACGGACGATACAAGGCACTCGGTTCGCCCCCTCAAGCGCACTCCATTTCAGCCCGCGGAATGGTTTGGATCTCGCCCATTTTTTCTGACCGGGCTCGGGTCCGTTGTCCGACAGAAAGATCACAATGGTCTTCTCGTCGAGGTTGCGCTCGCTCAACGTTTGCAGGATCTTGCCAATCCGGCTATCCATCTCCTCGACTACGTCGCCGTAAGCGCCGAGTTTCGACTTGCCTTTCCAATCGGGATGGGATTGCGCTGGAAAATGGGGCGCGGTCAGTGGCAAGTAGAGAAAGAAGGGCTGATCGCGTTCGGTCTGGATGAACTTGACAGCTTCCGCGACAAACTGCTCGGTAAGCCGGCGATTGTCAAACGGATCTTCAATCAGCTCATCACCTCGAAAGAGCTTCTTGGTTTGGTTGTTGCTCTTCGTTATGTAGTAGGCCGTCTCGAAGCCTTGGTTCATCGGCAGCATCGGCGCCGCATCCCCCAGATGCCATTTGCCGCAAAGGGCAGTCGCGTACCCAGCGGACTGGAGGACTTCGGCGATGGTCAACGCCTCGGGCGCCAGGCCGTTGACTGTCTTGACTCCGTAGCCAACCACGCCTCCACGCCAACCAACCCTCGCAGGGTAGGCGCCAGTCAGCAACGCCATGCGTGACGGCGTGCATACGGTGCACCCGGCGTAGAAGCTGGTTTGCCGAATCCCCTCGCTCGCCAACCTGTCCAGCACCGGAGTCCGAATCGTGTCGCTGCCGTAGCAGGACAGATCGGAATAGCCCAGGTCGTCCGCCATGATCAAGATGACGTTAGGACGCGTTGAATCGTCGGGAGTCGTTGCGCAGACTTGTGGTTGGAGCGAGTGGCTTATCGCTAGCGTAACAGCAATTGCACTTGCCACTTGCACTAAGTATCGAGGACACATCGGTTGCAGCCGATCTCGATTGGTTCGACAAAGAATGAAGGTCTTCATGCTTGGCGTCCTCTCTTGCCACCGGTCCACGCATGCTTTGCGTGAAAACTCCGTGCATATCTGGGCTGGAATCTTAGTGCATAGAAAGGGACCAGAGGGCACAGGGTTGCAGCCCCATGGCGCCCTCTGCCTGGCTCGACAGCGAATGACGGTATCGCTTCCATCTTATCGTCTGGTTGCAGCCGGACACAGACTGCAGGAATATTTTCGATGGCTCGACAATGAAAACGACAGGCAAACGGCGCCCCGCGGCACCGCAAGTTCGACGATTACAAGCAGACGCAAGTCCTGAGTACCCCGACTTGGCTTCATGGACGATGAACGACTTCTGTTCGTACCGTGGCGGTCTTGTTGCATCGAAGCTGAAGCGGACGCGAGTTCGTGATTGGGTGGCGAAGCATCCAACATCGGCGCTGCGCTCGAACGACTGCCCACCGTCGCCACATCCTTGAAACCAAGGGCGAAAGCTATCGCTTCAAGGGCGCCAACAACGACGGCGACGAAAGAAAGATAATCGCTATACGTTAGGCCAAACTGGGTAGGCCTGCTATCATTCCGGCAACCAACCTAGCGCTGCGCTATTCAGGCGCTGCACTCTTAAAATGCCATTCACATCCACAGCTGGAAACAACTATGTCGCGTCATTGCGTGTTGCTGTTCATCTTCTTTTCGTTGCCGTTGGCTGTCAGGGCTGACAGTCGACCAAACGTGGTCTTCATTCTTGCTGACGATCTCGGCTGGAGCGATACGACACTCTACGGAACTACAGAGTTCTACCGAACGCCAAACATCCAGCGACTGGCGAAGCGTGGAATGACGTTCACTCGCGCTTACTCGTCAAGCCCGCTGTGTTCGCCGACGCGGGCGAGCATTCTGACGGGGCTCAGTCCCGCTCGTCACGGCATCACGACGCCATCATGTCACCTTCCCCAGGTCATTCTCGAAGCGTCACCGGGAAAGACTGGTTCGCCGATTAGCAAGGCAACCATCCCGGTTTCCGTATCGCGTCTGAAGACGGATTACTACACGCTGGCTGAAGCTCTGAAAGCCGCAGGTTATGCGACGGGCCATTTCGGCAAATGGCATCTCGGCGCCGAGTTGTACTCGCCGCTCGAACACGGCTTCGATGTAGATGTTCCTCACTGGCCGGGGCCAGGACCAGCAGGCAGCTATGTGGCGCCGTGGAAGTTCAAGGACTTCGACCACGACCCGAACATTCCGGATGAACACATTGAAGACCGGATGGCGAAAGAAGCCGTCGCGTTCATGGAGAAGCACAGGGGAAAACCGTTCTTTCTGAACTACTGGATGTTCAGCGTGCATGCTCCGTTCGACGCGAAGAAGAGGTTGATCGAGAAGTACCGCAAAACGGTCGATCGGAAGGATCCTCAGCGATGCCCCACCTACGCCGCAATGATCGAAAGCATGGACGATGCTGTCGGAGTTCTGCTCAACACACTTGACCGACTGAAGCTCAGCGACAACACGATTATCGTCTTCGCGTCCGACAATGGCGGCAATATGTACAACGAAGTCGAAGGCGAAACACCCACGAGCAACGCACCGCTGCGAGGCGGCAAGGCGACGATGTACGAAGGCGGAATTCGCGGGCCGTGTTGCGTCATCTGGCCGGGTAAGGTTGAAGCGGGAAGCCGCAGCGACGAGATCATTCAGAGCAGCGACTTCTATCCGACGCTGCTTGAGATGGCGGAAATCAACACGTCTCAGACGATCAAGTTTGACGGTGTCAGCATTGTTCCCGCCCTGACGGGAGGCGAACTTCAGCGGGAAGCGATCTTTACGTACTTCCCGCACAACCCCGCTGTGCCCGACTGGCTTCCGCCGTCAGTCAGCGTCCACCGCGGCGACTGGAAACTCATTCGCATCTTCCACGGCGGTGAGAACGGTCGGCACAGATGGAAACTGTTCAATCTTAAGGATGACATTGGAGAGAAACGCGATCTTGTCGCCGAACATCCGGGACTGGTTAAAGAACTTGATCAACTGATCGAAGAACATCTTGTCGCGACGAAAGCGGTCAGACCTGCAGTCAACCCGCGATTCGATCCAGACAAGTATCAGCCGGGACTTGAGGGCGTTCCATTCAGACGCAAGCCTTCAAGGAAGAAACCGGTCCCGGCAAAGAAGGTGGCTGGTTGGCGGCCTCACAAGGACTGCCAACTGACTGTTCGTAATGGCGAACTGGTCATCAAGGCCACGGGAAACGACCCGCACCTGAGCTACCAGCTGCCGAATCGTCTAAAGGCGGGGCGATTTGTTCTGAAGATGACACTTGCGTCCACTGCTCGAGGCAACGCTCAATTGTTCTGGGGAGAATACGGCGTCGCGCCCGCATTCTTCCGGGAACGCAGTAGGACATTCATGGTTTCCGCAGACGGCGAGCCGCACGAATACACTGTCGAGATTGAAGCCGAACGCGACTTGACCACGATTCGCTTCGATCCGTCGCGCGGTGCGGGAACCGTTCGAGTTTCGTCGATGAAACTTCAAAATGATGAGGATTCAGTTCTATACGAGTGGAGATTCGAGTAAGTGGCGCCGGACTGCACAAGAAGAGGAAGACCAGGGTTCACTATGAAAGCCAAGAAAACGAAAGCCAAGAAGACACACCCTTTCACGCGGGAGCAACTGGAAGCTATCGCGGTGAACTGTCCGACGCCGTTTCATATCTATGACGAGGCGGCGATACGCGCGGGAGCGAAGCGGTTGAATGCGGCGTTCGCCTGGATGCCGGGGTTCAAGAACTATTACGCCGTGAAGGCGTGTCCGAACCCATATATCCTGAAGATACTGGCTGAGGAGGGCTTTGGGACAGATTGCTCGTCGCTGCCGGAACTCGTTCTGTCGGAAAAGGCGGGGATTGTGGGCGAGGACATCATGTTCACGTCGAACGATACGCCGCCTGAGGAATTCGTGAAGTGCCGCGAGTTGGGCGGCGTGGTGAACCTGGACGACATCAGCCACCTGCCCTTCCTGGACGACGTGTGTGGTGTGCCCGAGTTGATCTGCTTCCGCTACAACCCGGGCCCGCGCCGCATGGGCGGCGGCACAAGCAACTTCGTGATGGGCCACCCCGAAGAGGCGAAGTACGGGCTGACGCACGAGCAGACATTCGAGGCGTACTCCGAGGCGCGGCGTCGTGGTGCGAAGCGGTTCGGAATCCACACGTTCGTAGCATCGAATGAGCTGAACCCGCAGTACTTCGTCGAAACGGCGCGGATGCTGTTTGACGTGGCTCGCGAGTTGAAGGAGCGTTGCGACATCCGACTTGAGTTCGTGAATATCTCGGGCGGCGTGGGCGTGGCTTACCGGCCAGAGGACAAGCCGGTCGATCTGGAGATCGTGGGCGAGGGCTTACGGCGGGCTTATGAGGAGCTGATCGGGCCTGCGGGACTGGCTCCGGTGAAGATCTTCATGGAGTGCGGTCGTGTGATTACGGGGCCGTACGGCTATCTGGTGACGCGCGTGCGGCACATCAAACACATCTATCGCGACATCGTGGGCACGGATGCGTGCTCTGCAAATCTGATGCGGCCAATGATGTATGGCGCCTATCATCACATCTCAGTCGCAGGCAAGGAGGACCAGCCGCATGACCAGGTCTACGACGTAGCTGGTTCGCTGTGCGAAAGCACGGATCGATTCGCCGAGCAGCGACCACTGCCCGCGGTGGATCGCGACGACTTGCTGATCATTCACGACGCCGGGGCCCACGGTCACTCGATGGGGTACAACTACAACGGCAAGCTGCGGTCGGCGGAACTGATGCTGAAGCCAGATGGCAGTGTCGAGCAGATCCGTCGCGCCGAGACGATGGACGATCTGTTCGCGACGTTGGACTTCGCGGGACTGTAGGCGTGGTCCCAAGAATGGCGCGCTGTCCGGATGAAGAAACACACCGGCGAAGGGGATCGATTGGCCCCCTTCGCCGGCAGGGAAGACGTTACCAGCTGCTACTTCTGCGAAGGCTCTCCCGTCCCGCCTCGCCAATTCTTGGTTTGGAAGGGAGAAGCGGGGAGGCTGGCGGAGTTGATCAAATTGGGGTTGGCTACTTTGTGCCAGCCAAATCGGACTTGCGTGGGCGCCGTGACGCCTTCGGCTCGGACGACGATGGACTTCCCTTCGATCGTCGCTTGGGCGTCGACGAATTTGCCGCTCGCGTCGGCGATTTGGAATTCGCTGAGCGGCTTGCCGTCTCGCGACTTGAGGCCTTCCCCGACGTGTGCAAAGTCAAGACGGATCGATCCGCCGTCTACCTTCATCGATTTGTAGAGCGGGCCGGAATAGACAATGTTGTCTCGATCGTAGGTCTTGGCCAGCGCCCACAATGCCAAACGATTTCCGACATCCAGTTTGTTGCGAGGGTGAATGTCGCTAATGTTATCGACGAGGTCTGTCGTCACGGCCATTCCTGTGCTCGGAATCTTAAGACTCGCGACCTGTGCTTCCCAAAGTGAGGGAAGTTGGCCGGGATCATAGCGACCCGACCAAGGCGCGATTTGAACGAAGTAGAAGGCGAGCTGTTCGTTCTTGAACGACTTTCGCCAACCCTCGATTAGTGCTTTCATCTTGCCCGCGTAGGCAAACCCATTCTTCTGGATGACATTCGTTTCCCCTTGGTACCAAATGGCGCCCTGCACGGGGAAGCGAATGAGTGGAGCGATCATCCCGTTGTACATTCCGCCCGACTGATCGCCGGCAATCGTCCACGGTTCGATGGGCGATCCTCCCCACGAGCTGTTGATCAATCCGACGGGCACGCCCAGCTCTTTGTGAAGCTGTAGGCCATAGTAGTACAGCACAGCGGAAAACCCTGGCGCGGTCGTCGAGCTGCACTCTTGCCAGGTCGCCTTGACGTCATCGGCGGGAGTCTTGGCTTGGACCTTCGGCACATTGAACAATCGAATTCCGGCGTGGTCTGCTGCGGCGATCGCCTCCTTGGCGCCGTTGGTTGCTTTCAGCGTCCAAGCCATGTTGGACTGTCCTGACCCAATCCACACCTCTCCGATCAAGATGTCCTTCAAGATGATCTGATTCTTACCTTGAATAGCAATCGTGCGACTCTTGCCATTTGCCTTCTGCGCGCTCAGCTTGACGATCCACTTTCCGTCCGCGCCTGCTTTGGTCTCAACTCGTTCATCGCCAAGTTCGACAACAATCTTTTCGTCGGGATCCGCTGATCCCCAGATGGACAGAGGAACATCGCGCTGCATCACCATGTGGCTGGCAATCACGTTGGGCAATTTGACATCGGCTTGCGTTCGCACCGGATTGCTAAAGAGCAATGTGGCGAGCAACGCAATGATCGGAATTCGTCTTGTCA
>CAZWOU010000143.1:0-18231 GCA_964635375.1 uncultured Pirellulaceae bacterium | reverse complement strand
TCGTAGTGAAGGTAGCGATTGACCGGGTCGACGTTCTCAGGGGCGTCGGTCCGGGCCGCAGGGTTTGCTTGCTTCATCGGAACCGCGTGTTCCAAACTGATGGCGAGCGCCAGCCGCTGCAGGACGCCGGTGGCGGCTCTCTTGCTCGCCCTCTGGATGTTGGCATAGATCTTCATTGCCTGACCGTACTGTGCCGGGCCATAGCCGCGCCCCTCTCGTTTGGCGTTGGCGCCGTCCGCCACCAACATCTGCTTCATCAGGTCGGAGTCCGCCAGCATCTTCTCGACCAGCGCCGCCTGCTCTTTTCCCTGCTGGGCGAACTCTGCCAGGCCTTGAGGCGTGGCTTCGAGCAGGACGACGTATTTTGCGAACTTGGCATCCAAGGCATCGCTGGCAAGGAACTGATTCAGCGTATCTGCCTTTGCCTGATCGCTCTGCGGCAACTTGGCGGTGAGTTCGGTGCACAGTCTCTGAAGCTGATCGGCATACCGCGCCTCAAGTTTCTGCCCGGCTGCGGTGAGCGGCGTTTGCGGCACTCCCTTCGGCTCGGCTGCCCAAACGCTTGAGGTCCCAATCGCCAGGGCGATCAGCGCGCCACAGATCACTGTCATCGAATTCGCTCTCATAGCTTCGTGTCCTTTTGCTCGTTCTTCATCAGTTCAGCCATAGCCTTGCCCATGCCTTCGCCGCCGTAGCTGTTGGAGGCGCCGCCCTGAGAAAGCGGATGCGTATAAACCGTCGTGACGCTGCCCTTGAACTCGCCGTCTACCGTCTTGCCGTCTACCGCGAGCTGGGCATGGGCATTGAGAATGAGACCATCACTATCTTCGGCGCCTTTCTCGGTCTGGCCGAGGGTGGCAAAGACGAATCCACTGATTGTATCAGACGTCGAAGTCGTTGGCGACAAGAACACGGATACGGTCGATGCAGCCCAATCGCGTTTGGCATTCGTTTCGATCGGACGCGCCCAGAAACCGATGTGGCCGCCGTCAGAAAACGTCTCGATCACGACACGTGAACCAATTCAGGCAGCGGTTCAAGAGATGAGAAAGCCAGCGATCATCGAAGCGACATTCGTCAGCAGAGCCAGCGCGATGGACCATTTCGCAGGTATCCCTCCGACGTATCGATACCCAAGGGATTCGGCAACGATGACAGCCAACTCGGCAAAGAGAATCGGGGCTGAAACCCCAAGACTGGCGAGTGCCGCAAGAGGGTGCGTCAGCAGGTTGATGCAAACGCAGGTCGATAGCGTCGGTTTCGCTCGGAGTTTCGGCACGCATTGACGCACCACCGCGACGATCGCCAGCTCGATTCCAATTGTCAACACGAGTGCTAGAAGGTACAAGGTCACAATGTCGATCCGGTTCTAGTGTTTTGGTATCTGGCAGCCTCTGTTTTCCACACACGGTGCTAAGCAACGGCATTGGTCTTTGAGGTTCGCGCTCGTCGCCAAATCAAACAACAACCAATCAACCCGGCGGCCGAGATGGCCAGCATTGGGAGAAGCGAGTTCAGGAGGGTGACGGGATGGCCAGCGGAATTGAGTTCGACATGACCCACCAGATCAACTTGAATCGCGTCATCCTCGACCGCGACTAGTTTGCACGTCGAACGCAGTGAAGCGATCGGACTGAATATCGGAACATAGGCTGTTGATGCGACTGGAACGTCGCATGAAGGAAATGGCAGCGGTTCACCAGGATCCACTTTGGCTGGCAGCACAAAGTCGTCAGGAACCACGTATAGTCGAGTACCGTACTTGGTGGAAAAGCGAAATGGACGATCTGGTTGAACTTCTTCATGTCCTCCGAACCCACGCACCGGCATCGCGATAAGTCGGTGTGACTCCAGCAGGGGTGAATCGACAAACACCAGCTTATGCGACACCCCCTTATTGCCTGGCGGAATCAGGTCGGCGCTGAGCCGAGTGGTCCCCAGCAGCACAACCGCGAGAAAAACCAGCCAAGCCCAACTGGATCGAAATCGCACCACTCACCTACCTTTCCCAAACCCCATTGAACGGAAAGAGACCAAGCGGCAGACCTACACAGCGTTGGTGAATTGACAGCCGCGGGGGCACCGAGCGCACGTTCGAGCGCCGTAATTGGGAGCCGAAAGCCACATTCATCCGTCTCGTTGTAGTCTAGTCAATCACAAACGTATTGGGCGAAGCCCAAATCCATCCGTAGCGTGAGGCAACGGCCGCGGGCGTTGCTCCAAGAATAGAATACAACCGCCCCCGATTTGGCCGAAGGCCATATTCACCCCATGTCCTGACGGATTACCCTCGGGAAAAGGTGCGCCCCTTTCGTGCGCGTTTGGCCGAAGGCCTCCTTTCCACCGTAGCCTGGGGCAACGCCCCAGGAATAGAACCCAGCCGCCCCGATTTGGTCGAAGGCCATATTCATCCCATGTCCTGACGGATTACCCTCGGGAAAAGGCGCGCCCCTTTCGTGCGCGTTTGGCCGAAGGCCTCCTTTCCACCGTAGCCTGGGGCAACGCCGGCGTAGCCGGCAACGCCCCAGGAATAGAACCCAACCCCGCCAGTTTGGCCGCAGGCCATATTCATCCGTTTCGGTGGAGTCTCGTCCATCGCAAACGTATTGGCCGAAGGCCAAACGGGTGGTCGCCCCTTACACCTGGCAGGTATTGCGAGGCGAGTCACTCGAATCGCCGCCGCAGTTCGATTTGCCACGCTAGAATGGTCATGATAGGGTACGCGAACAACACGCGTATCTGCCGGACAGATCAGCGATATGGAGCAACAGAAGTGAGAAACGCCCTTCAAATGCTGTACACAGTGGCTCTGTTCGCGCTCGCCAGCCTGAGCCACGCTGCGGAACCACATCGATCCTTCGTTTCCATGCAGGAACTGGTCAAGGCAAGCGGAGTCAGCGGCGGACTTGTTGTTCATCTGGGAAGCGGCGACGCCAAAGCAACCGCTGATCTGTTCGCTAATGACAGCTTCGTCGTCCACGGGCTCTATCGAAACCGCGCCAATGTCGACATGGCGCGAAATCGCATCAAACAGAAGAACCTCTACGGCAAAGTGTCCGTGCAGTATTGGGATCGAGCATATCTCCCGTACGCGGACAACTTGCTCAACATGCTCGTCGCGGAGGAGTTGAACGACGTCCCTGTTGAAGAGGTGATGCGAGTACTGGCGCCACGCGGCGCGGCCTATATTAAGTCGGGCGCGACTTGGAAGAAGATCGTCAAGCCATGGCCCGCAGACATCGATGAATGGACCCATTACCTTCACGGCCCCGACAACAACGCCGTTGCCCAGGACGACGTGGTCGGCGTGCCCAAGCACGTCCAGTGGGTCGGCGACCCGAAGTTCGCCCGCGCTCACGAACAACTGGCGAGCGTCAGCGCGATGGTATCAGCTGGCGGGCGGCTCTTCTCGATCGTTGACATGGGCGTGACCGCGGATATCCGCATGCCGGCGAGATGGCAACTTGTCGCGAGAGACGCCTTTAACGGCCTGGTCCTGTGGACGCGGAACATCGGGCAATGGCACAGCCACTTACACAGTTTTCGCAACGGGCCCGCAGACTTACCCTTCCGGCTCGTGGCAGTCGGTTCGCGAGTGTACATAAGTACGGGCGACGACAAACCTGCGCTGGCACTGGACGCGTCGAGCGGCAAGGTCATGGTCACGTACCCGGGGACCGAGCTAACTCGGCAGATCATCCACGCCGAGGACAAGCTGATCATGCTGGCCGGAAATAGCCAGGTAGACATTCGCAGAAACAGCCCCGACGCCGTGCGCCGAACAATTATCACGGCGGATGCGGAAACTGGGGCCATTCTCTGGCGCAAACAGGTGAGCGCCAGAACGCTGATCCCACTGGTGGTATCGGGCGACAAGGTTCTGTATCAGACGCGCGAGCATCTCGTCTGTCTGGCGTTGACGTCCGGAGATGAGAAGTGGCGAGTCGACCATCCTGTCAATCTGGGCGCGAACAAGAAGAACCGGTTTTGGGCCACGCCCACGCTAACGGCTCAAAAGGAGATCGTGTATGTCGCCGACTTCCGCTCTTTGTCAGCCGTTTCCGTTGCGAATGGCAAGGTGCTTTGGAAATGCTCGAGCCGAGAAGGCTTCAGCTCGCCTCCTGACATCTTCGTCATCAACGGACTGATGTGGCGAGGCTATACAGGCCAACGTGGTGGCACCGACTTCGGCCAGGGCCTGAACGCGATCACTGGGGAGCTGGAAAAGACCATTCCAACCGCGAAAGCGTGGGAGTATCCGACGCTGGCACATGCCCGCTGTTATCGACCGAAGGCCACCAACCGGTTCATTCTGGCAAGTCGTTCAGGAGTGGAGTTTATCGATGTCGACTCCGGCAAGGTGAACCTCAATCACTGGGTGCGCGGCACCTGCCAATACGGCATCATGCCGTGCAATGGTCTCTTGTACGCGCCGCCGCATTCCTGTGCCTGCAACATCAAGACCATGTTCCGAGGCATGTGCGCGCTGGCTCCATCGGGTGCGGCTCTGACAGTCCCTGCTAGAGATGAACCGCGCCTTAAAAAAGGTCCCGCCTTTGGCAAGGTTACCTCCCTGGCCGAGGCCGCGTCTTCAGAGGACTGGCCTGCGTTTCGGCATGACAATCAGCGCAGCGGCAGCGCCTCGACGCGAGTGCCGCAGAAGCTGCAGCAAACGTGGCAAGCCAAAATTGGCGGCCGCCTCTCGAGCCCCGTCTCCAGCCGTGGAAAGGTCTACGTCGCTGATATTGACGCCCATACGGTTCACGCTCTGGATGCCGCAAAGGGCGAACGCCTGTGGCAGTTCACGGCCAACGGCCGCATCGATTCCCCGCCGACGATCCACAACAACCAGATCTTCTTCGGCTCGGCTGACGGCTGGGTCTATTGCTTGCGTGAGTCCGACGGGGCGCTGATCTGGCGTTTTCGCGGCGCGCCAAAGGAGCGACGCATTGTCGTTCGCGGTCAACTTGAATCAGCATGGCCCGTTCACGGCAGTGTCCTCGTCGAAAAGGGAAAGCTGGTCGTCGCAGCTGGACGATCTTCCTACCTGGACAACGGCATCTACATCTACAGGCTCGATCCAGCCACCGGCAAGCAACTGTCTGAGACGATCATCGACAGCCTCGACAAGAACGGAGAGCAGCCACCTGGCGGCGTTGATCTGCGAGGCGTACTGAACGATGTCCTCTCAGTCGCGAACGACTCTGTCTATATGCGGCACCTGAAAATCGATTTCGAAACCGGCGACGACCTCGCCATGGGGCCGCCGCACCTGTTTGCGCCGACCGGATATCTGGACGATAACTGGTGGCACCGCACCTACTGGATTTTCGGATCCGACGCCGTGTGCATGCCGCCGGTGAACGAGTCTGGCTGGCAGATCTGGCCGCGCGTGGGCAACATGTTGCCATCTGGCCGCATCCTCTCCCTAGGCAAGGACACGGTATTCGGATACGGCCGTGACAAATACCCAGCCGGGCATGCGGGACAGCGTCGTGGCGGCGAGAAGTATCGGCTGTTCGCCGCCGCGATGAAGGGCGAAACACTGCCGAGCAATAAGGATGAGCAGCACCTTCGGAGTTTTGCTTCTGGTCGCCGACGCGGTTTGAAAGTGAGCGACCGCGATCGGCAAGGCGGCGGTCCAAGCCTGCATACCCACCTTTGGAGCGAACCGACGCCGATCTTTGTCCGCGCACTCGTCTTGGCGGACGACACGCTGTTCCTGGCAGGCCCCCCTGAGTCAGCTGACTTGCGCGGCGACCAGCTAACCCTCAAGGACGGCAACAAGTCGGAATCCGTGTTCTTGGGAAAGGCGGGGGCGTCGCTCTGCGTGGTTGAAGCCGAGAAAGGTCGTCAGCTTGCCCAACACGAACTGCCATCCGCTCCCGTCTTCGACGGCATGATTGCCGCCCAGCGACAACTCTTTATCTCGCTGAAGGATGGCTCGCTCGTCTGCTTCGGCAAGTGAACTGACACACGGCGATTGAGTGGAGCGTCACGCTCGTCCCGCGCTTCTGCTATTCCACGGAGATTTCCGCCCATAGGCCATGTTCAAAGGCCCAGTCGCTCGGCTGGTTCAGCAATTCAATCGCAACGGTGCGGCCAGCGTATTCAGCCAGGTTGACGCTGACTTCCAGCCAGCCGTCGGTCGCCGTCTGGTTGCCGATTGTCTTGGAGAGAAGCTCTTTGCCGGCAGCGCGCACGATCAGCTGCCAATCGCCTCGCGGCATATGGCCAACGACCAACCGCAACTGAGGCTTGCCCTCAGGCACGGCCAGTTTCCGCGTCAGCGTACAGCCGACGTCGCGGCTGGCCGGATGGGTGATGAGGACATTCGTGTGTCCGCCCCACACCGGGTGCAATCCCACGTTCGCATAGCCGCCACAATCCTTCACTACCCATCCCGGTGCGAACTTGTCGACTGACGATTGCAAGTTGATACGCTTTCTCGGGACACGGACAACCGGTGCGGTCTTCTCCTCCGTCGATGCTGCGCCGGGCCGCGGGTCAACCTTCCAGTCCCTGTTGCTGCGCCGCCCGTAATAGGGATAGTAATCCCATGGCGCATCCAGTCCCAAAGCACGCGGGTCTTTCGTCGCCACAAGGTGTTTCTGCAGCGCCTCAGCCTGACGCTTTCGGATCTCCGAATAGACCGCGTCGGAGGCTAGATTCACGAGTTGCCCGGGGTCCTTCGCCAAGTCAAACAGTTCCTCAGCCGGGCGTTTGCCAAACGCCAGTTCATAGAATGGACGAAATTCCGCCTTGTCGGCGTTGTCCATCAACAACTGCTTGGTCGGCGAACTATCGACTTCGCCAAAAGGAATGTTACGGGCGCAAACACGACGGTCAGGGTTTCCCGCCGGCCAGCGATCGGGTTCGTAGTTCTTGATGTAGAGAAAGTCAGCCGTCCGAATGGCTCGGCAAGGATAGCCTTTGCCGCCCTTGCGACAGCCATCATGGCGTTCCATCGCCGTATACGCACTGGACCGCAACTCCGCTTTCGGCGACGCGAAAACATCCATCAAACTGTGTGCGGTCATCATCGCGGGCGGTGTCAACTTCGCCGCCTGCAGAAACGTGGGCGCCACATCGCTCAGGTTGACGAGGCCGTTGTAGACGCGGCCAGGTGAGTTGATTCCAGCTGGCCAGCGAATAGCCAGCGGCACATGGGTGCCCGCATCGTAGAGGCTCGCTTTGGCTCGAGGAAAGGGCATGCCGTGATCGCTCGTGACAACGACAATCGTGTTTTCGAGTTGGCCGATTTTCTCAAGCAGCGCGATGGCTTCGCCGACGTTACGGTCGAAGTGCTCGATCTCGTGGCAGTAGTCCAAAATGTCGCTGCGGACGATCGGATGGTCCGGGAAAATCGGCGGGACAACAACCTTCGCAGGATCCCTGCCCTTTGCTCTCCACAGTCCCTCCGCATAGCCGCGGTGCGGTTCGCTGCTGCCGAGCCAAAAGCAGAACGGCCCACCGACCGGACGCCGACTGAGGAAGTCAGCGAAATTATGTGAATAGGCGATGCGCGTCATACCGGCCGGCTGAGGGACGTCCTTCAGTTCACCGAGTCCATATTGGTGCTTACTATAGCGAGGACCAGCGGCGTTTTCGGTGCGACCGCCGGGACCATCTCTGCCCGGGCTCCAGCCCTTGCCGGTGTGACCAATAAAGTACCCTGCCTTCTGCAACGCCTCGGTGTAGGTGGCGAATTTTGCGGGCAACGTGCTGTGAATGTTCCCAGCCTCCTCCAATCGCCAGATGTGCTGCCCCGTCAGGATAGCGCTCCGCGAGGGGCCGCAAGTTGGCGCGTCGCAAAAGGCGAGGGTGAAACGGATCCCCTCTCGAGCAACACGGTCGAATGCTGGAGTCTTGATTACCGGATCCCCATTAGCACCCGTATGGGCAAAACTCTGATCGTCGGAGATGCAGAAGAGAATGTTGGGCGGCTCTGCGCCCGCCAAAGAACCGGCGAGGGTGATGCCGAAGAGGGTTGCAAGAACGTATCTCATTCAGACGCCTTCCGCGATTGAGTATTTGTCCATTGTTTCAGCGATTCTTGCACGCCGCCCACCCGTTTGCAACATCATCGGGCTACATCGACTCATCTTGCCTTTCGTCAATGGCTCAGCGCGTCCTGCAGCACCGTTGGGGTGGGTGACGAGACTGAAAAACGACGTCAAGTTGGCAGACGTCGGCCAACTGCTCGCGACTTTTTGTTTATGCTAGAACGCGACGGCGTCTCGATTCTTAAGGTACGATAGCCCTCCTATGGTCCAGATTCGTCACGCCATCGAGACTGGCTTGGTGTTGGCGGTCCCTCTCGAGGTCGCCAGTCAGGTTTTTGAACCGCCGAAGCAAACTTAGTGAGGCGCCCCTGCATGGGTTTTTGAAACAGCTCGGTACGAGGGGCTGTGTCGCCGCCAAAATGGAGAGAGTTCAATGCGTTTCATGATCATCGCCTGTTGCTTGCAGTCGGTGCTGCTCAGTGCTTGCTCACTGTTCGCTGACGAGCCCAATTACAATCGCGATGTCCTGCCGATTCTGACGACGGCTTGCTTCAAGTGCCATGGCCCGGACGCGGGACAGCGCGAAGCTGGGTTGCGGCTGGACATGCGAGACGCGGCCCTGTTAGAACTCGACAGCGGAGAGAAGGCCATCGTGCCCGGGCGGCCGGACTCCAGCGAAATAATCCGCCGAGCCACTTCCGACGATCCTGATGAACAGATGCCTCCCGGCGGGCCCCGCTTCGTGCTAACCGATGTGCAAGTTCAGACTCTGAGGAAATGGGTTGCGGCGGGCGCCAACTACGAACAGTATTGGGCGTACGCTCCAATACGGCGAGCCAAGGGTGAGTTAAACACTGGCGGTTGGATACGGAACGAGATCGATCACTTCGTCCATGGAAAGCTCCAGGCCGAAAAGCTGCGTCCTGCAACGGAAGCGACTCGCACTGAGTTGCTGCGACGACTCAGCTTTGACATCACGGGGCTGCCGCCAACACCTGAGGACGTGCAAGCATACATCGCGGACACGGACTCGAGAGCCTACGACAAGGCCGTCGACCAGCTGCTTCGATCGCGTCACTATGGCGAACGGATGGCGATGTTTTGGCTTGACCTGGTTCGTTACGCGGACACCGTAGGTTATCACGGCGACCAAGAGATCAGCGTCTCACCCTATCGAGATTATGTGATCGACGCCTTCAACGACAACATTCCTTTCGACCAATTTACCCGAGAGCAACTCGGTGGCGACCTGATGCTCGATGCCACTCTGCGGCAGAAAATCGCCTCTGGCTATAACCGACTGGGGATGATGTCGGCGGAGGGCGGCGTTCAGCCAAAAGAGTATCTGGCGAAGTACGCGGCAGAGCGAGTCCGCAATGTCTCGTTGGTGTGGATGGGGGCGACGATGGCGTGCAGTGAATGCCACAACCATAAGTACGACCCGTACACGATGGTCGATTTCTATTCGATGGCAAGTTTCTTTGCCGACATTCAGGAGAAAGGAATCTACGCGGGCGCACATGCATCGGGCAACTGGGGCTCGCGCATCGACTTCCCTGATCCGCGTTTGCCCGAGCTCTTGAAGCCCATTGAGTCGCAACTCGCGAAATTGCAGCAAGTCGCCGATATGCCGACGCCGGCCTTGGCGAAGGCCCAAAAAGCGTGGGAGTTGCAGATTGCCGAAAGCACCCAATGGCATCCCCTTCGCCCTCAACAAGCCACCGCCTTGCACGGCGCCGAGCTGAAGATCCAGGCCGACGACTCAATTCTCGTCACTGGCCCAAGTGCGGCCCAGAACGCCTACTCAGTCACAGCGAAGTCGACGCTGAAAGGCATCACCGGATTTCGAATCGAGGCGATCCCGGACAAGTCCTTACCGCAGGGCGGTCCCGGCAGGGCCGGCAACGGCAACTTCGTCATCAGCGAGTTTCGCGTTATGCAATTAGCCGGCAACACTGAAACGCCCGTTGCTTTGCAGAACGCCTCCGCTTCGATCGAGCAGACGCTCGCAGGCAAGGACAATCCCTATGGCAAGTGGAGCGCCGCCAGTGCGATCGATCTCGATGTGAAAGGAGCGGACTGGGGCTGGGCCATCCTTCCAAACGTGGGCAAACCGAGCCAAATGGTGGTCGAGACGAAAGAGTCGATCGGTGACGGCGGCGAGCTTTCGCTGCGATTCCTGATCGAGCAGAACCACACGAATCCCCGCCACACTGTCGGAAAGTTCCGCATCTCGGCAAGCACGAACGATCGGCCCTTGAGCGCCAAGGAGAGCGACTCCATTCCCGCCGGCGTTCGCGGCATTCTCGCAAAGTCTGCCGATGCCCGCAGCCAGAAACAACAACATGAATTAGCGGCCTACTTTCGTTCGATCGCTCCGTCTCTTGCCGCGACAAGGAACAAGTTGAAGCAGCTCGAAGAACAGAAGTTGCAAATCACCAAAGAGCATACGCGGACATCGCTGATTACGGTGGCCGTCAAGCCTCGCGAGATGCGTGTCTTGCCGAGGGGCAATTGGATGGATCAAAGCGGCGCCAAGGTTCAACCGACCGTTCCGCATTTTCTCCGCCAGATTGACAAGCAGGGAACGGCCAATCGTCTTGACTTGGCGGAGTGGCTTGTCGCCAAGGACAATCCGCTCACCGCTCGCGTCTTTGTGAACCGATTGTGGAAGTTGCTTTTTGGTCGCGGAATCGCCCGCTCGCTCGATGATCTTGGCAATCAGGGAATTCAGCCCACCCATCCCGAACTGCTCGACTGGCTGGCAGCCGAGTTCATCGAGTCCGGCTGGGACGTCAAGCACATAACGAAGTTGATTGTTTCGTCCGCAACTTACCGACAGTCCTCGCAAAGCAACGCCGCCGCCCGCGAGCGAGATCCGTACAACGAACTCCTTGCTCGGCAGGCACGCTTCCGCCTGGACGCCGAGATGGTTCGTGACAACGCGCTGGCCGTCGGCGGCCTGCTTGTGCGACGGGTCGGCGGAGTGAGCGTCAGGCCGTATCAACCGGCAGGGTATTACGCCCACTTGAATTTCCCCAAACGGACATACAAGCACGGCAGCGGAGAGGACCTTTGGCGGCGCACCGTCTATACCCATTGGCAACGCCAGTTTCTCCACCCGTCGCTGATGGCCTTCGACGCCCCTTCGCGAGAAGAGTGCACGGTCGAACGAGCTCGGTCAAATACACCGCTTGCCGCATTGGTGTTGATGAACGATCCGATTTACGTTGAGGCGGCGAGGGCGTTTGCCGAACGAGTCTTGCGCGAAGCGTCGAAAGACACAGCAAAGCGACTCTCCTTCGTTTTCCAGCAGGCGCTGCTGCGGGAGCCGCGCCCGGCCGAAGCAAGAGTGCTGACCGAATTGCTGGGCAAGTACCAAACCGGATTTGGCGTCGATTCAAAGGAAGCTCAAGCGCTGATCCAGATTGGAGAGCGAGTGACGCCCAAGGACCTGGACCCAATCGAACTGGCGGCGTGGACGGGCCTTTGCCGCGTTGTCATCAACACACACGAGTTCATCACACGGAACTGAACACATGCCCATGCATAACGAACACGACGCGATGCGCGCCACTCGTCGCTCTTTCCTCGGCAGCGCATCGGCTGGCATCGGCGCCCTGGCACTGGGATCGCTGCTTCGCCCCGACGCTCTTCGCGCCGATGTTTCCGTGCCTCGTTGGGAAGGCGTTATCAACCCGCCGCATTACAAGCCTCGCGCCAAGCGGATCATTCACCTCTACATGGCGGGTGGACCGTCGCATTTGGAGACGTTTGATCACAAGCCAAAACTGGCGGAGATGAACGGCAAGCCGATGCCTCCTTCGCTGACCCAAGGCCAGCAGATAGCTCAACTGCAAGGAAGCAAGCTGGTCTGCCTCGGTCCACAATGGCCATTTCAACAATTCGGCGAATCGGGACAGAGCATCTGCTCGAGGTTTCCCAAGATGGGATCGATCGCCGACCGGCTCTGCATCATTCGCTCGATGCAGACCGCGCAGATCAACCATGACCCCGCCCACACGCTCTTCAACACGGGTAGCGCCCAACCCGGCCGGCCCGCGATCGGCGCCTGGCTGACGTACGGGCTGGGCGACTCGACTCAGGAACTGCCGAACTTCGTCGTGCTCAGCTCCGTCGGCAAAGGGGGACAGGCGCAGCCGATCGCGTCGCGGCAGTGGTCCTCGGGATTCCTGCCGTCTCGGTTGCAGGGCGTCGAGTTCCGCTCGCGCGGCGAACCCGTGCTCTACGCCACCAGCCCGGCCGGAATCAACGCCGCTCGCCAACGCGATGCAATTAGCGCAGTGCAAGCGTTGAACCAAATCCACGTCGACTTGTTTGACGACCCGGAAGCGGCTGCCCGGATCGCCCAATACGAGCTGGCGTATCGCATGCAGGCATCCGTGCCAGGACTGATGAAGGTCGCGGACGAGCCACAACATGTGCTGGAAAAATACGGAACTCAAGGCGCGGACGGAAGTTTCGCAGGGAACTGCCTACTGGCTCGACGGATGGCCGAGCGGGGCGTGCGGTTTATCCAGATTTATCATCGCGCGTGGGATCATCACAGCGGTATCAAAAAAGCCATTGAAATCACCGCCCAGGAAGTGGATCGAGCGACATGGGCGCTTATTACCGATCTGGCCGATCGTGGCATGCTGGACGACACGTTGATCATGCTTGGCGGCGAGTTCGGACGCACTCCGATGGCTCAAGGAAACGGACGCGACCATCACGTCAACGGCTATTCCTACATGTTGGCTGGCGGCGGAATTAAGGGCGGCGCGTCCTACGGTGAAACTGACGAATTCGGATACAACGCGGTCCGCGACATTGTTCGCATTCGCGACCTTCACGCAACCATCCTGTATCTGATGGGGATCGATCACGAGCGATTGAGCGTCAAGGTTCAAGGACTCGACTGGCGCCTGACCGGCGTCGAGCAGTCCCGCGTCCTGAAAGACATCATCGCTTAGGGCAGCTTCGCACAAAACGACGGGCGCTGCATCGCGCCGACAAAAGACCCGGCCGAGCTACCACTTCAGCTCCCCGGTACTCGTGGCGAACGAGTCTGTTTCTATGCCTATCCTGTTCAGCATGCTGACGAACAGGTTACACAAGGGCGTGTTGTTGCTCTTGTCGTACGCGACGTACCGCCCGTGCTCGTATCCTCCGCCAGCCAAGAAGATCGGAAGATTGCGGGGATCGTGTGCGTTGGCGTTGCCGAGATTGCTGCCGAGGAGCACGACGGTGTTGTCGAGCAGCGTGGTTGCTTCTTCTCGTTTGGATTTCATCTCGCCCAACAGATCGCCAAAACAACCCAGAAGCGCCTTCTCAATCTTTTTGAGCTGCCGAATCTTGACTTCGTCCCGCCCGTGATGAGACAGGTTGTGATGTTCCAGCGCGACGCCATCGATCTGCGGTACGACTTGATGATCCTGGATCATCACGCTGATCACTCGCGAAGAGTCGGTTTGCACGACCAGCGGGATCATCTTCATTAGCGTCCGCACTCGACCAACCAAGTCCGTCTTATCGGGAATATCCTCGGGCGACTTATCTGGGATAGCGGGCTTCGGTTTGCTTAGCCAAGCCTGGGCCTCGCTGATATCCTTCTCCGCGGCGCGCACGGAATCGAGGTACTCATCCAGCCGCTTGCGATCCGCGGCGCTTACCGTGCGGCTCAACGGCTTCGTCTGGTTCATGAGTTCATCGAGAATGCTGCGACCCTCGACGAGCTTGCGCTTTTGGCGGCGGACTTGCTGGCGATCGCCTTTGAGGAACATCTTTGCGAACATGCGAGAAGGGCTAAACTCGGCTGGCACCATAACTCCGCTACTCGTGTACGACTGGCTAGTTGGTCCCTCGCTGCTGAGCGACACCGAGGGATAACGCGTCACGTAGCCAAGTCGATCCGCAGCAAACTGGTCGACTGAAATCGAATTGTGAAACCCGTCTCGCCCGGAATTTCGCGCGGCGCTCAGCCAGGTCATCTCCGTGCTATGTTCGCCGCCCTGGTCTGGATGGGCCAAGCCGGAGAACAACGTGAAGTCTTCTCGGTGCTGTGCGAGTAGATCGAGATACTCGGTCGATTCATAGCCAGCGCCGGTCGTCGTGGGGAACAGCGCGGGCGCATGCAGCCCGAGCGCCGTACAGATCGTGACCATCCGCTTTGGCGGCTTGGCAATCTCAAGACCGCTGACCGAGTTCATTGTTTCCAATAGCGGCAGCGCCAGAGAGACGCCCGATGCCCGAAGAAACGTACGCCGATGAAGTGGCTGATGCATGCGCTACCAGTGTGTTGAGGTTTGTTTCAGCCACGTCCCCAGCTTGCGGAAACGTAGTATTCGTCATTTGTTTCTGAACAGCTTGCTTTGTACGATCTCGTGCAGAATAGTTCGAACAGGGTAGTCCTGGCCGCTCACTTTCTGCACGATGCGATCGAGCTCCTCTCGGTCGGCAAACTGGATTTCACCGCCAGTAGCGTAAATGATCAATTGAGAGATGAAGTTCCGAGCGACAAGCTCTTTGTTCTTCATCAGGTGTTGTCTAAATCCACGAATCCCTTCGAACGAAGTCCCGTCCGGCGTGACTCCGCTGGCATCCACGGGCAGCCCTTCCTTGTATTCGTGAATTCGCCGCCCGAAGAGCCTCCGCTTAGGCCAGTCGCCCTTCTCGGTCGAGCGGTACCTCGTTCGAAATCCGCCAATAGGGTCAAAGGACTCCAGCGCGAAGCCGGGAGGATCGATGGTCTTGTGGCAGTTGGCACACGCCGTTTCGTGACGGTGGGCGTCAAGCGTTTCCCGGATGGTCGTCGTACCTCGCGTGTCGGGTTCAACGGCAGCGAAGAAAGGGGGCGGACTTGGGGGCGTTCCAAGCACTTTCGCCAGTACGAAGTTGCCGCGTTTGACGGGCGATGTCACCGTGCCGTTCGCCGTTACCTTGTGGATGCTGGCATGGGTCAACAGACCCCCTCGAACGCTCTGCTTGGGCAGAGTCACACGGCGGAAATGTTCTCGCTCAACACCGGGTATTCCGTAATGCACCGCCAGCCGCCGGTTGAGAAACGTGAAATCCGAATCGATCAAATTGCCAACGCTGAGATTCTCCGAGATCAGCTCGCGTAGGAAGTGCCGAGTCTCACCGAGCATGGCCTGCCGCAGAACGTCGTCGTACTCGGGGAAAAGTTTCTCATCAGGCGTCGTTCCGTCAATATCAGCCAGACCCAGCCACTGATCCAGGAAATCATGCACGAAGCGATCCGACTTCTCATCGTCGAGCATCCGATCGAGTTGACCCGACAGAACTTCCGGTTCGCGCAGTTTCTTTTCCGCAGCTAGTCGATACAGCTCCTCATCCGGGAGACTCCTCCAGAGGAAGTAAGAAAGCCGCGTCGCCAGAGCATAGTCGCCTAGTTCACCGGGATCGCCGGCATGAAACAAGAACTGGGGCGAACTTAGCATCGCTTGCAACGGCACGCGAATCACCTCTTCGAACGGTCGGTCTTCGCTGATTGCCGGCTCCGCAAGTTGCACGAGACCGTCCGTCTCGCCGTCTTTCAAAGGTCGACGAAATGCCAACGGCCCCAAGCGTTGGATAATGTCTTTGACGTGTTCGCGAGGCGTCATGGTCAGTTCAACAAGGAATGCTTGGCGCGTGAGCGGCTGCCAATGCTGCTTGAACTTTACGCCGGGCAAGACTCGCCTCGTTCGCTCTGGCGGCCAATGCTGTTCGAGAGGGCCTTCGATCTTCAGCCATTTGATGGCGACGCCTTCCCCCGTGTAATTCTTTGCTCCGATGTTATGATAGATGCTCCGCCCGTCTGGTTGCCAGTCGTGATCGGCTGGAGCGGGGTAGAAGTAGTCGTCGGGCGTGAAGTAATTGGTTACCTCAACAGTGCGCGATTCTCCCGGCGTCAGATCAAACGCGGCTATCAGTTCCGCACCGCCCTGCTGCTTGCTGCTGCGATACAAAGTCATCGTCACCGACGACCGCGCCTGATACCCGTAGACCTCAGCCGTTATCCGGTAAAGGCCAGGATACTGCGGTCGGTATCCCATGTGATTCGACTGAGTGGCGTGGGGCCGTGTTTCAAAAGTGACGAATGCGGCATCGGTGAACTTGACCGTACTGCCCCCGCGGCGAAGAGGTCGGTCGATCCACATGTTGATGTAGGGAGAGCCTCGGTAGTCCATGTTGACAGGCCGCTGGCGCGGGCGGGGGCCGAGTTGAATAGCCTCGTCGAGTGCCACATCCGCTGCGGCTAGATAGCTGCGAATGTGAACGAGCGAAATGCCCTGCTCAACCGCTACGGTATCGAAAGCGGCCGACGGGTTTTCGGGCGGCAGGTGTTTGGCGAGGTCGCCTCGTACGCCCAGCAAGTCTTGCATCGTGTACTGGTATTCGAGCGGCGTGAGCCGGCGAACTGGGACTCGTCCGTTTGCTTCTTGCGCTGCACGATTCGAATCTAGCAATCGCGTCTTGAGTGACGACAAGGCAGCCTTAGTGATCGCCGCATCTGGCCGCGGCTCGGGCTCTGGCGGCATCTCCCCGCGCCGAACTCGATCGTAGATCTTCTCCCATTTGCGAAACGTCTCAGAATCCGTCAAATCGTTGTCCAGCTTGCCAAGGTCAAGCCGCGTCTCGGTTGTCGAGTCATGGCATTCCAAGCAGGACGCTTCGATCAACAGCTTGACATCTGGCGTAATCGCCTGCGCAGACGCGAAGGGCGTTATCAACAGCATCGGGAACCAAGCAAGAACTCTGTTCACAGTTTGTCCCTCAGATCGAACTGGCGTCGAGCACGGCCTCTTCTCCAATGGCTCGGCCGGCTCCTATTGGTTTGCTGAGGCACGAGACCGGCGCTGGGCGCGTGTTGAGATTCCTGCATCCCATCCGCGTCAGCATTGCGCCAAGGAATCATCCCTCATGCAAAGAAACCAGAAAGAGCTTGCCATCGTGGACAGAAATCCCTTGAAGGACTGGCAGGAGAACTGAGCCTTGCCATTGCCTCGACCTCAGCCACGTTCGAGCGGATATCGCCTTGCGGTGTGTCCTCGCCAGTTCTCGCTCTCCCCGCAGCCAGCCCGCCGGGTTCCGGGCCGGGTCGCAAATGGTGTTAAGCGAGTATTTCTTTGACCGGTTTAACGAGTTCCACTCCAGTCAGACCTTGATCCAGTCCCTGGTGCCGATAGGTGAAGCGGTTGCTATCGATTCCCATGCAGTGCATGATCGTTGAGTTAATCGAGTTGAGGTGCACCGGATTCTCGGTCACGTTATAGCTGAAGTCATCGGTTTCTCCGTGAGTCACACCCGCTTTGATTCCGCCTCCGGCCATCCACATGCAGAAGTTTCGCGGATGGTGGTCGCGACCGTAATTCTCTTTTGTGAGCGTGCCTTGCGAGTAGACCGTCCGCCCAAACTCGCCGCCGAAGACAACAAGCGTATCTTTCAACAGTCCGCGTTGCTTGAGGTCTTTGAGCAGCGCCGCGGTTGGCTGATCAACATCCATGCACTGGCCTTTGATCAACCTTGGCAGACTGCCATGCTGGTCCCAGCCCCGATGCAGCACTTGCACGGCGCGAACGCCACGTTCAATCAACCGCCGCGAAAGCAGCGCCGAGTGGGCGAATGTGCCTGGCTTGGCGACTTCAGGGCCGTACATCTCGAGCGTCGCTTTGCTCTCCGTGTTGATATCGGTCAGTTCCGGGACGCTCGTCTGCATCCGGAAGGCCATTTCGTATTGACTGATTCGACTTTGCGTTTCTGGATCGCCAAAACGGTTGTAGGTGAGTTGATTTAGCTTATTGAGCGCGTCCAGCATCGCGCGTCGGTCGCCCTGTTCGACACCCGGCGGGTTCTTTACATACAAGACGGGGTCGCCGGTTCCCCGCAGCGCGACTCCATCGTACTTCGTCGCCAAGAATCCGCTGCTCCACATGCGAGTGAACAACGCCTGGGCCTGACTTGCCTTGGGGAATGTGGGCGTGAAGACAACGAACGCGGGCAAGTCCTGGCTCGCGCTGCCGAGTCCGTAGCTCAGCCAAGAACCGAGGCTCGGCTTGCCAGGCACTTCGCTTCCCGTCATCACAAACGTGCAGGCCGGGTCGTGGTTGATCGCCGCGGTGTTGACCGACTTGATCATCGCAATATCGTCCGCAATCCCCTTCATATGCGGAAGCAACTCGCTCATCCAAATGCCCGATTCGCCACATTGCTCAAATTT
>CAZWOU010000142.1:7395-18313 GCA_964635375.1 uncultured Pirellulaceae bacterium | reverse complement strand
ATGGCATATGGGCGGGCAGAGGGACGTCGGCAATGCTCCGCTCATCACGCGCTACGGATTCGATCGCAGCTTGACCAATTTCGAAGGACTGGGGCCTCGCGTCTTGCCGCTGAAGGACGCCTACGACGGCAAGCCGCCAAAAAAGCACGACCTCGGTTCCGCCAACCTGGGCAAGGGTCCGATTCGCTGGGAGGATCGATCGGTCGTGACAGCTGCCTTCGTCAAGGAAGCGGTGGAGTTCATCGATCACGCGCAAGCGACCGAACAGCCGTTTTTTGTGAACCTCTGGCCGGACGATGTGCATTCGCCCTTCTTCCCGCCTGAGACGCTGCGAAACGCCTCAGACGGCAGTAAGCGGAAGCTCTACTACGCAGTTCTTGACGCGATGGATCAGCAACTTGGCGTATTGTTCGACCGCATTCGCAACGACGAGAAGCTGAGCAAAAACACGTTGATTCTGGTCTGCTCGGACAACGGGCCTGAACCGGGCGCTGGTTCGTGCCTCCCACTGAGGGGGGCCAAGACGCTGCTCTACGAAGGCGGAATTCGTTCGCCTTTGATCGTCTGGGGGCCAGGTCTGCTTGCGCCCGACGCGGTTGGATCAACCAACGAAGCGGCCATCCTGTGCGCTCTCGACGTGAACCGTTCGATCTACGCGATAACCGATACGCCATTGCCGGAAAACAGTGTGCTAGACGGTGAAGACCTGTCCGATACCCTGCTCGGCAAAGCGACCTCAGGCCGCAAGGCGCCGATCTTCTGGCGCCGCCCACCCGATCGGCCCGGCACGAAAGAGGAGCCGAATCCCGACCTGGCCCTCCGCGATGGCAAATGGAAGTTCCACCTGAACTACGATGGCTCATCGCCGCAGTTGTACGATCTACAGGCCGATGTTGCGGAGACAAAGAACGTGGCGAACAGCCATCCCGAAATTGTCGCTCGGCTCAAGAAAACGCTGCTCGACTGGAATCGGCCGCTTCCCAAGGACGCCGGTGATCCGGCCTATTGAGCCTGACTCAACGGCTCGCCGTCGCGCCAACTCAACCTAGAGCGCTCGCGCCCCGCCCAAATGAAGGCTGGAGTTTCCGTTTCAGTTGGAGATGCTTTCAAGAAATTGGCAAGTTTTCTGAGAGCCGAAGATTAGACCTTTACGCATGTTTGCGGGTTTGATTTCCTCCCCTGTCGACGACATCGCGTTCCACGACTCGGCTCGATTGGCGCCTTGGCTTCGCCCTCGTCGAAATCGTCACGAGAAACTCGCCGACCCTGTGGTAGAATGCTCGTGATCGCGGATTTGTGATCGAGTGGACAGCGAGATGTGATCTTATTTTTTTTTGACAAGATTTGCAGTTCCTGCCAACCACTGAAAACAAAATAGTTGAGTGTGACTGGCATTTCACAGTGAACTGTGACCGCCGAAACGTGTCATACTTACTGACGTCACGGACGGTTGAAGCAGTATTCAAGTTGCCGGCAAGCAGTGGCCGCGGGTCGGTTTGTATTACGGAGGGTACTGAATGACGCGATATGAAAAGGGCATGTATATAGCCAATCTCCGGTCGTCGCTCGTTCGAGCGTCTCACGGCCCATATTCCAATTGCGAATCCAGCCTCGCGACTCGGGGGGCCTATTGTCCCCCCAAGCCGAGGCCCGCGGCGATTGTGGCGCCCTATGTGCACCACTGGCCAACGCGACTCGTTGTGACGACTTGCTCTTTGTCTCATTGCTCGTCTCGACGGCGATTTCCGACGGCGATTTCCGACGCGTAATCAGGCGTCCCAGCGCCTGCACCGTCTCACTCCAACAAAACACCATTTGTGTGAGATTATCGATGGACCAATCAAAACAAGCGGTTGAGCTGAACGAACTCGTGAAGCGGACGGTCAAGCAAATGGAGACAACGGTTGAACAATTGGATCAGATCAGCTGTTGGTTCTCGACGCCTTGCGGCAGTCTTCCCCAGACAAATGAAACGTCGAGCAAGGCTCACGACGAGCACTTGCGCCGCATTGTCCGCCCTATCAGGGTCATGACGGTCACAGATAGACGCGAAGGCGGCAGCCTGGTGATTCTTGACGACGACCCTGAGTTTCAACTGTCGCCCACTCTGACCAAGCTGCTGCTCTGGATCGTCAGCGATATGCAAGCTGACGGTCTTCCTCGCTACAAGACAAAGGATGAATCGAAGAAACGTCTGGGCATTGAGAATAACCACACGCTGAACCAGCAGGTCTACCGCCTGCGCCACGTGTTGGATAAAAACGATCGAAACCCGTTTCTTGTTGATACCTTCGATAGCGAACTCCGGTTCCTTGTTCGCGAGATTGTCCATAACCCCGTCCGCAAGCCCAGGTGATCTTCACGTCACGGCAAACGACGGTCTGCTCACAGTGGGAAGAATTCTGCGAATGGGGCCTGCGAATCGACCTTAAGGCCAAGCTCATCCGACGGTTCTGAATTGCGAATCCAACGCAAGTTTCTAGGCGAATCGAGTGGCTTCCACTGCGCGCGACGTGCCCCAGAGACGCGAAGAGTAGAGCCGCATTCGCCGCGGTTCGCCATATCTGCATCGGTGCAATGTGTCTTGGCACTCTATCTGCATTAACAGGGGGCGGCGAGCCGCGTCCGGCGCTGCCGCTCTTCCTGTGATGGTTCAACATTGGCGACCTGTGATCGGCCCCAGCGCCAACCGACGCTGGCGCCGTCGGCTTGACGCGCTCGGTGGTCGTGACCGGAATCGCGCCGCGTTTTCAAGCTCACATATCGATTATGCTCTCCGATTCGATGCCCGAAATGCTGCTAGCTAGGCGGCGTTAAGCCCGTGAGTTTGAAATCGAAGCAAAGAAAGAGAACAACGTGCCGCAACTTTGGCAAATGGTCGACGAGAAGACCGGTGAGTGGAGTCCGCGGGCGCTGGACCCGGACGATCAGTACACCTTCGCAGCGACGTCTGACGAGGCTGCGGAGGCTGCGGAGCGGTGCGTCCTTCTACACCGCGGAGCGGTTTGGCTGCTTGTCGCTGGGCGTCTTGCGCCGGCTGTTACCGTGAACGGCGACGAGTTGCCGTTTGGCCTGCGAGCCCTCGAGGACCGAGACGAGATCGTCATCAACGACCAGTCGATCCGGCGCTATTTCTTCTCGACTGAGACGACGCCGGGCGTAGAGAAGCACCCGCCCTCGGAAGACCAACAGGAACCGTCTCGTTGTCCTCGATGCACCCAGTTTATCGCGTCTGGCCAGGACGCGGTTCGCTGTCCGGCTTGTCGAGTATGGCACCACCAGACCAGCGAATTGCCCTGTTGGTCCTATGGCGAGACGTGCGGAGCGTGCCACAAGCAACTGACCAACTTGGACGCTGAGTACTCCTTTCATCCCGAGCAACTGTGATCATGAGCGACGCTGAAGAACGAACTCGACCAGCCGACATGTTTCGCCAAGTGGTGGTCGTAGGCGCAGGCAACATCGGTTCCCACATCCTGCCCTTCCTTGCTCGCGGCTTGTGCCGCCAAACACTGGCGGTCGTCGATCACGACAACTACGAGATGAAGAATCTGACCGCGCAGGAGATTGTGCCGGAGGACGTTGGCCGCAACAAGGCCGAGGTGCAATGCGACCGACTGCGAATCATTCGACCAGATCTTCAGGTGACCGCGTTCGCCCGTCGGATTGAGGACGTTCCGCTGGGTCACGTTGCCAACAGCATCCTCGTTTGCGCTACGGATAGTCGCAGCTCCCGGCAGGTCATCAACCGGATGGCGACGAAGATGGCCGTTCCTTGGGTTGACGCCGCGGTCGACGGCCCGAATTGTCAATTGCGCATCAACATCTACGATCCAGCGCGCAGCGCCTGCTTGGAATGCGGTTGGAGCAAGGCCGATTACGCCGCTGTAGAGCAGAACTACCCGTGCCTCGACCCAGGCGCCGCCTCGACTCAAAGCCCGGCCAGTCTCGGCGCCATCGCCGCCGGGTTGGCCGCTTTGGAAGTTGGCAAATTGTTGCGAGGCGAACGCGTCGTTGAGGCGCGCCAGCTGTTCTTCGACGTGGCCAATTGGCAACAACATGTTTCCCGCTTGCTATTGAACACCAACTGCCGCTGCGATCATTCACAGCTTGATATCGAGTCGCCGAACATCGGTATTCAAGCTGTCGTCGACGGCCTGCGAGAATCTTACTCTTCACACGCTTGGCTTCGGGTTGAGGGGCAGCGATTTGCACGAGAGCTGCGTTGCGTGAACTGCGGGGAAGCCGGCGGATCGCCGACGTTGGTGCGGGCCTTGAAGGCCCTGCCGCACCCGCCGGCGTGCGGCCATTGCGAGTCTCCGATGACAGCGCGAGGATTCGACCTCGCCGATCAACTCGACTTGCGATCGATTTCCGGCCAACTCCAACTCAGCGAACTGGGCATTTCCCCGAATGACATCCTCTGCCTCAGTAACGGCGAAGAAGAACGCCACTTTCAACTGCAACACCAGCAGCCTCAGCAACAAGGAGCCAGCTCGTGAATGACATGATTTTTCAACGATTCCTGGAATACCAGGCGGCCGAAGCCGCCGAGCTATCGACGAATAGCGATTTGGTTGCCGTCACGCCTTGCGTCGAAGACGACGGACCGCCGCAACGATGGCTGGTCGAGATTGGATGCCAAGGCGTCGTTAAAGAAGCTGATGGCGAGGTCGTCACGGAACACGGCTTCGTCGTCGGCATTTGGTTCCCGCACGATTATTTGCGGCAGGTGAACCCGGCCGAGATCGTTACTTGGCTGAGCCCGTCCAACGTCTGGCACCCGAATATTTTGGGCGCCGCCGGCGCCATGTGCCTAGGTCGTATTGAACCTGGGAGTAGCTTGATAAGCCTGGTTCATCGTTGTGCAGAGATCATCAGCTACCACAACTGGGCCAGCCACGATGCCCTGAATCAGGACGCGGCCCAGTGGGCGCGAAACAACCAACACCAATTTCCCTTGGACAACCGCCCGCTCAAGTGGAGGCAGCCGCAATGATAGCCGACCCGCTTACAGACGCGATCGAGAAATCGCTGGCCGACGAAGCCCTATCCGTCGATCAGACGGGGCATGCAACCTGGTTGGTCCAGTCGTCCGACTGCGAGTTTGAAGCGAGACTCAGAAACGGTCGCGTGCTGTTTCAGGCAGGATTGAACTCGACGGGCGATCAACTCGACGCACAGCGGCTTGATCAGTTGCTAGGGATCAACGATCGATTGCCTGGCGTAGCCCGAGCCGGTGTGGACCCGCAAAGTCATGAGCCGGTGTTGCTCGCCGACGCCCGCCTGAACGTCCACAACGCGGCTCAAACCGTCCGAGAGCTCTGCGCCGAATTCATCTGGGCTTCCCGGCTCGTCGAGGAGACCGAGCAGCAGAATCGCGTAGACGAGAAAGATGAGTTCACGACGTTGCCCGTCGAGACGGCCGAGCTGTTGGCTCGCGAGCTCCCCGCTTTGGGGTGGGCCGTCGCTCCTCGTGACGACGCCACGGTGATTATCGAGTTGAAAGCCGCTGGCGGCTACTATCCGACTCGCATCGCTCAACAGGCCGCCGCAGCAGAGGCCGCTGGGGATCAGGCCGCTGGGGATCAGGGCGTAGTGCACCTGCAGTCGTCCGTGCCCGAGTTTGCCGACAGCCAGTCGCCAGCGAGCCAAGCCGCCGTGGCGCTGTTGCTGTTGCAGGCATCCCATCGCGTGCTGGGCATCAAGCCGTCCGTGTCGATGCCGGGATCAGAGGAGGGCCAAGCGCGAACGTACCAGTGGCGTCGCTCGTGGCAGCGGCAGCCCACTGCGAACGAGATTCACGAGTGCCTCACGGCGCTATCGATCGCCTTGCAGATGACGGCTCGCGAGGTTGATGCTCTTGGCCACCCGTTGGCGGCCGAGGCATACCTTGCCAGTCAGGCGGCGGCGGTCCTGCAAACGTCAGTTTCTGTTTAGTAACCCCTGTTTAGTAACCCTGTTTGGTAACCCTGTTTTGAAGAAGGAAGATCCCATGGCATCTGTTAAAGAACCCGAAGTGCTCACGCTTTTTGCCAGCAATGTGTCTGGCCAGAACACGGTCAAGGTGGCTGGCGTCAACCCCGAGTTGTCCATCAGCGAATTGCTCAACGGCTTGACCACAAAGATGCGGCTGACGACGACTGATTCGGACGGTCGCGCGCTGACCTACCAGGCTCGCCTCGAGCGAGAGGGTCGGCATCTGCACGCTTCCGAGACGGTTGGTGAAGCCCTTCAACCGGGCGATCGCCTGACACTGCAACCCAATATCATGGCAGGCTAGTCGCGAAATGAGCTACTCCACAGATTACGCTGTCCAGATTGAGATCCGCGACTCAGCGGATCCGGACAAACTGCTGGCGCGCGCACCGATCGAAGCTAATTTTGGTCCTGTCTTGGAGTGCCGTTATCTCGATCGGGCGCGCCGCTGCTCCGGTGACTCGTTGGTTCTGGACTGCGACGACGCTGTCGTCAAACCTGTCTGGAACCGCGAGCTCGGGGAGCCGTTCGTGCAAGGCTTTCAAGCTCAGTTGCACGGCGGCCGAAATACTGATGTTCCCTTGGGCGTCTTGGCCAACCCGACGCGGTTGGCCGTCGCCAAGCTGCTTGAGCAAGGTGTTGTGGATGAGCAGCAGAGTGTTGTGACTCTCTTCACCGCGAAACGGCGAACCGTGCCGGCGGCGGAACCGAGTATTGGATTTGAAGTCGAGGAGGCCTCTGCTGCGATCCCACTTCGTCGTGGGCGGTTGAGCGAAATGCTACTCGCCTCGACTCGCTACGACGAGCAACACTCGGAAGGCTGCGATGACTTGCCCGTCTTCGTCGATGGCGGCGTTATCGACCAGGCGTGCGCTCTGACGAATGCTGCCGGCGCCGCAGAGACTGGTGGGATCCTGCTGGGCCGACTCCATCGCGACTTGGAACCGGAATTGTATCTCGAGGTCACGGCGCTGATCCCCGCCCGCAAGGCCAAAGGCAACTTGACGCAACTCGAGTTCACGCCCGAGTGTTGGAGTGATGTCGATGCCGCACTCCGCTTGCGCAACCGGCAAGAGATGATGGTCGGTTGGTTTCACTCCCACCCCGCTCGTCACTGGTGCGCCGAGTGCCCAACTGAGAAGCAGCAGCGATGCAAACTCAACGGCGAATTTTTTTCGCATCACGACGCGGCGTTGCATGAGGCCGTCTTTCCTCGCGCGTTCAACGTGGCCCTTGTCGTCAGTGACTCGCTGGCTGACGGGCTGACCTGGCCGCTCTTCGGGTGGCGAAACGGCCTGGTCGAGCGACGTGGATATTCGATTGTGGGGGCTGAACCGAAAACCGACTCACCAGAGGGAGAGCAGTAGATATGGCTAGATCACGGAAACCAACGTTGGCCAGCCAACTTGAGCGGTGCCTTGTGGACGACCATGCCGCCAGCGCAACTCACGTGGCGTCGCTTCGCCAGCAGATCACCACAGCCGAGGGGACCGCTGAACTCGATCAGTCTTTGGTTGCGCACATCATGGAAGGCCGTAAGGCACTCAGCGCAGCGGCCGAAAGCCTCCGCGAAATGGGCGAATTGTTGGGGCGGGTCACGAGCCCGCCACTCTACCCCGCCGTATTTCTTCAACGGGCGAAGCCTTTCGATCGTCGACAGATTCTGGTCCGCCGCGGCAACGCGAACAGTGTCGTGCAGATCGCCGACGACCTGGACGTCGACCAGCTTATCTTGGGCGACGAAGTGCTGCTGAACCACGAGCTGAACGTTGCTGTAGAGAAGTCGCCATTTGACGCGTCGCAACTTGGCGGCGAGACAGCCAAAGTTGAGCAGGTGATGGATAACAATCGACTGTCGATCCGCTTTCGCGACGAGGAGTTGATCGTCTCGGTCGCCGCGGAGCTGCGCGATGTCGATCTGAAGCGGGGCGACTCGATCATGTTTGATCGCTCGCAGATGCTTGCTCGAGAGAAGCTGAACTTCGCGGACGGGACGAAGTACTTTCTCGACGAGAAGCCCACGTGCCGGCCCGATCAGGTGGGCGGGCAAAGTCAGGCGATGGGGAAGCTCCTGTCCGCGCTGATGACGATTCTCTTGGCTCCCGACAAAGCGGAGGCTTACGGGATCAGCGGTCGGCAGTCGATCATGATGACCGGACCGCCAGGCGTTGGAAAGACATTGATGGCTCGCGTGGCCGCTTCGGAGATCGAACGCGGATCTGGAAAGTCGTGCCACTTTGCCGTCGTCAAGCCTGGCGAGTGGGAGAGCCCTTTCGTCGGCCAAACTCAGCATAACATTCGGGCATGCTTTCGCGAGTTGAGCGAAGCGGCTGAGACCGGCTACGTGGTCGCGTTCTTCGACGAGGTGGAGGCCATCGGGCGGATTCGTTCGGGGCATTCATCCAATGCCCACGGCGAGAAGTTTCTGGCCGCTCTGTTGGCCGAGTTGGATGGCTTCGCGGCGCGGGGCAACGTCGCCATCGTCTCGGCCACAAACCGAAAAGACCTGATCGACGCGGCGCTGCTCGAACGGCTAGCCGAGCAAGAGATTCAGGTGGACCGTCCTGGCATGCAAGAGGCAGCCGAGATCTTCCGAATCCACCTCCCCGCTTCGATTCCCTACTGCCCCA
This sequence comes from uncultured Pirellulaceae bacterium, assembly GCA_964635375.1. GTDB lineage: Bacteria > Planctomycetota > Planctomycetia > Pirellulales > Pirellulaceae > CAZMNY01. The sequence goes on along the minus strand of CAZWOU010000142.1, from coordinate 9,704 downwards.
ACGGCCAGCTCGCAGCGAATACCCACTCGGCCGTCGTCGAGCGCGCTGTATCGCTGTTGTTCGCCCCGAACGCCGACACGGCGCTGGCCACGATTCGATTCCGAGACGGCAAGTCGCGAACCGTGCACGTGAAGGAACTCTGCTCGGGTCGGCTGATCGAGCAGATCTGTCGAGCGGCACGGGCCCGGGCGCTCCTGCGGGACGTCGAGCGGGGTGAGTCGGGCGTGCGTATTTCGGATATCGAGTGCGCTGTGGGCGAGGCAATCGCCCGACTAAGCACGACGCTGTCCGTCGCCAACGTTCGCTCCTACCTGAGCGACCTGCCGCAGGACATGGATGTCGTTGGCGTCGAAGCTGTTGTTCGCCCGAAGAACGGGCGGCGAAGTTTTCTCAATCTGCAATAGATCACAGTTCGGCAATTGGTCAGCTCTCAAATTCTCCCAGGGTCCAAGCGAATGAACAGACAGTCTGAACAGTCCCCACGGCACATTCCTCGATTGGGCGGCGCCGATATTGAACTGGCGAACTACATCGTCGGCGTCGATAACCGCGGTCGCTCCACCGGGGACGAGGCAAGTCGACTCTTGTTGGCCGAAGTGCCTGGCGTGTTGGCGATATCGCGTGACGACAAGGACCACGACAAGGACCGTCCCGAGGGCAAGAGATCGTCCCACGATTTCGGCGCGCACGGGCGGAAGTTCCTCCCCTGCAATGGCGGAAGCGCGTACATCGACCTCGATCATTTTGAACTGTGCCTTCCGGAGGTTATCGGCGTTCGCGACCACTTGGCTGCCTACCACGCCATGTTGCGAATCGGACGCCGTGCGCTGGTGCGTGCGAATCGCAGGCTCGCCCATGCCGGATCCAGCCGTCGCGTCGAAGTGTTGGTCAACAACAGTGATGGACATGGGGCGAGTTACGGTTCGCACCTCGACATGGCGATCACGCGAAATGGGTTCTCGGACCTGTTCCGCAAGCCTGGATTGTTGGGCGGACTCGCGTCCTACCAGGCGTCGTCCATTGCCTTCTCGGGGCAGGGGAAGGTCGGCGCCGAAGATGGAGCCGAGGACGTGGAGTTTCAGCTTTCGCAACGGGCAGACTTTCTGTGCACGCTGTTGGGACAACAGACGACTTTCTATCGCCCAATTGTCAACACGCGAGATGAGGCGCTGTGTGGTCGCCGCGGCAGCGAAGCGAATTCCAACATGGCGAGGCTGCACGTGATCTTCTATGACAGCAATCTCTGTCACGTGGCCCATTTTCTCAAAGTGGGCGTATTGCAGATCATCATCACCATGATTGAGGCGGGCGCCGTACCAGCAGGACTTGTGCTCGACGATCCGGTTGAGGCCGCCATTAGTTGGTCTCACGACCCCACGCTTCGGGAAACGGCCGAGCTCGTCGCGGGCAATGCGGTCACTTGTGTCGAGCACCAATGGATGTGGTTCGATGCGGCTGAGCGATTCCTCAGTCAAGGATTGCACGAGGCGTTCATCCCTGATCTGGACGAGATTCTTGAGCTCTGGGGCAAGACGTTGCAGCGACTCGAAGCGGCGGCCGCTAGTGGTGATTTTGAACCTTTGTCGGGCGATCTGGATTGGGTGCTCAAACAACGTTGTCTTCAAATGGCGATCGACAACCACGCAGGGCTGAGCTGGGAATCGCCCGAGATCAAACAACTCGATCACTGCTACTCAAATCTGGATCTCGACAACGGCTTGTACTGGAATTACGAACGCAGCGGCATCGTCAATCGACTCGTGACGGACGAAGAGATCAAGCGATTCGAAGTCAGCCCGCCCCTGAACACTCGCGCTTGGACTCGGGCACAGCTGCTGCGAGTGGCGGAAGCGGAGATCGACTATATCGACTGGGACAAGATCTGCTTTCGGTCTCCAGGCTCATTCCGACGTCGTTTCACTCTCTCAATGGATGACCCGTTTTCGTTGGGACGCGATCAGGCAGAGTCGTTGCTGGAGCAAGCAAGATCGACAAACGAAGTCGTGGATGAATTGTCCGCGGCCTCCGACAGTTTCTCACGGCAGCCGCCGTTCGCTCCGCGAAAGTAGGGTTACTTTTGCGAACCGAGAGGCGCTCCAAATTGACACTTTAGCAAGAACGAAAGGCGAACCTATGGAACGCATGCGAGACGTACGAATGGACGAAGCTGCCGCCGGCACGCCGGACGGCGACCCAGGATCTACCGGGCTGCAAACGGCTCAGCAAAGAGCGAACGAGTTGTTGCGAGCGGGGCAGGACGCGATCACTCGCGCCCTGAGCAACAATTCCACGCAGTATCTGAATTCGAT
>CAZWOU010000142.1:0-7385 GCA_964635375.1 uncultured Pirellulaceae bacterium | reverse complement strand
TGCGGCAGGAAGGGGGTCAATAGGCGATGAGGAATCGGCTGACCGGAATCGAGACAGAGTATGCTTGCACGATTCGCGACGGTGGCGAATGGAGCCAAGACGCCGGCTTGTTGATCGAGGCGGCCAAGCGAAGACTCCCTCACATGGCCGCGGGCGACGGGGGGATCTTCTTGTCCAACGGCGGCCGGTTCTACATTGACGCGGGCTGTCACCCTGAGTTCAGCACGCCGGAGGTCGCGTCGCCTTGGGATGCCAGCCGGTTCATCAAGGCGGGCGACCGAGTCGTGCTTGATTCGGCGAACGATATGATGCGCGAAAATCCGAGTCTGCAGGTCACACTCAACCGTGGAGGCTTCTGTTATGCCGAGGGCAGCGCGTCGTGGGCGTGTCATGAGTCCATTTGCCATCAAGTTGACGACCGCGACTTGTTGCGGCAACAGCTTGTGCCGCATCTCGTATCGAGGCAGATTTTCACGGGCGGCGGCGGCTTCGACAACCGGTCGCCCGGTTTAGAATTCATGATCTCGCCTCGCGTTGCCCACATTCGGCGTCGCGTCGGGCATGCGAGTCAAAGTCAACGGCCGATCTACCACACGAAGGAAGAGCCCTTGTGCGACGGTTTTAGCCGCTTGCACATTATCTGCGGTGAGACCGTCTGCTCGGAACTCTCGCAATGGCTCAAGTCGGCGACAACCGTGCTGGTCGTCGCCTTGATCGAAATCGGCGCTTGCCCGATCGGTCTGCTCGACGGTGTTTCAGAGCTGGCTGCGATGCGGCGAATCAGCAAAGACGAATCACTCAAACAACGGACCAGCCTCCGCAAGCGGACAAGCCTCACCGCGATCCAGATCCAGCGTTCCTACTTGGCCGCGGTCGAGAGTCGCCGAAATGATCCTCGAATGCCGGATTGGACGGGGGAGGCTTGTGAGAAGTGGCGCGACGTCCTCGACCAACTCGAGACCGGATCGCTTGACGCTGTCGCCACACGCTTGGACTGGGCCATCAAGTTGAAACTCTATCGGAGTTTCTGCGAGGACGAAGGCATCCCGTGGAACGACCTCGGTGCCTGGAATTGGGTAGCTGGCGTGGTCCATAAGGCAGGCGGCGTCGAGAGAATCTCGCCCAGCGACAGAGAAGCCATCGACACGTACCTGGAGAAGCGGCAACTCGATTGGTCTGGTTTCCCAACGTTTCTCGCCACCAGGCAGAAGCTGTTTGAACTGGACACTCGGTTTGGCCAACTGGGCGACGGCCTGTTCGACTCGTTGGTGGCGGCGGGCGTGCTGGATCAGCATGTGGAAGGAGTCGATCACATCGAGGACGCGGTGAAGTCTCCACCGACCGGCGTCACGCGTGCAAGAGTGCGTGGCAAGTTGATTCTCGAACTCCAGTCGAAACGGGACTCCTTCGTTTGCCAATGGAATGGAATCTATGACGAGCGGAAGAGATTTGAGTTCGGGGATCCCTATTGCGACCAAGCCGTGGAGAAGACAACGGAGCCGCCGACTTCGCAGACATTCTTTGGGGACGTTGTCCCGGCAGCGATTTCTCGACGCCCTCGACAGCGTCGCCGCCTTGGCGTCGCTGTCTTGGATGCGATCGGTGACTACGTGCGGGCCGGGCAGTTCCGCTCCGCACAAGCTGCACTCGCCCGAATGACGCCGCTGCCTGCCGCCGATTGGGAGACGGAAGTTCAACTGCTCAGGATGCAGGCGATCGTTGCCGCACGTCTCGCATGCGATCCTGAAACGTCCTTAGACGATTCCGCCTTTTTCTGCGATGACGATTTGCAATCCGTCTGTGATTGGTTGGAAGTCTATCGGTTTGGTGCGATCAGCCCCAACGTTGGCCGGTTACGGCCATTTGTCGCTCAGGGAATCGACATCGCTCGAACTCGCGACCACGAATGTTTTGGGGATTTTCTCGAACATCAAGCCGCCTTTGCAATTCTGGACGATCGAGTGGAGGACGTCGCCGGGATTCTCTCGGGCGCCAATCTTGAATCTCCCAGCTTCTTTGAGACCTCTGCCTGGGCTCGCGCGTTGGCCACCTTGGGAGAATCTAGTCGCAGGCTCAACAGCCCATCTCAGGCTCGCCGGATGTTGCGGCAAGCCGAGGAGATTCAGCGTGGGAACAACTTGCTCAGCGATTTTGTTTCCATAACCGTGCCCTCTCTTGTCAAGCTGGCGCGTACCGAACAAGAGCGACGAGACTATTTGGAGGAGGCGCTTCAGCTCTGCCGCGATCAGGACCCGATCGGAGAAGTCCGAATCAGGCTATTGCAGACGCGTCTGTTGCTGATGCCATCGTTCGACATTGACGAACACCGTCGCCGTATCGTGGAACTGCGAGCCGACTTGCCCTCGTTGGCCGAATGTCCCGAGCTCACGGCCACCCTGATGCGTTGGCAAGATTGGGTCGGACCCTCGAGGGCGAGCTAGCGATCTTGTCTTACAGTTGTGGCGCCTTCCACATCGGAATCCCGCCCGCCTTCAGCTGTTTTTCGTGGAGGACATGGAAGGGTCGAGTGGGCGACATGGGCGCCGTCTCGTTGACCATCATCGGTCGCGTTTTCTTCCACCATCGGTCATATGCGTCACGCATCGTTTTGACGATCTCGGGATGGTCCTCAATCACGTTGTTCTGCTGTCCCGGGTCAGCCTGCATATCGAACAGGTCCTTGTTGTCCACGAGGCGGAAGCGTTGATTGCGAACCGCGAAACCGCGCCATTGGTGCTCGTTTGGTTCCGATCCAGTCCGCCAGCGACCTTTGTGGGTGAACAGAAAGCGGTCCTCCCACTCGGCCTTGCCGTCCTCTATCAGTGGCAGCAGGCTTCGGCCTTCCACTTGATTGGCGGGGTGTTTAGCGCCGGCCAATGCGGCCAGTGTTGGAAAGACATCGATGTGGGCGGCGATGTTGCCGTGATCGACTCCCGGCTTGATTCGTCCGTCCCAGCGTACGAAGAACGGCACCCTCACGCCGCCTTCATCCGCGCTGCCCTTCAAGCCTTTCATGCCAGCGTTGAATGGTAGCATCTGTTTCCCATCGGAAGACTCGCCGAGCGACCGGCCCAACCGTCCCGACCCGCCGCCAGTCATTCCGTTGTCCGACATGAAGATCACCACAGTGTTCTCCATTAGGTCCCATTTCTTCAAATGGCCCAGCAGGCGTCCGACGTTCTCATCGATGTTCTCGATCATGCCGTAGAAGCCCGCGGTCTTCGGGCTGAACCCCAGGTCGGTGAACCGTTTTGTGTTTTCGGGCGGAGCGATAAAAGGCCCATGCGGGGCGTTCGTCGTGATGTAGGCGAAGAACGGAGCGTCGCCGGATTTGACTTGATTGATCCACCCCAAGGCCCCAGTGAAGAACAGATTCGTGCAGTAACCATTTGTACGCACGAACGAGCCATTGTGGCGAAGCGTGGGATTGAAGTACTTGTTTCCCGGCGCGTCAGCACAACTGCATTTATAGGCTTGGCCAATGCCGCCGGCGCCGTGGATCAGAGCCTCGTCGAAACCGCGGCGGTGAGGTTGGTAGGGTTCCTCGTCTCCCAAGTGCCACTTGCCGAAAATACCGGTCGTGTAACCTGCGGATTTGAGCACCTGCGGCAGCGTGGTTGCGTTGAGCGTCATCCGTTCGCGCTCGAGAATGGTATGGGTCACGCCGTTGCGCATTGGGTGACGGCCGGTCATCAACGCCGATCGCGTCGGCGCACAAGTCGGGGCGACTAGGAACCGTGTAAATCGAACGCTCTTATCGTACATCAAGTTCAGGTTTGGCGTCTCGATCCACGGGTGCCCGTGTCGTCCAACCGGGCCATACCCTTGGTCGTCGGTGATAACAAGGATGATGTTCGGCCTTGAACCCCGCAGCGGCTGCGCGGCTTGCAGCAGTGAACTGGCGGCGCTTGCGGCCAAGATGATGGAACAGAGCAGTAGTTTCTTCATGGTGTTTCCTCAGCCTCGTATTCACACAGTATTCGCGTCGGCCCCCGGAAGAAGAAAGCCTAGACCGCCGCCTCGCGAACTTCAAGCATGAAGAACAAGGAGTCCCCTTTTCATCAGAAGCTCTTTCCTTGTGCGCTTCGTGTCTTTTAGTGGCTACGTAGGTCAAAAAACATGGCCACAAAGAACACGAAGAACGTTGGAACAATCAGCGGCCGCGCCAAGCAATTTCAGGCTGACGCCAGCCTCTTCAAAACCGGGCTGGGCTGGCAACTCACCTTATCGGGCGATCTGCAATGGACTCCCGCCTCTGAACGCCCGTCCCCCAGGAGCCCTGTCCCCTATCATTTCTTGCGTTTTTTGTGGCCATCCTTCTTCCTCCCGTCGGCCACAAAAAACACGAAGAGCGCCGGAACAATCAGCGGCCGCGCCAAGGAATCCCGTTTCATTCGAAATCTTCTCTTTGCGTTCTTCGGGTCTTTTTGCGGCTAAGTAAATCAAGAATCACGACCACAACAGCACCAAAACAATGCGAGTCTGCCTGCTCCGCATCTCGATCCGCTTTATACTATGCGATACTCAGAAATGATCGATCGGTTTGGCGTTGAGGATTGCTGGACAAACCAGGCAGCTTCGTCGAGCCGGTCTTTCAACCACGAATCTTGAGAATCGGAGCTGCTCAGAATGCAACGACCCACGCGAACAGTGTTGATGGCGGTCGCGTTGCTGGCCTGCCTTGCCGCGCCGCGCGCGTTTGGCCAGATTGGTGCGACGAGTTCGTCCGCCGCGGACAGGCCAAACATCTTGTTTGCTTTCGCGGACGATTGGGGATGGCCGCATGCGGGGGCGTATGGAGATCCGGTTGTTGAGACTCCCACCTTCAACACCATCGCGAAGGAAGGCGTGTTGTTTCAGTACGCTTACGTTTCGAGCCCGTCATGCACGCCGTCTCGAGCGGCGTTGTTGACTGGCCAATGGCATTGGCGTTTGGAGGAGAGCGGGAACCTCTGGTCCACGCTCAACAAGAAGTACCCCGTCTATCCTGAGCTTCTCGCTCAACACGGTTATCATGTGGGGCATGAAAGAAAAGGGTGGGGACCCGGACGATTGCCGCCGGGCGGACGCACCGTCAATCCGGCTGGGCCTCGTTACAAGAGCTTCAAGGAATTCTTGGCGAAGCGACCCAAGGGCAGCCCCTTTTGTTACTGGTTCGGATCGACCGACCCACACCGAGGCTACAAGGCCGGTTCCGGCAAGGCCTCGGGGATTCCGCTCGACAAGATAAAGTTGCCGGCGTTCTATCCCGATCTGCCTGAGATCCGTTCGGACATCGCCGACTATTATTTCGAAGTGCAGAGGTTCGACAGGGAGGTCGGCGCGATGATGAAGTTACTTGAGGAGTCTGGCGAGCTCGACAACACGATGGTTGTCATGAGCGGCGACCACGGTATGCCGTTTCCCCGCTGTAAGTCGACGTGTTACGAGTGGGGCGCCCATGTGCCACTCGCCATCCGCTGGCCGCGAGCGATCAAGCCGGGTCGCCAGTTGACGGACCTGGTTTCGCTGACAGACTTGGCGCCGACGTTCTTGGAGGCTGCTGGAGTTGACGTGCCCAAGCAGATGACCGGCGTTAGTCTTCGCCCGCAACTGCTGAGCGACAAGTCTGGCAAGATTACGAATCGCAATCACGTTCTGTTTGGGAAGGAGAGACACGTGCCTTCGCAGGAAGCACCAGATAGCGGCGGTTATCCCACGCGCGCTATTCGGACCGACGATTATCTCTATATTCGCAACTTCAAACCGGATCGTTGGCCCGCTGGCACTCCAAACGACGGCAAGGCCTGGCTGAAGGGCGCTTGGTACGGGGATGTGGATGGCGGACCCACCAAGAACGCCCTCATCGCCCGCCGCAATGATTCGAGGTATCGGCAGTTCTTTGATCTGTCATTTGCCAAGCTGCCCGCGGAGCAGCTTTTTGATGTCAAGTCAGATCCGGACAATGTCAAGAATCTCGCCGCCGATCCCGCCTTCGCCGTCGTCAAAAAGGAGCTTGCTCAGCGATTGATGGCCGAGTTGAAAGCGACTCGCGACCCTCGCGTTTTGGGGCAGGGCGATCAATTCGACGAATATCCGTACTACGGCGGCACCCCCACGAAAAAGGGCTTTCAAGAGCTAAAGTAGCCCTCTGCGCCTGCCTCGCTTTCTCTTCAGAGCGACTTTTGCGGCCCCATTCTTAGCTGAATCAGACCCGGATCTTTGATGTTGGGCCTGTTTGCTGCCCTGCCGGAAAGAACAAATTTGGGCCGGAGTGCAAACGATTCCCCAATTCGTTCGTCATAACAAGTAGCTGGATGAATTTCTGGCCAAATCAGATTCACACGCCAGCAAACTACGCGAGGACTTGCTATGAGACGGCTCATTTGGGTGATGATATTGGCCGCGGCTCTGCCAGCCGCCATTCTGCCAACCACCGCTGGCGCTCGGATCAAGTTAGCCACGCTCCCCGCCCGTGAGCGAGTGGAGATCCAACTAGACAATGGCGCGTATACGCTCGTGGAGGAAGAGCGAATCGTGCCGTTGCTAAAGTCGTCCAGCAAATCGGGCAACAACGTGATCGATTTCAGTTGGTCGAATACGTCGATCGACAAGGATTCGATTCAGTTTCGACCTCTGGCATTTCGAGCGGGTAAGGATTGGCAGTCGATAGGCAAAGGCGACGGAAAAGTCGCCATCAACGTGATCAACGTTGCCTATCCGCCCGACGAGAATGCCTTGACTTGGGAAGTGTTCGCCGCCGAAGCCGGCGTGGTCAAGGTTCGCGTCAGTTATCTCATTCACAACTTGACGCGCACCTTCAACTATCGCGCCCTGGCCAACAAAGACGAGTCGTTGCTGACGTTGAGGTCCTTTATCAAGCTGAGAAACTACTCGGGCGAAGAGTTTGGCAAGGCGGGCGTTTGGGCTGGCTTTGGTCCCAAGTTTCTCAAGGAGATTGGGCAACAAGAGGAGATTCAAATGCTGGTCAAGCGGTTTCCTCAAGTTCCTATCGTCAAGACGTTCAATTTCGACTGGTACGCCAACGGACAACTCAATCCAGACAAGCCGTTCGCTTCACCGATCCTCATGCATTATGAACTCACCAACGACGAGAAGAACAACCTTGGCGCATTTCCGCTGCAGCCTGGGAAGGTGCGGATCTTTATCGAAGACGGCCGCGGAGGCCAAGCGTTTTTGGGCGAAGACGTGTCTCGCTTAACTCCGCTCGACGACAAAATGCGGCTCTACCTCGGCCAGTCGCGAGACATCGTATGCAGTCGCACCATCGAGAAGAACCAACGACATGTCGTCCGCGGCAATTTGCATCACCAAGAAATTACGCTGAAGTATGAGATTGAGAACTTCCGCGACAAGCCAGCAACGCTCGATATCGTCGAGCAGCT
>CAZWOU010000141.1:0-18745 GCA_964635375.1 uncultured Pirellulaceae bacterium | reverse complement strand
TGGCTGCGCATTTGCATCGTCGGTCTGGATTTGGGGCGACCGCCGAGCAACTCGACGATTCGCTCAAGCGTTCGCCACAAGAGGTGGTCGCATCGATTTGCGCGGCGGCCCAAGAACCGGCGGACGCGACTCAGTACGACGCGCTGGTCCAATCCGTGCTCGCTGGAGGCGATCCCCAAGGGCTTGGCGCTGCGTGGGCCTATCGCATGTTGACGACGTCCGCCCAACTTCGCGAAAAGATGACCTTGTTCTGGCATGGCCATTTCGCCACGAGCGCTGAGAAGGTCGAAGATGTCCACTTGATGCACAACCAAAATGAGCTGTTGCGAACTCATGCTTTGGGCGATTTCGCCGCGATCCTGCGAGGTATCTCGAAGGACCCGGCTATGCTGATTTATCTTGATTCGGTGACGAATCGAAAAGCCCACCCCAACGAGAATTTTGCCCGGGAGGTGATGGAACTGTTCTGCCTTGGCGAAGGCAATTACTCGGAGCAGGACGTGGTGCAACTGGCCCGTTGTTTCACCGGCTGGGAAATCAAACGCGGCAAGTATCGCTTCAACAAGTATCAACACGACTTTGGCGAGAAGTCGATTTTTGGAAAGAAGGGCGAATTCAGCGGCGAGGATGGCGTCGACTTGGTGCTCAAACACCCTGCTGGCCCGGTGTTCATCGCCCAGAAGCTAGTCAAGTTCTTTGTCATGGATGAGCCTTCACCTGACGCCGAGCTGGTAGCCCCTTTGGCGAAGCAGATTCGCGCGGACGACTGGAACGTGGGGCCCACAGTAAAGCGAATACTAGGCAGCAATCTCTTCTTCTCGGAGCACGCCTTAGCCGCCAAGGTGCGTTCGCCGATCGAGTTTGTCCTGGGCTTGTTACGATGTCTGCACGGTTCAACCAATGCGAACCGCATCGCCAGTGGGTGTCGGGAACTGGGGCAGGGGCTGTTCTTCCCACCCAACGTGAAAGGTTGGGATGGCGGACGCGCGTGGATCAATTCGTCGACGCTGCTGGGAAGGGCCAACCTGATGAAGCAGATTCTCGCGGATTCAAAGACTCGTTTTGCTGGCGGATCGATCGACACGCTACTGGAGCGCTACGACATTTCAGACGGGGAGCCGATGGTTCGCTGGCTGACGGAACTGCTCATCGCGCCTTCTCTTCCCAAAGCCGTCATATCGCAGTTGGTCGCTGAGGCCCAGCAGGCCAAAGGTGACCGGGCAAAACGAGTCGTGTTTCTAATTGCCTCGCTGCCCGAATCGCAGCTCGCTTGAACAACTCGGCTGAACTGGCCCGGCTCGCCGTTAGGCGATAGACAGAACAAAAAGAAAACCCGCAGGAACCCCAGCGATGGCAATTAATCGACGCGATTTTATCCAACAGTCGGTCGTCACGCCCAGCGTAGTTTCGCTCGCCGGCGCAACACCCGCCTTTCTGGCTCAAGCCGGCGCGCTGGCTGCCGAAGACGACGCGAACGAGTCAGTGCTGGTCGTTGTGCAACTGTCGGGAGGAAACGATGGGCTGAACACGATCGTGCCCCACTCTGATCCCCTCTATCGAGAGAGTCGACCAAAGCTGGCTGTGCCGAAGTCGGATGTGCTGAGCATCAATCGGCAAATGGGGTGGCATCCCGTGGCTCGGGGCGCCGCAGATCTGTTGGAGCAGGGCGAGTTGGCGGTAGTGCAGGGCATTGGCTATGAAAACCCAAACCGCTCGCACTTCGAGTCGATGGATATCTGGCATACCTGCGACCGCAAAGACGCGCGACGCGCGGAGGGTTGGCTGGGCCGGTTCCTCGACGACTCGCCCATGGGCGTCGACTCGCCCGCGATGCACTTGGGAGACGCGAAACTGCCGCTGGCTCTGGCCGCCGCCAGGTCTCGCGCCACGTCGGTGAAATCGATTGATCAGTTTCGGTTGCAGACTGACGGCGACCCCGGATTGAAGAAGAACGTGGAAGAAATGGCCCGCGCCGAACGTCAAAATGGCGGCGGCTTGCTCGGTTTTGTGAAGACGAGTACTGAGGCGGCGTTGTCGGCGAGCCAGCGAGTTGAAAGGGCGAGAAAGGGCTATCAGACCAACGTCGTCTACCCGGAGACTCGGCTCGCGGGTCGTTTGAAAACGATCGCCCAATTAATCGACGCGCAAATGCGCACTCGCGTCTACTACGTCGAGCTGGGCGGCTTCGACACTCACTCGCGGCAGGCTCCCGCCCACCGAGCTCTGCTCTCCGAATTGTGGAGCGGTTTGAGCGCGTTCGTCAACGACTTGAAACAGCACGGGCACGGCGACCGAGTCCTGACGATGTGTTTCAGTGAATTTGGTCGGCGCGTCAAGGAAAACGCAAGCGAGGGCACTGACCATGGCGCGGCCGGACCGATGTTTCTTGCGGGACCAGTTAAGCCCGGTTTGCATGGACCGAACCCGAATCTAAGTCAACTCTACCAGGGCGACCTGAAGTACTCGATCGACTTTCGCCGGGTTTACGCGACCGTGTTGGAGAATTGGCTTGGCGCGAAGAGCGAGGAGATCCTCGGCGGTGTCTATAAGACAATGCCTCTCTTGGCAAAACGCGTCTGACCACGGACAAGCAGGTTAGTTGGCGACCGCGCGGACGCGGCGGGCGGAATTGGAATTCGTCCCGAAGCTTCCACGCGATACAATGGTCGAGATGACAAAGACGGAACGACATTGCGAGTTGTGCCAGCGCACTTTTCTTGCGGACGACGAAGATCCTTGTCCGCAATGCGGCGACAATGCCCATTGCGCCACGGGCCTGTTCTCCCAGACCGTAATGCTCGATTCACCGACTCCGCCAGCTCCGGTGGGCGGCATGGAGGACCCCATCTTGAAGCCGGGTGACTCGATGGACGTCTACCGCATCGAGAGGTTGCTTGGGCGAGGCGGGATGGCGTGGGTGTTCCTGGCCCAGCACAACAATCTAGCGAGACCCTGTGCGCTCAAGGTGCTGTGCCCCGAATTGCAGGGAGGCAATGTCGAATCTGTCGATCTGTTTCTGGCGGAGGCCCGCGCGGCGGCCTCCGTTGTGCATCCTCATATCGTGACCGTGCACAACATCGGTAGCGAGGGCCAACGGCATTTCATCGAATTGGAATATGTGCGCGGGCGGTCCCTCGACAGCATCTTGGCGGACGGGGCGTTGAGTGCGCTAGAGAGCGCCAACCTGATGGCTCAGGCGAGCGCCGCTTTGGCGGCCGCCCACGGCGTAGACTTGGTTCACCGCGATTTCAAGCCCGCGAATATCATGGTTCGCGACGATGGAGTTGCCAAGCTTGCCGACTTCGGGTTGGCCAAGAGCGTTGCCGATGAGACCGGGCGAACTCGACTGGCTGGCACTCCCTACTTCATGGCGCCGGAACTGTTTCAAGGCGACGCGGCGACGCCAGCCAGCGATGTCTATGCGGTCGGCGTGTCGCTGTTTCAGCTGCTGACGGGCGGCTATCCTTTCAACCATTCCAAGTGGACCGAACTCGCCAAGCTGCACGTGGAAGCCCCGGCGCCGGATGTCAGAACCAGCCATCCGCACGTCGATGACTCGCTAGCCCGTCTAATTGGTTGTTGTCTTTCCAAGTCTGCTGCAGGTCGGCCTCAGAACGGTGCTGTGTTGCACGAGCAACTACAGTCGGTTTTTCGCAGCATTCGAGATCTTAGGACCTTCGTCTACGAGGCCTTTGAGGGCGACGACAAGGTTGCCGTGACTCGGGACGCTGAGGCGTTTGAGCTTGTAGTCTCGCTTCCCAACAACAGAAGCCAACGCGTACGGATTGAGGAGACGACGAATGAAATCGCCAGTTTGCCCCTGATCCGCATCCTCAGCCTTTGCGCTCCTGTTGAGGATGACTACTTGCGGCGGGCGCTCGAGCTCAACGCGAGTATCCCGCATGGCGCCCTTTCAATAAAGGAGATCCATGGCGTTCCGTATTTTGTGATGCTCAACAACTATCCGCGAGCGACCTGCGATATCGAGGAGCTGCGGCACAGTGTGATGGATGTTGCCCGTTGGGCCGACAACGTTGAGGAGGCGCTGACGGGCCATGATCGGCACTAAGACGCTAACAGATTGTCTGCGAGCATTGCGGAAGAAGTTTGAGTTGTCCGAAGATTCCGGGCTGCAAACGCGCGTCTATTTCTAGCCGTCGCTCAGCTGGGGCTGGCAACTTCTGCTCCGCGTCGCAACGTCTCAGATTCGCCGGAACGGTGGAATCTGTCGCCGGCAATCAATGCTGATTCCCGCTGTCGACGGTACGCCAACCACAGGCGTCGGTTGGCCCCCCGCCTCTCGAGGCTCGTTGTGTGAAACAGCACACAAACCCAGTGTTTTCCCGGCGCAAATTGCCGGCGGCTGCCGATTTTCCCGAACACGAATTGACCTCATGGCGATATCATGAAATGTTATTGGATTGGAATCAGTTACTTCCCGCGTTTTCAGGAGACTACAAGTGAAGCGAATTCTTCTCGCCCTGCTGGTCACTTCGGTGGCCGCAACTTGGGTGGGGTGCCAACAGGCTGACTTGCCGGCGCCCGTGGCCCAAACGCCGACCTCCCCCGCTACGAATGCAACCGAGCCGGCAACGGCGCCTGCAGGAACTAGTGAGTTCACCCTCGTCAAACTCTCCGTCCCAAACATGACGTGAGGAGCCTGTGCCGCCTCAGTTCGAGGCGATTTGGCTAAACTTGACGGCGTGACTGACATCACACCCGATACCAAGGCGCTCACTTGCTCGTTCAAGGTGCCCAAGTCCAACACCGACTATGAAGCGAAGTTGGCTGAATTCGCAAAGACGAATGACCACTTGGAAGGCTTCAAGATCCAGTAGCCCGCCAGGTCCACTAGGTCCAACCAAGCTCAACGGCTCGCGTCGAAATCACGCGAGCCGTTTTTTTGCGCGCTAAGAGCCCTTTGCTGCGTTTCTTTGTCGATCTGAGCTTTAATCGGGACGCTACGTCAAAAACGACGCCCAGTCGGTTTCTCAGGCTCGTTGAAAACGTTGTCAGAGGGAGGATCGAGGTCGTCCGATTCGCTGCGAAGCGGGTCCATGGAATGCGAGCCAAAGAAGTTTTTGCATTTTTTTTTGGAAACTGGTCTTGACCCATCTGGTCGTTTGACAGTATTTACGCCCCCCACGTCAACCAACAGTATTCCTATCAGTGGTTATGCGCCCAACGACCGCGACGCGAGCACGAGCTGTTCTTGTCGGTTAGGTCTTTGCGAATTCTCGCAAATACCGCCGCATCAGTTCGCGCTGACGCTGTTGTCGTTAGATGAGCGGAATCATCCTGGCGCAGGATGGGATGCAGACATCTCGAAGAAGGAGACTCCCGTTGAGAGCGACCGCGCAAGTGCTCATGGTTTGCGTCGCCCTCGGGTGGGCATGGACCGCCCGAACGGCGCAAGGTGGAGCAGCGACTTCACCAGCGTTACAACTTGTTCATGCGGTGGTTGGTCAAACCACTACGAACAACGACGCGGCGGGCCGCGAGTCTGAGCGCCTGCTCAAAGATGCTCGCCGCGCGATGGATGCTCGAAAGTTAGATGAAGCAGAACGTTTCATCCAACAGGCCGAGCGTCTGAATGTCAAGTACGATGCAATCGTGGCAGGATTCTCGTACACGCCCGGCAAAGCCCGCGAGGAGTTGCAAAAGCTTCGCGGCGTAACACAAAGCCCCCGGATATCGCTTTATGCCGGCAACGGCATTTCGCGATTCCCAAGCGTTGCCGGCCCCACGAAGGCAAGTGCCGCTGGCCGAAGTGGCAACCAAGGTCTCCTGCTGCAGGCGCGAACCGCCCTCGCTAGCGGAGATGTCGCCTCGGCGACCCGGCTAGTTCAGCAGGCGAAGGCGAAAGGCGGAGCTTACGGACCGACGGATGATTCGCCAGCCAAGGTCGAATACGTCTTACAACAACAGACGCGGATCGCTGGCGGCGCCGCCGCGGGCGTTACGGCTCGACAATACGCCGACTACATGATGAGTCAGGCCGAAGGCTTCTTGTTTCACAAGGAGTTTGCGGCTGCTGAGAAGTTGGCCAATGACGCCAGAAAAGTCGGCGCCAAGTATCGGTTGAGCGAACGTACTCCAGATCAGTTCCTCCAGGCGGTCGCAGCTTCCAAGCAAGCCGCGGCTGCGGCGCCGGCTGTTGGGCCGGTCCACCCCAAGAAGGCAAAAGCTCTTCAGTTGCTCGCCCAGGCGCAAGTGGCATTGGATCGCCGCGACTTGGAGCATGCAGCTCAATTTGCGGACCAAGCCGCCCGCTTAAAGGTGCCCGACAGCGCCTTCCAAGCTGGTGAAACTTTGCCTTGGGAAATGTCTCTGCGAATCACAGGTATGCGAAATCGACAGACCTATGGAGTGCAGCGGGCAGGATACGACGTCGCTCAGGCTGGCGGCCCGATGGCGCCGCAAAGCCGATATCCGGTTCAGCCGGGCGTCTACGATCCGAATCGGGACGCCACGCGGCTGTCACGAGCCCAAGCGGTGCGACAAGAGCCTACTCCGGCCTCGCCGCTAGACACGGCTGTTTCGCCCGGCGTCGGTCTGTACAAGCAGGGCGTCGACGCGCTGATGAAACAAGATCGCACGACAGCTTTGAAACACTTCGCCGACGCTTGGCGATTTGAGTCGGAGCTGGACCCCGCCACGCGAGCTGCGCTTAAGGAGAAGTTAGCGCTGCTCAACGCCAGCGGTCCCCCAGCTTCCGAACCTAGCACTTTGGAAGAGGTTGTTTCGCAATCGCAACTGCTGAGACAGGTGCTTTCTCGAGAAATCACCTCCGAGCTCACATTGGCCGAACGAAGCCTCTCCTCTGATCCGATCGGATCGCTGAACAAACTGCAGAAGTTAAGAGGCCGGGTTGGTGACGCCGAATTGGATTCGGCGACCAAGAAACACTTGCTAACCACCCTGGATCAAGGCATCCGTCGAACGGAAGTCTACATCGAGCAGAATCGCGAAACGATCGATCTGCAGCAACGGAATGACGCTGTCCACGCCGACATTGCTCGGGAACGACAACTGACCGTTCAGATGCACGATCAGATTGCTGACCTGGTCGAACAATTCAACACCTTCATCGACGAGCGCCGCTATCACGAGGCGGAACTAATCGCTAAGCAGGTGCGTGAACTGGACGCCCAAACTCCGATCGCTCAAACTTTGATCTGGAAGAGCCGTTTCATCAAACGGATCATGGAGCAGGAAGCGATCAACGCTGGCAAGGAACAGGGGTTCTACAGTGCGATTGAATCGGTCATTGCATCGTCCGAACCAATAGATGATCGCGTGCCGTTTCAGTTTGGCGACCCCCTGGCATGGGGTGACCTGACCAAAGACCGCAAGCGGCTAATGGAGTCGCAACGCAGACGCTGGTTGCCTCAAGAAGTCGACATCCAACGCGCACTCTCGCGTGAAGTGGATGTTCGCTTTATCGACACGCCCTTGGCCGAAGCCATTCAGATGCTTGCTGACTTGGCTGGCGTCAACGTGCACCTGGACCAAAACGGTCTCGCTGCGGAAGCCATCACGTCGGACTCGCCGATCAACATCACGTTGTCCAAGCCGGTTTCTCTGCGAAGCGCCTTGAATCTGATTCTCGAACCGCTTCGACTCAGCTATGTCATCGACAACGAAGTGTTGTTGATTACTAGCGAGACAGCTCGCGAGAGCAAGGTCTACACGGAAGTCTACAATGTCGCCGACTTGGTGATTCCGATTCCAAACTTCATCCCTGGCTACAACGTCGGACTTCCGGCGGCGATTCGTGAAGCTCACCATTCCATGGGCTACGGCGGCATGATGGGCGGCAGCTCAACGGTTCCGCTGACGCTATCGGCAAGTGAAGGGTCGATGAACAACGCCTCCGCGCTGGCTCAAATGAGTTCCAGCGGGATGTTGGATTCGTCCAGGCCGTCCCAACCATCGGGTTACGGCCCTGGAGGCATGGGCGGAGCCGCCATGGCGGACTTCGACACGCTGATCGAGTTGATAACGACGACGATTGAACCTCAATCGTGGGATGACGTCGGCGGCCCTGGAGCCATCGAGTCGTTCCCCACGAACTTGAGCTTGGTCGTGAGTCAAACTCAGGAAGTTCACGAGAAGCTTGCCGATCTGCTCGACCAACTGCGAAGACTGCAGGACTTGCAGATTTCGATTGAAGTGCGCTTCATTCGACTGAATGATGACTTCTTCGAGAGAATCGGCATCGACTTCGACTTCCAAGTCGACGACAACACTAACCTCAACAACGTGAATCCTCAGCTCCCGGACGATAGCGGGCCGAGCTTGAGTTTTGGCTTGGATCGATTTGGTTCGCCTACCGCCGACTTAGACTTGCAGTTCACGCAAGACTCGTTCGGCGCCACAGTGCCTCAGTTCGGCAACTTTGACGCGAACACAGCCGCTAACTTTGGCTTTGCCATTCTCAGCGACATCGAAGTGTTCTTCCTGCTGCAAGCCGCGCAGGGTAACACGCGATCAAATGTGCTGCAGGCGCCGAAGGTCACGCTGTTCAACGGCCAATCGGCCACAGTCAGCGACCTCACGCAGCGTCCGTTTGTGACGAGTATCATCCCGGTCGTGGGCGACTTTGCCGCGGCCCACCAACCTGTGGTCGTCGTGCTGAACGAAGGCACCACGCTGAGCGTTCAGGCGGTTGTCTCCAATGATCGCCGCTTTGTTCGCCTCACCTTGGTTCCGTTCTTCAGCCAAATCGGCGACGTTGACACCTTCACGTTCACGGGTGCGACAACGAGCGACAACGGTTCGGTCGTCGATGACGCTGGCGGCAACCCAACGGATGCCAGAGACAACACGACGACGACAACGTCGGGCACCACGGTCCAACTGCCAGAGTTCTCGTTCACCACGGTTTCGACCACGGTGAGCGTTCCGGATGGTGGTACGGTGTTGCTTGGCGGCATCAAGCGGCTGTCCGAAGGCCGTAACGAACGCGGTGTTCCTATGCTTTCGAAACTGCCCTATATCAGCCGACTGTTCAAGAACGTTGGCATCGGGCGGGAAGCGAACACTCTGATGTTGATGGTCACACCACGGATCATCATTCAGGAAGAGGAAGAAGCCAAGCTTGGCATCGACCTCGGTGAATAGCATGTAATGCAACGCATTACCGGGTAACCTCAAACCGCTGTGGCGAAAGTCACAGCGGTTTTTTTTTGAGCTGGCCGAGACTTATGCATTCTAGGCGGACTCGGCGTTGCTGTTGTTCCCAGCGGCCAAAGAAGAGGAGACAGCCAGGGCGGCCCAGCCGAAGATGAGCAGCAGCCCGCCGAAGGGCACCACAGCCCAGTGGGTCGCCTGCCCTCGCAAGACGATCTCATAGAGGCCGCCCGAAAAACAGCAGACGCCGACCGTCATCAGCAGCGGCGCGGTGATCATCCTCCGCCGGCTAGCCACAGCGAGCGCGGCGGTGGTAAGGATGGCCAAAGCGTGGACCAGTTGATAGCGAACGGCTGTCTCGCAGTTATCGATTCGTTTGGCTGCTTGACTGGCCTCGACGCCCCATTTATCCAGCATTCCACCGAGCCCGTGGGCTTGGAATGCTCCAATGGCGACGGCTGATCCGCCGAGAATGCAGGCGACAACCAAGACCAGGCGATTCCACATCGAAGCAATTCCTTCGCGCTAATTCGTTTTGGGCCAAATTCGTTTTGGGGCGAGATTCGCTTTTTGGGCGTTTCGTCAAAGATTTTGCACTTGCGAACCCAAACCTAACGACCTGTGTCCGAAACACGAGCGACGGGCGACAGTCGGGCGGCTTGAATTTCACTATAGTTGTAGGCGAGGCGCTGCTTTCGGCAATGGCCCTGACGATCTCTTTCTCGCTTCTCGTTTTCGCGCTGGTCCAAGCAGCGCAGTTGAATGAACTCTTCCAAGCTGCGGCGGCGGATTGCGTTTGAGGCGGCTCGCCTGATGTATTCGCGCCAAGAGTCAGAATACTATCGAGCGAAGATGAAGGCAGCTCGATTCTGCTTTTCGGGCTGGGTCAAACCGGCCGACCTTCCGAGCAACGCCGAAATACGTGACGAATTGCAGGGCATGGCCCGACTCTACGAAGGCGAGCAACGCACAGACAACTTGCTCGAAATGAGAGTAGACGCGCTGCGTCTGATGCGAATCCTCAGGCGGTTTCGTCCTAGGCTGATCGGCAGCGTCTGGACTGGGCATATTCGGGCCGGTTCGGATATCGACCTGCACATTTTCGCCGATGGTGTCGACGCCGTCACACTGGAACTCGAGGACGAAGGGTTTGACTTCGATGTCGAGCGAAAACGAGTTCGCAAGAACAATGAGGAGCGTGTATACACCCACATCCACATCCGCGACCGGTTCCCCTGCGAGCTGACAGTCTATCCCGCCAACAAAGCTCACTATGTTTTCAAGAGTTCCATCACCGGCAAGGCGATTGAACGAGCGAGTATCTCCGAGTTGGAGGCTTTCCTGGAAACGAAATATCCTGAAATGAGCATCGACGACGAACTGGCTCAATCGGTCGATCGGATTGACCGATTTCAACTCTACGAATCACTGCTGCTTCCACTCGAGACGGTTAAGCAGGCCAAGAAGTATCATCCTGAAGGCGATGCGCTTTACCACAGTTTGCAGGTATTCGACCTGGCTCGCGACGAATTGCCTTACGATGAGGAGTTTCTGCTCGCAGCCCTTCTTCACGACGTCGGCAAAGGGATCGATGGGGCCGATCATGTAGCGGCAGGACTCGAAGCGTTGGGCGGTTTCATCACCGAGCGAACCGCCTGGCTGATCGCCAATCATATGCTTGCCCAAAAGGTGCTCGACGGCTCGATCGGCAGCCGAGCTCGCAAACGGCTTCGAGCGAACCCCAGTCACGACGAACTTTTGCTGCTCGCCCAATGTGACCGCGACGGTCGAGTCGCGGGTGTTACGGCGCCGGAGCTTGACGACGCTTTGGACTACGTTCGAGAGTTGGTGACCATGTTCGGCTAGCGGGATCTCGACATGGAGGCTCGCATTTGCGATTGGAGCCGGTCCTTGCGGAATGCAGCGCGAGTCGTTCAGACGACTCGAGAGTCACTCGAGGCTTTGCCTACTCGCTTGCTATCGCCTCAACTGCCTCAGCTCGCGCTGGCAGCGGGTCGAGATTGACACGACGGACACGGCCACGATTCTCGAGCATGAGCTGAATGGGCGCTGGCAGCTTGATGAGTTTTTGCATCAGGTCGTTTGAGCCGGCAAACGGTTCCCCGTTGACGGCCATGATGCGGTCGCCTGTGGCGATTCCAGAGAGCTCTGCGGCGCTGCCCGTCCGGACCGTGGTCACGGAGGCCAAGCTCGAATCTGCTTTGTCCGCTCGCCAAGAGAATCCAATTCTCACCGCGGCGCCGTTGAGTGGAACGGAGAGATCGCGAGCGCTCTCATCGCCTCGAACGAGCGACCAGCCTACTTGCTCTTCCGCGTAGAGGATCTTCAGCCGCAAGGCGTCGTCGGGCGGTAACTCGTCGCCGTTATACGCAGTCAGCACGTCGCCGACGATAATTCCCGCTTTGGCGGCTGGGCCCTCCACGTGCGTCACTTCGGCATAGCCGCTGTCCAAGCGACGCCAAGCGAGGCCCAGTCGGGAGGCTTGGGGTTGTGATGGCGCCTCGAAGGATTCGCGATGCGATTCCGTTTCAACTCGAGCCTCTTGGCGGAACTGCCATCGAACCGGTTGCTCCGCCACGGATAGGGCCGATCGAAACAGCAGCCGACTCACTCGCTCCATGCCGTCCTTGTTGACCGTATCGGCGTCGTCAGACGGGCGATGGTAGCGGTCGTGCAAGCCAGTGTGGAACATGATGGTCGGGATGCCGTAGGCGAAGAACGAGTGGTGATCGCTATTGGCTTTCAGCTCCCAAGAGAACGTCAATTTCAATCCGTCGTCGACGTTCTGCTCGGAGATAATGCGTCGCAGTCCGGTACTCGACCGCACGCCAAACACTTCGAGATTTTCATCGCGAAGATGGCCGATCATGTCGACGTTAAAGGCGAATGCAATCTTCTCAAAGGGGACGCTGGGGTTGCGAACAAAATGTTGCGAGCCGATAAGGCCCTTCTCTTCTCCGTCCCAGAACGCGAACAGTATCGAACGTCTCGGAGGTTGCTCAAGTTGGCAAAACGCTTCGGCAAGTTCCAACACGCAGGCCACGCCGCTGGCGTTATCGTCGGCGCCGTTGTGAACGTATCCAAACGGACCGAAACTGTTCGAACGTGAGCCATATCCGACGTGGTCGTAGTGCCCGCCCACAATGACGAATTCGTCTTTTAGCTTTGGGTCTGAGCCAGGAAGCACCGCCAAGATGTTGCGGCCTGATCGGAAGTCCTGAAAGTATCCATCGGCGTCGCCGGCCGGTTTCAGTTTGAGGTTTGACAGCGCTTTCATGATATAGACGCCAGCCGCCGACCCGCCGCGAGTCCCAGCTTCGCGTCCCTCAAATTGGTCATCCGCAAGCACCTCGACATGCCGCTGCAGTTCGTCGGCTGAAATCGTTGCGGCCGCGCGGACGAGGTTGTCTTTTGTCTCGGCGCGGGTCCACGATCCGATCCAGGTTCCGAGCAGGCAGGTCGTGATAGCGAGGGTGAGCTGAGTTCTAGGTAGCGGCATCGTTCTTTTCGCATGGGGAATAAAAAACGGCCGCGATTGCGGCCTGATTCGGCTCAAGTATAGCCCTCGCCTCCGGGGTGCGGCAGGAAGCCTCCACGCGCCCGGCGGCGAGAAACACAACATTCGTGCGAGGCGAATTCTCTACAATCGGCACAACCGGTTTCTCTTGCCTCAATGGGCTGAAGTCTGTCCGTCCGTTGTTGCGACTCCCTTTCCTGTCGCCGCCTTCAACGGCGCAGTTCCCTAGTTCTCAAACGAGTGTTGCCCCGCATTTGTGCGGCGCCTATGCAGGCGGCGTCTGGCTTGCGTTCCCATGGGGGAACGCCGAGAATGGAGGTCCCGCCTAACGAGTTGCGCCTCGCCCGCAGAGTCGGTGGACGAGCACTGTCCGGCAAGCAGACCCACCTTTCGAAGAACGAGAGCCGCGCTACCTGATTCGACGTCCTTGCGAGATTCCTATTTATGCCAAAGATCGACCTCACTCCGTATCATGGAATCTTTCCCGCGGCGATGACGTTCTTTGACGCCGATGGGAGCTTGGACAGACGCGCCACGCTCGACCATTGGCGGTGGCTCGTTGATCAAGGCGTTCACGGACTTGTGATCGCAGGAACGAGTGGCGAGTTCATCGCGCTCACGATTGAGGAACGAATAGAGCTGTTCCGTCTGGCCGTCGAGCACTTCGGAGGCACGTTGCCAATTGTTGCAGGAACGGGACATTCGGCGACGAAACTCACGATCGATATTTCGCTCGCTGCACAAGAGATAGGCGTCGATGCACTGATCGTGATCTTGCCCTACTTCAGCAAACCGCCGGTGGCGTCGGTGATAGAGCATTATCGAGCGTTGCGGAGGAAAACCGATCGGCCAATCATGCTCTACAACAACCCCAACAACACAGCTTGCGCCGCACTGTCGCCGCCTCAGATTGCCGAACTCGTTCGTGGTGACGTCTTGCACATGGTTAAGAGCACGATGGAATCGGTCGTTCCAGTGCACGATCTTTCCTTGTTGGCGGGCGATGATATGCGAATTTTCTACGGCAGTTTTCTCTCTGCTCTTGAAGCGTTCGCTGCTGGCGGGCACGGCTGGATCAGCGGGATCCTAAATGTGGCGACTGACAAAGCCATGCAGATGTACCGAGCTGTCGTCGAACAAAAGGACTTGGAAAGAGGATTGCAGCTTTGGAAACAAATCCTTCCAATCGTGCATCTGTATACGTATCAAAAACTGGGGCCGGCCGCAGACATCCCGATCTATCGAGGCATGCTGAAACTGTGGGGACGCGGCGGTGGCTACTCTCGTGAGCCGTTCAGCGCCTTGAAGCCAGCCCAGCTTGAAATCCTTGCCGACGAACTTCGACGATCTGGTTGGCTGGACTGACCTGGCCACCTCGTCGACTCACCTTCCTCGTGACTCCTCGGGTTATCACCCTTTCATTCTTGCGGACGCCATGATCATCACCAAACTCGTGACTCGGCTAGTTGGCTTGGGATTTCGCAATTGCATCGTCGTGGAAATCCAAACTGATGAGGGCTTGGCGGGGTATGGCGAGACGGTGTTGAAGCGGCGAAGCAAAACGGTTGAGCAGAACATCTTGGAGCTTGGGCGCTATCTCGCCGGTAAGGACCCCTCACGAATCGAAGACCATCAGGAGAAGATGTATCGAGATTCCTTTTGGGTTGGCGGTCCCTTGCACGGATCGGCCATCAGCGCGGTGGACGTCGCCTTGTGGGATCTCAAAGGCAAATCCCTGGGCGCTCCGATTCATCAGCTGCTCGGCGGGCCGGCCCGCGATCGCGTTCCCGTCTATTGTCATTGCCCGGCTGGGAGCACGCCCGAACAGTTCGCCGACAACTTGCTCCGCTGCAAGCAATGGGGCTACTTCGCCGCCAAGACAACGCTGCCGCTGTTCTATGGAGGATCGGTCGATTCCGCCGCCGACGGCTATTCCGGTTCGCGCGGCAACATCGCGCCAAGTTGGCGGGAGGCGGAATGGCTGCCAACCGACACCTTTGCTCGCATCGCAGAGTTCTTTCAAGCAGCTCGTGAAGCCGTTGGACCCGAATTTGAAATCGGCGTCGATTGCCATGGAAGACTCGGTCCGGCTGACGCCATTCAGTTGTGCGAGGCTTTGGCGCCATACAAGTTGATGTTCATTGAGGAGCCCACTCCGCCCGAAGACGCTTCGGCTTTGCGCGAAGTCGCTTCTCGCACTTCAACTCGCATCGCATCCGGGGAGCGTTTGGCTTCTGCCTACGAAGTCCGTCCGTTTCTCGAATCTCGAGCCCTGGCGATCCTCCAAGTCGATTTCGCCAACTGCGGCGGCATCACGGCCGGGAAGAAGATCGCCGCTCTAGCCGAGTCGCACTACGTTTCCATGTGCCCACACAACCCGAATGGTCCTTTGGCTACCGCCGCTGCAGTTCAGTTACTCGCCGCGATCCCCAACTGTTTCATGTTGGAGACGATTGGGTCCCCAGACGATCTTGAACTTCACCGCCGCATGGCGCCCAACGCCTTGCGGCCCGTCAACGGCTATATTGAAGTGCCCCAGGGGCCCGGTTTGGGTGTTGAGCCGTCGCCGAACTGCCAAGACGACTTTCCTTATCAGGCGTTCGAAGGGTGGCGGTAGTCGATTCGCTGGTCATCCCGCGTCGGGACCCCTATGCAGCATTGTCAGGGCAGCTTGCCGCTGCGGCTCTGTCAAACGCTGCGGATCTGTCAAACGCTGCAGCCAGCGAAGTCATCGACACTGCCGCGATTCCTTGGCGGCCCACTGGCTCAACCTATTGCTTGAACGGGCGAGGTTGAAACTTGACAGGTTGACGCGTCGCGGTCGTAATGACGTTCCACGATTGTCCCGACTCGCGGAACGCGTCCCAAGGTTTGGCCTTGTAGGCGATTTTCAAGTGGGGTGTTTCGATGGTTTGCCCCTCTCTTTCAAACGACCGCATGACCGCTTCAACCATGCCCGTTGTCAACAGAGTTCGCTCGGCTGGGTAGGGCTCTGTCGCTTGGATGAAATGGTGCTGAATCGCGCGCGAGAGAGCCTTGAAAAGACCGCGATTGCCCCATGGACTATTGAAATAGGCTGTGGCTCGAGGTTTCTGTTCGCCTCGAATTCGGCAGGCGAAGTTCCAGCGGTTCGAACTAGATCCGACGGTCAGCGCTGTGGCTCGCAGGCCATCACGGTAATCGATCACGATCGCGTGAGGCCCATCGGGACGCGGCGGTTTCGGCCGATTCGTTTCGGCTCGAAAAACGCCTTGGCTCGGATGCGGTTGGCGTTGAGCCTGCATCGATCGCTCGGCGTTCATGGCAGCGTCGATCAACCGCTGGGGCCAGTCTGGCGAGGCCTGTGCTTGTTTGAGCTGATCGCCATACAAAAGTTTGATCCGGGCGACGCCGGTCTCTCCGCCTTTGCGCGACTCAACCATCGACTGAAGCACTTCCAACGCGTGAAAATCGTACGACTCCAGTCCGCCGCCATGAATCGAGACGGCCTCGACTATCTCCGCGCCTTCCGGCAGTTCGAGCTTCGGCTTGCGTTGGGCCAAGGGTACTGAGCTGCCCGCGAGCAACGGCATCTTGTGAGCTCGTGCTGTGTCGTACATCTGCCTCGCCCAATCCCATCGATAGGAGAGGTGTTTGTCGTTGAATAGAGGCACATATCGGTTCGATCGCTCCATCACGGCGATCGCTTCGTCGAAGAACCGCTTGCGCGGGTAGAGGTGTTGCCCGCGGTCGTTGTAGGGGTAGTCGCCGTGCTCGCCTATCGACAGGACCGCGTCAACATTCAAACGCTCGCCTCCCACGCAAAGCGCCTCGTCGATCGTTGGGAACAAGGGGATGTTGAAACGTTGTGCTACGTCGCGAGCCATATCGTCCTGCGGAAATTGATCCGCGTAGAAGGACACGACATCGACTCCAGGGTCAACCAACTGTCCGCAGAAGTAGTAGGGCCCGA
The DNA here is from genome assembly GCA_964635375.1 of uncultured Pirellulaceae bacterium. Lineage (GTDB taxonomy): Bacteria > Planctomycetota > Planctomycetia > Pirellulales > Pirellulaceae > CAZMNY01. Next base: position 2,120 of record CAZWOU010000141.1, on the reverse strand, counting down.
GAAAGTTCTCCAGAATGTTGTACGCGTGACTGCGAAAGCGCAGAACGGTGAAGACCGCCGCCACTCGCGGTCGGCGCCGGACGGGCGCTGCCGCGTGCAGGGACAACATCGGACCGCTGAGACAAGCGGCTATTCCGGCTTGGCCAAGAAAACGTCTGCGGTTGTTCGGTTGCATCGTATCTCCTGCTTCCATTGCCTCTCCGCGAATGGCGACGCCGCCAATTCGTTAAGTCTAACAGTAGCCCGAGCCCGCTGGTCATTCGATTCGATACTTGGCGATGCGTTCGGGATCGCACTCGATCCCAAGGCCCGGTTTGTCGCTCACGGCGATACTACCATCGTGAATCTTGAGGCGTTCGACGAGTACGTCATCTTCAAGTCCGTAGTAGGTCGTGTCGTTGGCCAGTGAATAGGCTTCGCCAGCAGCTGCGACATGAACCATGGCCGCGGTCTTGGGACCCAAGTCGTGACCGCAATGCATGATGCAGGGAACTCCGGCCGCCTGGCAAATGCGGCCGATGGTTACACACGGCAAGATTCCGCCCGCGATATGGGTGTCGGGCAAGATAAACTCGGCCGCGTCGGCTCGCAGGATTGCGAGTACGCTTGCGGGGTCCGTCACGCTTTCATTCAACGCGATCGGCACGCTGCTCTGAGATCGCAGCCATTTGGCGTCCGAAAGAGGATCGGCGGGTATCGGCTGTTCAAGATACTCAAGATCGTACGGCTCTAAGCGCTTGGCGAGCACAGCAGCTTGCTCGGGCGAATAGGCTCGATTCGGGTCGATGCGAAGTTTCAACTTGCCGCCAACCGCGTCTCGCACGCCGCGAACCATTTCGACGTCTTCATCGATGTTCGAGCCGGCTTTTGTCTTGAGCGAGCCAAACCCCTTCTCGACATAGTAGGAAGCGATTTCACCCGCCCTCTCATAAGATTGGATGCCCATGCAGGCCGCCACTTCGACGCGCTGGCGCACCACGCCGCCCAGCAGCGCAGCGACCGGAACGCCCAACGCTTTTCCACAAATGTCCCAAAGCGCCAACTCAATGCCCGACTTCAAGCGAGTTTCGAGGGGGCAATCCCGATGAAACGCGACGATGTTCTGGGGATCCTTGCCGAGCAGCCATTCGCGGGCTTGGGTTTGCATTTGGTCGCTGCTGAGGCCGTCGAGAAAGTTGACATTGTGTTCGCCCCAGCCCGTCAGCCCGTCGTCTGTTTCGACTCGCACAATCGCGCTGGTTGTCGCTGAACTACTCCGCACGTGAGACCGATAGGGCGCGATGGGCGCCACTTGCGGCACTTCGACAACGGTCACATCGACATTGGATACTCGCACGGGCCACTCCTTGATTCGCGGCTTGGCATCGCGTCAATTGGTCTTGAGCATGCTTTGCACATCAGCACGCGCACGTCAACCTACAACACGGAAACGGCCACGACTACAATGAACATTCAGCCGATCGCAGCCGAAATGCTCTCCGCCTCCGTAATCGCTGTGCCTCCGCTCGCGCGGCGTTCGGATTTGACGCTCAATCGCGAGGAGAACGAGAAGCAGATCCGCCACCTTGAATTTGGAGGCGTGAGTACGCTGTTGTACGGCGGCAACGCAATCCTGCACCATATCGCCGTCGGCGAGTACTCGGAATTCCTTCAAATGTTGATGGAGACTGCGGCCGAGAAGACGCTGGTGATTCCGTCCGTGGGACCGTCCTACGGCGTGATGATGGAGCAGGCCAAGATCTTGCGGCAGACGCCGTTTTCAACCGCAATGATTCTGCCGACTCGCGATGTCACAACGCCAGGCGGAGTCGCCACAGCCGTTCGGCACTTTGTTGAGAAGAGCAACCGCCCCGCGGTGTTGTACATCAAACACGATGGGTTTATCGACGTGGCTCGGGTTAAGCAACTGATGGATGAAGGGCTATTGTCCTGGATCAAGTACGCGATCGTGCGAGAGGATACGTCGAGCGACGACTATCTGCGAGAACTGGTCGATTCGGTTGGAGCAGAACGAATCGTCAGCGGTATCGGCGAACAACCCGCGATCACCCACCTGCGAGACTTCGGTCTGACGAGTTTTACCTCGGGCTGCGTCTGCGTCGCGCCTCGACTGTCGATGG
>CAZWOU010000140.1:0-18779 GCA_964635375.1 uncultured Pirellulaceae bacterium | reverse complement strand
TGTACCTAACCAACTCGACCAAATCGCCTTTGCACAATGCGCCCTTTTCCGTTCGCACCGTCAACAGTCGTGGAGCGGCCGATGTTCGGAACCTCGCCTGGCCGTTCTGGCCCGGCGCCAGATCCGAAGCTAACTCACATATCTCGCCAATCATCTGTTCCGGCGTCGGCCCTTTCGAGAGGTGGAACCACTTCCGCATCGGGTTGGTCACGAGTTTCGCGATCGCCACCGAGAGGACGAAGTTGCGAAGCAACAACAGGCTGCCACCGAACGCATCCGCCTTCACCTTGGGGTTATCCCAGAAGTCGAACAACAACATCGAGGAAAACCAAAACGTCACCGCAAATATCGAGCCCCAAATCATTAGGGGAACTCGTCCTACATTGAGGAACCGCAGGACGACCATGCCCATGCCGGTCACGCCCTCGAATCCTCCCACATCCACATCGGCGTCGAGATCGAGATCGAATAGTTCGATATCCATCGCACCGACGATGACCAACAGCCAATACAGAATCGCCAGCGACATCAGCGTTGAAGGCACGATGTTCGGCCATTGGAACGCAGCTTGAATCAAGTCCATTACGACGCTCACTTAGTACGCTGGCGACAGGGAAGGATAAGTTGCGAGTGGCATTATCAATTCGATATCCCCTCGTTCTATTCCGAAAATCTCGGCAAAGAATCGGGAATGTCGTTGTTGTTCGAGTTCGACCGGTTATAGGGACGACAGACAAACGAACCGGAACTTCGTCAGCCGCCTTGAGTTGCCTGGCCGCTTTCAAAAGTTGGATCTACGATCGCTGCCCCGACCGAATCGCCAAACGCGTTGACCGCTGTTCGGAATCGATCGAGAAGCCAGTCAATTGGCAGAATCAGGCCAATCAATTCAATCGGCAGTCCAACGGCATTGAGCACAATTAGCATCGTGACGAGCCCGGCCTCGGGGATGCCTGCTGCGCCAATCGCCGCCAGCGTCGCCGTCACCGCGATCGTCAACTGCTGCACAAAAGACAGGTCAGCCGCGAACGCTTGGGCAATGAAGATCGCCGCAGCGGCTTCGTACAGCGCCGTGCCATCCATGTTGACTGTGGCGCCTAACGGCAAGACGAATTCCGTCGATCGCTTGGAAATGCCCGCGTTCACCTCCGCGCATTCCATTGTGATCGGCAGGGTCGCAGTCGAACTGGCTGTCGAAAACGCCGTCAGCACGGCCTGTGACATTTGCATCATGAAGCGGTAGGGGTTGCGCTTCGTGAAGATCCACAGGATCAACGGCAGGGTGACGAGCGCGTGGACCGCGAGTCCTAGGAGCACAGTCGCCATGTACTTGAATTGAATCGAGATCAACTCGCCTAACTGCCCGTCCAGGTTCGCCTTTCCAAAGCGAGCGGCCACCAGGCAAAAAATGCCGATCGGCGCCACTTTCATCAGCAGCAAAATGAAGCTCATCAAAGCGTCGTTCATCGAAACGACGAACGAGCGAATCGTCTCGGCGCGGTTGCCCATCGTGGTCAACATGCCGGCAAACACGATGCTGAATACGATCAGCGGCAAAAGGTTGATCTCAACCATCGACTCCAGCAGGTTGTCGGTGAACAACATCAGCACGAGGTTGTTAATGATGTCGAATATCGTCGGAGGCCCGCGGATCACTTCCGCGCTCAAGATACTCGCCGATCCGCCAGTTTGGGGCTCGAAGACAAGCCGAACTTTGTGGGCGGCGGAGGGCAGCTGCAGTTTCGACTCGTGAACGCCATCGGCGGTCCTGTCGACCAGCTCGTCATCGGCGGTTTTTGGCGGATCCGGTCTATCAAGCGTCTCCCAGTCTGCATCCTGCCTGTCTCTCATGAATTCGACTCGGACCACTGCCTCATCGGCGGCCTTGCCGACCTGAGCGACTCGCACTAGAAGCACTTTAGCGTGTTCGTCGTGCAGGTGCAGGATGTCGCTTGTGGACGCCAAACGAGTCTGTTGTGCGGTGCCCTTGGTCCATGTAAACGACTGCTGGCCCCGGCCGGAAATTGCTCGCTTAACCTCCAGCTCCCCTTCCCGGCGAGCGTCCTCGACGAGTTGTTTGTTGATACCGACGCCCGGTCGAATAATATTGACGACCACGAGTCCGGTGGCGACAGCGAGCACTGTCGTGGACAGGTAATAGGCAACAGCGGTTCCGCCGGGGCGTCCCAATTTCCGCACATCGCCGAGTCCGAGGATCCCACTCATCACACTCGCCATCACGAGCGGAACGACAACCATTTGCAAGAGTCGCAAAAAAATCTGCCCGCCCAAATCCAGATGCACGGCCAAGGCAGGCGCCACCATCGCCAGGAAGATCGCGACGAGGATCGCGACGATGATAAATATGGTTAGCCGGGAGTGACCGCCGGACTTCTTTTTTGATTGCTCGTTCGCCATCTATCGATTCTCTCGAAGTTACCTGGAGATGTGCGGTTACGATGGACCAACCGAGTCGAGGAATCAACTCCCCTTAGACGTTTTCTTGCCAGCGCCAGAACAGGCAATTCTCGGATGGTGGCTTGGTATAAGCGTTGACCGCGAGGCCCGGCTACGCGCAAACGGCGTCCTTCATGAAGGCCGGATCCGGCGGCCGCCAGGGCGCGAGTTTCTCCTGTGGTATGCGTTTGACCAGACAATGCCCTCTTTCGCTGCGATTATCGCCCCTAGGCGACTATTTCCGTGCTTTGGTGTGCGAGCGTCCAAAACGGATCTCAAAACGGATCAAAATCGAACTCAGGCCACAGTCTATTGCGAGGGGCCGGCAGAAGAGGAGATCCGGCGAGAGAACTTGGAAGTTCTTGCTGGTTCAGACCTGGCTAGCCGGTGACGCCCAGACTGGAGCGAGCATGTCGGCCCTACTATCACGCCGAGAAGCCGTCGAAAGAAGGATCCAAACGACGCTTGACCGCACTGGCGCCACCCTCCGGTTCCAGATCAATTCGGCGGTACGCTGTTCGGCGAAAAGAAAGCTCACGGCGCCCCAATGTCGCCAGTTTCAACCTATGGACCCGACGGCCACCCAGAGTTTCAAACCGCTCAGTGGTCTGAGTTTCCCGTTAGCGTATCAAGGTCTTGATGGACGCTTTCGGCGGCGAATGTTTGCCACCGCATGCGCAGCAGTGCAATCTTTCGTTCCACTGTCCGCTCAACGCAGTTCATTTGGTTGGCGATTTCGCCATTCGTGAAACCAGCTAAATGCAACTCCGCGAGCGCACGCAGTTTTTCGGGCAGCGCATTGAGATAGTACTCGTAACAATCGTTCAGGATGGCTTGTTGCAACGGGGAATGCTCATCGCCTTCAGACAGGACAACGAACGGCGAAATGCTATGCACTTCGCCACCGCCACGCCGGTTCGCGCGAGTGCGTTTGATAGAATGAGATGAATGCAATTTGAGCAATGTCTTCAGCGTCAGTGTCACGCAAAGGCGCGCCTCTCAGCCGCTTCCTCGCAATGTCAACTAGCGATTTCCAATATCGCTTGTGCAATTTGGCCAGCGCGGGCTCATCACCAGCCTTGGCGTTCAAAATCAACTGGCTAACGGATCCGTCCGCCACGTTCCCCTCCCGGTCTTTTATTTCAGAAAAATTGAAGCGAGCGAACTCTGGTTGCCTGGAATTCGTAAGTTCAGGCTATTTCCCCGGTTCTGGCGATCGGCACCCCGCGCGGCGCGAAATTGATGTTCCCTTTGGGCCGCTACGTGATTGTAAAAGTTGTCGGGATAGACCGCCAGTTGTTGATTACTTGTTAGCCCGACAGGCGACTGTTGATGGGCGACGTCTGAATAACACGAGTTTACTTGCTGCGGGCCCCACTGGCGAGCGAGTCGGTTACGCGATACGTGTGGCCCACATTTCGCTGGCGGCGGGAGCCTCATTGGCTTGGCGAATCGCGATGATAGAAGCAACGAAGTGGGAGTCGCTTGTCGACTTGGCCATCGCTGACGGCGTCAGCCGGTTCGGCGTCGTGCGCCAAGAGTTTCAGCAAGCGATCGCGGCGAATGACCGGGGGTATGAAGCTGCCTGCCGCAAGGACTTTCCCCTGGCGATTGCCGAGTTCGATGAAGCACTGAGGCATCACTCCAGATACGCCGAGGCGTTGAACAATCGAGGGCTCGCCCGGGCCGCCAAGCGGCAGTTTGACCTTGCCTTGGCCGATTTCGACCGAGCGATCAAACTCAAATCGGGATTCTCAGCAGCCTACAATAATCGCGGCATGGTTCATCACAAGATGGGCGAATTTCATCTGGCGATCAGCGACTTTGACGTTGCTCTCAAACTGGACTCGCGACTGGCAGCGGCTTACACCAATCGCGGAGCATCCCGAGCGGCACAAGGCGAGTTTGAATTGGCCGTGGACGACTTCGATTCGGCCATCGGGCTGCTCCCCAGTTTCGCGCCGGCCCGTTTCAATCGCGGTTTCGTCTTATCTGGGTTGGGTGAGACTGACGCCGCGGTGGTAGATTACACGCGAGCGGTAGAGTTGGATGAGCAATTCGCTTTGGCGTGGTTTTATCGTGGTGATCTCTGGCGCAGCAAGGGATACTATGAGCGAGCTATCTCGGACTTCGACGCCGCTATCGCGGCCAATCGCAGTTTTCTATTGGCCTACCTACATCGAGCAGAAGCCCAGCAGGCGCGAGGTCAAGCGCGCCTTTCTCGAATAACTTGAGCTAAGCCAGAATGTCGTCTACGACATTTCCGTAGATATTGGTCAGTCGGAAGTCGCGTCCGGCTTGGCGGTAGGTCAAGCGTTTGTGGTCGAGGCCCAGGGCGTGGAGTATGGTTGCATGAAGGTCATGCATGTGGACGGGATTCTCGACAGGCGCGTATCCGAAGTCATCGGTTGAGCCGTAGCTGAGCCCGCCTCGCACGCCGCCGCCGGCGGCCCAAACCGTGAACGCTTTGGGATGGTGATTTCGCCCGTGCCCGTTTTCAGCCATCGGAGTCCGCCCGAATTCGCCTCCCCAAAGCACGAGCGTGTCCTCGAGCAGGCCGCGGCGCGCAAGGTCCTCGAGCAAAGCCGCGATGGGTTTGTCGACTTTGGCCGACTCGCTGATGCTGCCATCTTGAACTTTCTGATGATGGTCCCAGGTGTAATCGGTCGAGACTTGGATGTAACGCACGCCCCTTTCGGCAAACTTTCGAGCGAGCAGACATTGGCGGCCGAAATTGTCAGTCGGTTTTGCATCGACGCCGTAGAGTTCCAATGTTTCTTTTGATTCGTCGCTCAGATCCATGATTTGCGGGATCTCGGACTGCATGCGAAAGGCCAATTCGTAATTGGCGATCAGGCCTTCGACCCGCGCGTCGCTGCCGATCCTTTGAAGCTGCCGCTGGTTGATCGACTGGATCAGCTCGAGCTGTTTCTTCTGAATGTCTTTGGTCATTCGTTTGTTGACGAGGTTGGATATGACTGCTTTCGATATCGGTGTCTCCGCCGAACCGATGGCCGTCCCTTGATGAATAGCAGGCAAGAATGCGCTGCCGTAGTTCTGCACGCCGCCATGGCCTCTTGGAGGCGAGATTGTGATGAAAGAAGGCAAGTTCTCGTTGTCGCGTCCCAGTCCGTAGCTGACCCAGGCTCCGACACTCGGCCGAACGAGGTTCGCGTGCCCGGTATGGAGCCGCAGCAGCGCCTCGCCGTGAGCTTGCCCTTCGGTATGCATTGACCGGATCAGGCACATTCGGTCCGCGTGTCGAGAGAGGTGTGGGAACAACTCGGACATCCAGATTCCGCTATCGCCATGCCTCGCGAATCGAAACGGCGACCCTAGCAACTTTCCGAGTTCCTTCTGTTCGACGCCGACCGACTGCCCCATAAGGGGTTTTCCAGCGTCAATGCCCAGTTGCGGTTTGGGGTCGAACAGGTCGACGTGACTTGGTCCGCCCCACATAAACAAGAAGATCACGCGTTTGGCGCGGGCTGGATGATGCGTCGTCGAACTCGCTGGCGCCCCGCCATCGGCGACGGCCTGCCGTGCCGTCAACGCTGTCAAGACAACTTGGCCAAGCCCTCCAGCGCTCGCCAGCAACATCTCGCGGCGATTTGTCGAATGTATGAAGCGTTCGCATGGCATCTTGCTATTACTCCACAATTTGAAATCGGCTTGACGCAAACAGGGCATGGCAGGCAAGCGCCCAAGCTTGTAGCTCTGCGTCCTTCACACCCTTCTTGGTCAAGTCACCGACCATGCCTTGGATGAACGTGATCAACTCGTCTCGCTCCAGCGCGGTTGGCGACGCACTCATCATGCTGATGAACATCTCGTCGACAGCGGCGTTGGGTCCGTCCGCTGCAGCCCTCGCCAACAACCGCCTTGCCATGGTCTCGGCGGCCGTCATGACGAGCTCATTGTTCAGGATGAACAAACTCTGAGTCGCGACCATCGTGTCGGGGCGCATCCCTGTCGTCGTATGCGCGTCGGCATAATCGAACGCATCGAATAGATCGGGCAGGTCGTTGCGGATAACCGGTAGATAGATGCTGCGGCAGGGGAAATCCGTCCGCCGGCGATTCGTGTTGGCGCCGACAGCCGTGGCCTGGTCGCCCAGGTACCAGACCGTTGACTGCATGGGAGCGAGATCCAAGGCGCCGGCGATCTGCAGCATCGCATCGCGATACGCTTCTGGTTCCAGCCGCCGCCGGTGGGCTCGCCAAAGTAGCCGATTCTCCGGGTCGATTGATTGAGCGGACTCGTCTTGCCGACTGCTCATGCGAAACGTCCCGCTCAGCGCGATCTCACGCACTAGTTCTTTGATGGACCATCCCGAGTCGATCAATTTGTTCGCCAAGTAATCAAGCAGCTCGGGATGGGTGGGAGCTTCGCCCGTACGGCCGAAGTTGTCGACGGTTCGGACGATGCCGCGGCCAATCAAGTGCCGCCAAACCCGGTTGGCGAGGACCCGCGCCGCGAGGCGTGCGGCGCCGTCATCTGCGGTCAGCCATCGCGCGAATTGCAGTCTACCGCTCTGCCCCAGAGGAATCGTGGCTGCAGAGCCACTAAGCACTTGTAAGAACCCGCGCGGAACTACTTTGCCCTTCCGGTCAAACTGCCCAGCGTGACGGATCGATTCGTTGGCGGGATTGTCGACGTCAGATGGAATCATCGCACGTCGCGGGATCTTCGGCGGCGTCGCGGCCGCAACTAACTTGGCTAAAAACGCCTTCTGACTCTCCGCTCGCTTCTCGACGGTTTGGCCTTCGTCCGCTGCCTTCTCGGCAATCGCATTTGGCTGTTTCTTCTTGACGTCGTTCAGCGCCTTCGTATCGCCCTTCATCAGCAAATCCAAAGCCGCCTTCGCCTGTTTCAATTGTTCCTGAATCTTAGAATGATTGCGCCAGTAATCTTCGTACTTTTCGTCCAGTTCATGGCCGTTGCTGCCAAGTCCGACGAGTTGCTCCATGACTCGCTGCTGGCCGAGCATGTGCCGCTGCTCCATGACTTGGGTCGACGTCAAGATTCCCGCAAGCGCGTAATAGTCTTTCGTAGGAACCGGGTCGAACTTGTGGTCGTGGCATCTCGCACAACCGAGTGTTTGGCCTAGAATCGCACGGCCAATCGTATCGAGCTGTTCGTCGGCAACGTCCATGCGTCGTTCTTTTGGATTGTTGCCGAGCAACACCTTGGGGCCGAGGACGAGAAAGCCCGCAGCGATTCGCTGTCGGTCGCGTTGCTCAACCGACTCATGAGGCAGCAGGTCACCAGCAATCTGCTCAAGCAGAAAACGGTCGAAGGGCAGGTCGGAGTTAATCGCGTTAATGACCCAGTTGCGATACCGCCAGGCTTCGCGAAACAAGAAGTTTTCATCCAGTCCGTTGGAGTCGGCGTAACGCGCCAGATCCAGCCAGTGCCGTCCCCAACGCTGGCCGAATTGAGGAGAGCTCAGGAGGCGGTCGAGCAAACGCTCGTAGGCATCAGGCCGCTGGTCTGCGACAAACGACGCGACCTGCTGCGGAGTTGGCGGCAAGCCGATCATGTAAAAATAGACTCGCCGAACCAAGGTTGTCCGGTCGGCTTCCGAAGCTGGTTGCAGGTTGGCCGCTCGAAGCTTGGCCAGCGTGAACGCATCGATTCTAGAGATGGACGAAGCGCTGGGGGCGGAGTCAGGCCGACTCAGATCTGCGAGCGGCCGGAACGCCCAGTGCTCGCGCCCAGTCACTGGATCCGATGGGTTTGCCGCGGGCGTCTTTACGCCAGCGGTTTCGCCTCTGGGGTCGGGTGCTCCCATTCGCACCCACTGCTCCAACAGGGCAATCTCCGTCTCGGGAAGCTGCTCTTCGGGAGGCATCTCGATATCTGGCGAGTACCGCACGGCTTGAATCACAAGACTGGCGTCGGGATCGCCTGGAACGATCGCCGGTCCGCCATCTCCGCCCCTAGACCATCCCGCCCGGCTATCCAAGTTCAATTCGCCTTCGAGTTTCTTCGCTTTGGAAGAGTGGCAGGAATAACATCGTTTGACGAGTAGCGGACGAATCTGTTTTTCGAAGTAGGCCGTCTCTTTTGCCGTTGGTTGGTCGTCACCGAGTGCGAGCGAGGCAGACAAGCCGGCCCAGACAATCAAGATCCAAATCAACTTGTTCTCTTGAATTCGCATGCTCCTTATCCTAGCCAAGCGGCCCGCCAATTAACATGCCTTCGACGCTTGCTCGCCAACAGTGACCCATCCCGCTTGCCGGCGCCTGTTTTCAACGCCCGTTTCCCACCAAGCGATATTCGCAAGAGGAGGCGAGCTTCACAATCGAGAATCGCCGGACAATCCGGCTATTTCGGTAAGGCGGTCGTGCAGCTCAATGCAAATCTGCCTGGGGCGACTTCAAGAATTGTACCGCGGCTTGATGTAACGCCAGTCCGGGCCAGGCTGCGGCATCCTGTCGCGAGATACCGCCCGCTGCGGGAGGCTTTGAGTAGAGTGATCTGAGAATGGCAAGGACCAAGGCGTCTGGCGCCCGCTCGTTGACAACGAGAAAAGCCGGCGTCGCGACGGTGCGAATATCGTCAACCGGAATGTCTTCGCCGTATGAGCCAGCCTTGATAGTGAATGACCGCAGCTGCGAATTGTAGAACTCAGCGGCGTCGCTCAATGGGAGTAGTTCTAACTGGTCGTTCGCCAGCAGTTGCCTGACGGACTTGCTTCCCAGTCCCATGGTGACAATCGCAGCGTCAAGTTCCTTGTCCGCCAGCAAATCCGTGTAGATCTGATCGCTCTTTTTTAGAGAGTCCAGTTCCATTTCATAATGCTCTAACAACATTTCGGAAGTAGCGTGCATGCTGGATCCCGACGAGGCGCCTAAGGAGACGGAGCGGCCGCGCAATTCAGTGAATGCAGAGATGTTGGCGTTCCTTCGCACAATCACATGGACGGCCTCGTAATAGACCGGCGCCACGATCGCCAGCCCTTGCAACTTGAGATCGGCAACGTCGGCAGCTTGCAGGAACGCCAGGTGAGACTTTCCGCTCTGTAGCAGAGCCTTGTTTTCGGCTGAGCCACCCGACTCGATCAGCATGACGTCGCGTTCTGTGGTTTGCTCGATCGGCGTTTGCAATGCGACTGCGAGCGCGTGATAGGCGCCGTCTTGGGGGCCGGAGGCGATCACGATCTGGTCCGGTAGTCTCTGCTGCCACATCGAAAACAGAAAGTATGCCAGAATCGGAACCAACAAGACGGCCAGCGCCATGCCGGCTTGAAATCGCTGATGGGCCGGCGTGGCGTGGACAATCGTCCGTCCGGTGGCCGCGGCCACGAGGGGCACGTTCAACAGCCACAAACGACTCCGTTCCAAGAGGCCTCTGGGCTTGGCCAGAATCGGCTGACCAGTCAAGAAACGATTCAGCTCATCCGCTAATTCTTGGGCCGTCGCGTATCGATCGGCTGGATCTTTGCAAAGACACTTCAGGCAAATCGTCTGCAGGTCAACGTTGGCGTCGCGATTGATTTCAATCGGCGGAGTTGGTTCGAGGTTGATAACCTCGGTGATGGTCTGAAATGACGTCTTGGCTCGAAAGGGCGCCCTGCCGGTGAGCATCACGTACAGGATGGCTCCTAGCGAATAGACGTCGGTTCGCCTGGATACGGACTTGTGATGCCCTTTTGCTTGCTCGGGTGACATATAACTGGGCGTGCCGACCGCGGCGCCGCTGGCAGTCAAACCGCTGTCGTCGTCAACGTGCTTGGCTAGCCCGAAATCAGTCACCCGGGGCCGATCATTCTCGTCGATCAGGACGTTGGCTGGCTTGAGGTCTCGGTGCAATACGCCGGATTCGTGGGCTGAGTGAATCGCATCGGCGATTGTCTTCATGTACGTTGCCGCGCGTCTCGGCGACAGCGCCCCTTGCTTGGCGATGTCGGATAGGTCGCAGCCTTCCACGAACTCCATTGCAAAATAGTGCTGGCCCTCGCATTGATCGACTTCGTAGACATCGACGATGTTCGGGTGGCCCGTTCGGCCCGCCGCCTGAGCCTCCGTATAGAATCTCTGCACATCCTCCGAGGTGGCGAATCGTCCGCCCAAGATCATCTTGATCGCGACAATCCGGTCCATGCTTGCCTGCCGAGCTTTGTAGACGACACCCATGCCGCCCTTGCCAAGGACGCTGAGGATTTGGTAGCCGTCAATCACTTGGCCGACGAGCGACTCGGTTTGGTCCTCCGAGCCGGCTGGCTTGGACTTCCTCGTGCGACCTGCGTCGGTGCTGCTTAACGGCGCCGATCGACTCGGCGCACCCTTGTCTGGTGCGGAAGAGTCGTTTGCCGACGAATGAGGCCCCTCGCGCGTCGCTGGAGCGGCTTCGACTGATGGCCCTGATATGACCTCCTCCTCGTCATCATCGCCATCCGCTGTTTCCTCTTCCAGCGTGGGCCCAGCCATGTCGTTGATCAATTGGGCCGTCTCGATCAGATCGATCAAGGACTCAGCGTGTTGCGGATGTTCAGCCCTGACCGTCGCATGCTCAACGGACTCACCCGCGTCGATGCGGCGCAGGTAGCCTGCCAGGAGCTGGTCGAGACTGTCATTGTGAGAAGTTTCGTTCATCTACACCATATTCGTCTCAGACGACGAAATCTTAGCTAAATCAGGTTAGCCTGACGCCGCTCTACGAGGAACGAGCCTACCCGCTCTCGTCCGTACTCTTGTTCATGCTCTTTCGCAGTCCCTGCAGTCCTCGCTTGAGCAGCCCCGCCACTGCAACTTCGCTCCGTCCAAAATGTTCGGCCAGCTCCTTCAGCGAGAGGCCTTCGAAGTGCCGGAGTTGGACGGCTTCGCATTGGTCCGCTGGCAGTTCCGCAACGGCTCGAACTAGGATCGCCGCATTTTCGCCTCGCATCACGCGTTGACTTGGAGTCGATTGATCGGAGGCGATTCGGCCCCGCATGGGAAGCCCTTTGGCTCGCGAATCATCCATCGACTGTTCGCGTTTCGCCGATCGTTTTTTGGTCGTCAAATGCCGCTCAATGCTCTCCGAGACATTGTGCTCGAGTATTCGCCGCAACCAAGCGATCAACTCCCGTTCGACGTCGCCTCGAAAGCTGACCAGATCCCGTTGCGCCTCGATAAATGTTTGCTGAACGATGTCGGACGCGTCGACGCGGGCTTGCATCTTCCGGTCCATGCGGCGGGCAGCGATGTACCTCAAGTAAGGCCGATACAGTTCCAACAACCGTCCGCACGCTTCGTCGTCGCCGTCTCGGGCGAGTTGCAGCAGTTCGATCGGAGTTGGATTGGTCATGTCGTTCAGTAGTCCGCCGATTGTCGATTGATTCACAGACGCGGCAGATTAGTCGCGTCAGGCAAACTGATTCCACAACCGATCGAATTCGGCTGTGAATTGTCGGGCGAGCTTAGAGTCATAGGAAACGATGAAATTCTCCGCGTTGCGTTCGGCAGCGCTTCGAGTCCAATTATAGCTGCCTGTCAACGTCGTCGCATTGTCGAAGACGGCAAATTTGTGGTGCATATGGTGCTCGTTGCGGTCGACTCGGACGTCGATACCGCGACGCTGAAGCCGCTCGACGTCGGATCCTGGGTCCAGTGCTTTGTCATTATCTGAGATTATTCGGATCTGCGTGCCATGCTCGTGGGCCTCGTAGATCGCATCGGAAATGCGGTCGTCAGTAATCGTGAAGACGCAAATGTCAATCGTCTTGCGGGCAAACGTAATCAGGCCGGCGATCTTGGTCGGGCCGTCGGCGCCCGGCGTAAAGAACGCCTCGCTCGGCCTCGGTCCGTCGCTCGCAGCGGCTGTGGAGAAGACTCGCACGGCATCTTCGAGCCAATCGATGGTGGCGCGGTCGGCGTTGTTTTCCAATTGCTCGCGGGCGATATCGAAGGCCCGGCTGCGGAAGACCGCCAAGTCAGCTTCGTCCGCGCCCGCTTCCGCCACGATTTGCTTGAGTACTCGTTTCTCGCCACGCGACATCTTGGCATCGGCAAGCGTGTGGCGCAAGATCTTGTCGATCTGTTCAAGGTCCATGGGAATCCAATCGTGACTTGTCGGATGGGCATGAGCTGCGCAGTAACTTTGGCAACCATACCAGCTCAAGCCATGTGTGAGCTTGGGAAAAGTGAACAAAAAGGCTACATTACGCCTCTATTCGCTGAAACCCCCGAAGGCTGCCGGGCGGTTCGCGCCGGCAATGCCAATAGCGGCTAATCCACAAGCCTCCCGAGACCCACTGATGAATCGCCCCAAGGAAGAGTCGAGCAGGATGCAGAAAATCGTATCGCTGTGCAAGCGACGCGGATTCCTCTTTCAATCCAGTGAAATCTACGGCGGACTCAACGGGTTTTGGGACTACGGGCCACTCGGCGTCGAACTCAAACGCAATGTTAAAGACGTTTGGTGGCGGGACATGGTGCAAGGCCACAACGACCTCGACGTTCTTGAAGGCGCTCCCGGGGCGTACGAAATGACCGGGCTCGACTGCACCATTATCATGCATCCGCAAGTCTGGAAGTGTTCGGGCCATTACGACATGTTCCACGACCACATGGTCGATTGTCGCGAAACGAATAAGCGGTATCGCTATGACCAGGTGTCGGGCCGATGGCTCGAATGCAAGGGCGAGCGGATCTTTGTCTCCACCAACGCTGAGGCAGAGGAGCAGGAAGCGGAAACTCAACGGAAGGCGATGAAGTTCTTCAAGATCCGCAACAAAGATCTCGACAAACTGCATTGGGATGGCGGGTTCGTCTGCCTCACTAGCATCGACAACTTCGAGCGGGTTTTGGGGCCGGATGCGAAGAAACTTGACACGCTGACCCAACCTCGGGAATTCAACCTGATGTTCAAGACGTTCGTTGGCGCCCTCTCTGGAGAGGAGGGCACAGCCTTTCTCCGCCCCGAAACGGCCCAGGGCATCTTTGTCAACTTCAAGAATGTTGTCGACAGCACTCGAGTGAAGATACCCTTTGGCATCGCTCAAGTCGGCAAGAGTTTCCGTAACGAGATCACGCCGCGAAACTTCACTTTTCGCTCGCGTGAGTTCGAACAGATGGAGATCGAGTTCTTCTGCAATCCAGATGCGTCGCACAAGTGGTACCAATACTGGCGAGACCGCAGGATGCAGTGGTACGTGGACCTGGGACTCGACGGCGAGCGTTTACAGTTGCGCGAACATCACACGGAAGAGCTGTCGCATTATTCTACCGGAACGGCGGACATCGAATACGCGTTTCCGTTCCTTAACGAGGGCGAATACGGCGAACTGGAAGGCATCGCCCACCGAGGCGATTTTGACCTCCGCAGCCACATGGAAGGAAAGCTCGATCCGAACACCGACCCGCTCGAATTGCAGTTGGGCGAGGACGGCAAACCGGTATGGAAAGGAAGCGGTCGAGATCTTCAATATCGCGATGAAGTGACGAACAAGAAGTTTACGCCTCATGTCATCGAACCCTCCGCCGGCGCCGATCGGGCGACGTTGGCGTTCTTGTGCGAGGCGTTTACGGAGGATGAAGCGCCGGACGAGAATGGCAAGATGCAGACTCGCATCGTGATGAAGTTCCACCCGCGTATTGCGCCCATCAAGGCAGCTGTGTTTCCGCTGGTGAAGAAGGACGGCATGCCCGAAATTGCCAAGAAGATCTATCTTGAACTAAAGCAGCACATGCCGGTCTTCTACGATGAGAAGGGCGCCGTTGGCCGCCGCTATCGGCGTCAGGATGAAGTCGGCACGCCGTATTGCATTACGGTTGACGGGCAGAGTTTGGAAGACGGCACGGTGACGATTCGCGACCGCGACACGCTTGACCAATGGCGTGTTAAGGTGGAAGACTGCGCAGCCGACATTATGAGAAGAATTAACTGATTCGTCTGAGTCAACCTCATGCCGCCAAAGTCGCCTCAGTACACTCTGCTTCAACTGCTTTCCCTGTTCACCGTGCTCGCAGCCCTATTTACTTTCACGGCCCACTTAGGGCTCTTGAGTTTGCCGGTGTGGGTCGCGGCGCTGCTGATTTGGGTCATCCTTTCGCCTCGACGCGGGGGCCATTCGCCCGACGGCTAGGATCCTCGCAGATTGATGTTTGACCCGTTGCCGGGATCGCGTCGCTGCGGCGAGCAGATCGAACTAGGAAACTTCGCAGGCGGCGCCAAGGCGGACATCGAGTGCTTCGGCGATCTTGCGGCAACGGTCCATCATGGCTTCGAATTGGTCGAAACGCATTGACTGATAACCGTCGCTCAACGCCTTCTCCGGTTCTGGATGGACTTCGACGATCAAACCATCAGCGCCTGCGGCGATGGCTGCCGCCGACATGTCGGGCACAAGGTAGGTGTGTCCAGTGCCATGACTGGGGTCGATGACCACCGGCAGGTGGGTCTTGTGGTGCAGGTAGGGCACCGAGGCCAACGGCAGGGTGAAACGCGTGTGCGACTCGAAAGTTCGAATACCCCGCTCGCAGAGCATCACGTTCGGATTGCCTTCGTTAAGAACGTATTCTGCTGCGAGCAAGAGCTCGTCCATCGTCGCGCTCGCGCCTCGTTTCAGCAAGACGGCTCGCTCGGTGTTTCCGACGGCTTCCAGCAAGCGATAGTTCTGCATGTTGCGGGCGCCGATTTGCAGAACGTCCGCGTACTTGGCGACCAACTCGACGTCGTCCGTCGACATGATCTCGGTGACTACCGCCAACCCAGTCTCCTCGCGAGCCATCGCCAAGAGCTTGAGCCCCTCTTCTTTCATGCCTTGGAAACTGTAGGGGCTCGTGCGAGGTTTGAAAGCGCCGCCGCGGAGGGCTGATGCGCCAGCTGCTTTGACCGCTTTCGCTGACGAAATGAGCTGTTCTTCACTCTCCACAGAGCAAGGGCCCGCGATGACTCCGACGGCGCCGGCGCCGACTGACAGCGAACCAGCGTTGACCTGCGTCGGCTCAGGCTTGACCTCTCGACTGGCCACTTTGTAGGGCGCTAGAATGGGGAGCACTTCGGCCACGCCAGCGCCGCTTTCCAAGGACTGCTTGGTCTGCTCTCGCTTGTCGCCAATCGCGGCGATCACCGTTCGTTCGGTGCCCTGAATTACATGGGACTTCAGCCCCAGTTCCTCGACCAACTCGATCATGTGTTGGACCTGGTCGTTGGTCGCGTTCTTCTCCATGACAACGATCATCGAGAGTCTCCTTGTTCTTGGAATCAGTTTGGCGCCCGATAAATCGCCTACCCGGGGAATCGCCGCTGTGTGAGTGGTCCCATGGGGACGGAACAAAAAAAGCCCTGAAAACGTGTGAGTCTTCAGGGCTCGGTTGGTTTCAGTGTGACGCTATACCTCAACCGGCTCCTCGACTCGGAGGAAAAAACGTAAACCAATAAAAACCGGTTAGTTTGCAATCCATACACGCATTATGGCTCACCCGATGAGTTTTGCAATGCCCTTTCACTAGCGGTAGTCGTCTCGGATGGGGTAAAAGACATCGAGCGCTTTGACAGGGGCGTCGCCGGCGACGGCTTTGTGCTCAACACCGCCCGGTATTCGCCACATCTCGCCAGGTTGAACGGTCGTTTCCTCGCCGTCGATGGTGAATATGATCTCGCCTTCGACCAACAATCCCATTTGCTCGTGCGGGTGCGAGTGCATTTCAACGACCGCGTTGGGCTCGAACTCGACAAGCGATAGCATCATGTTTTCCCCGGCCGCAGTGAAGATGCTGACCCCCGGGAAGATGTCGTGCCGAGAACAGTCTTCTCGGCGAATAACGAATGGGCTCATGTGTCTTTTCTCCACGATGGTTCGAGTAGGTGCTGTTCGATTCGCAGCAACCGATTGTATTTGACGAGGCGTTCACCGCGCGCGACGGAGCCCATCTTACATCTCTGGGGCGGCGACGCCGAGGTCGGGAATCGTCGCATCCGCGGTCCTACCGCTTCGGTTGCAGGCGACGAAGGCCACCTGGGGCGTTGTCGTCCGATCTAGCAGTCGGCAGCAAACCTCGTCGACAGAGGGGGGGAGTCTACCGCCGCTTCTTCTTTGTCTTGCGGGAGATGGACGAGCTCCAAGCTGAGGAGAGTTTTGTTGGGCTAGTTCGGTAGATATTGGTGAAGGCCTCGTCAAACGAATCACCATCGCGAATGGCGCCGAGCAGTTGTTTGAAGCGTTTGCTGTCTCGACCCATCAGGTATTTGACAAAACTGTGGCTTGCGATTGCGGCGGTGTCCGGCGGCATCTTGCCCGTGATGAAATCATCGCTGGCTTGCATCCCCGCAAGCACTTCGGGAAGTTGCTGTTCCCACTGGGCGACGCGGGAGTCATCAGCGCCGGCGCGGCTCGCGGCAGTTCGGCCTGCGCCGCTGGCAAACCAATCCGGAACATTGCCGAGACTCTTGATATAGGCGCCCGCGATGAACTCGGTCACCAAGGGATCGAACGCGTACTCATCCGCTCTGGGGGGAATCATGGCGCCGTAGGCGTCGACCTGGTTGAACCGCCAATGGCCCCGCCAGGGTCTCGGTAGGTCACGTCGCTCGACCATCTTGCCGAATTCGCTGTAATCATAGCGTTGGAACAACGGTTTACCGCTTGGCGCGCCAAACATCTCCGCCACTTTGGGCGCGACCGCCTCGGCCTTCTTGGCAAACTCGGCCACGGCCGCCTCGCCAAAATTGCCGAGCACAAAGAAGTTGTCGGTTTCGGCCGATCCCGCCTCGATATCGGCCATGCCCAGTTTCCAATTCTTCAGCGCGAGCTCGACCCGAGTCTGACTTAGTTCTTCATGGCTCGCCGCTTGTGCCGAGGCGAGGGCAGCAACCTGCTCGACGTGTTGGGCGGGATCTGGTCCATCAAACGGTGCCCCTTCGTTGATCCACGTCCGAATCTTGGCGATGGCTTCCTCTGGAAGAGGCGGTTTGCGGCGGGGCATGCGTTCGCCAGACTTTGGACCGACCAGTTTCTGAATGACCAGACTCTCTTCCGCTTTGCCGGCAATAAATGGAGGGCCGCTATCTCCGCCACGCAGCATGGCGGTCATATTGGTGAGATTGAATCGACCGCTAGGACGCCGGCCGTTCCCGTGGCAATTCGCGCAGTGCTCGTTGAGAAGCGGTGCGATGTCGCTCGCGTAACTCACCGTCTCCTTGCCCGTCGCCCGCAGGAGTTCGACCTTGGGAAGCGCTGAGGAAACATTTGGGGCCAGCACGGACAGATTGGCTCTTGGGTTCGGCCCGTCGAACTTCGCTCCCGCGTCGATCCACTTCGCCAATGTCGCCTGCTCCGCCGGGCTGATCTTGAGACCCCCTCGGGGCATGTCGCCGGATTCAAGCTTCTCGATGAGGCGGCTGTTCTTGGCGTCGCCGGCAATCAAGACCTTGCCATTTTCATTTCCTTCCATCAACGACTCGTAGTTGGCCATACTGAACATGCCGCGAGCATTCCGCACATGGCAGGCTCCGCACTTGCCCATCAGAATGGGGGCCACATGCTTGGTGAAGCCAACCGCACCAGGCGGCAACGGTTCGGTCGGCTTGCCTGGCTCCGTCGCGCCCAATGGCGGCAGCGCCGCCATCTTTACGCCCTTGATCTCCAGCGCCGCGTGAGCTCGTCCAAGTGAGTCGTGAAGCGGCTTGAGCGCCGCAAGCGTCTCTTTATCGCCCGCCTTGGCCAACTCCTGGACGACAGCCTGAATCCTCTCAATTGTTTCGCCCGACTGCTTGAAATCATCGCTGAGAAACAGCGAACTCGCTTTCTTCAGATCCAACTGCAAAGCGGCAATTCTCTCGCGTGTCGCCTTGGATACCTCAGCCCTGGCCGCACTAGCCAACGAGGTGATAGTGATCAAGATCGCTAAGATTACGCGGCGTTTCATGTGCCAATCCTCATCCGTTTTCAGAATCGCCGGCGAAGATGGTGACCAGGACTTTCGCCGTAACGTTCATTATCAGCTTGTACTTAGGTCGATTATAACTCAACAGCCGCACGGTCCGAAAGCTAAGATTCAGGCGGCGTCATCAGATGCAAAACGCGCCAGTGCCGTCAATGTACTCAGAGACTTGTCCACGTGGAAGCCGATTCGGTTTCGGCATTCGGCCCGCATCTAAAGTGATGCCAGCACTGGGAATCGGACGGAAATGGGCGCCAGACTCGCTCCGCCGGGGCCGATGTGCGCGGCCGGCGTGAGCGGCCGACGGACGAGGCTTCGTGGCCGGAACGCGTTGGGCACGGTGGATGGCGGAATAGTCGCGGTTAGCTAAGACGAATCGGAGCAACAGCGCCATGATGCAACTGGTACTCGGCGGGAGCGTGCGGGCGACGGCACGGATTGCGGTGTCGC